>NZ_CP023278.1:6082500-6430000 GCF_002896875.1 Nostoc sp. CENA543
TTCCACTCCTGAAAAATTGTCTTTTGTACGGTTAAAGATGATTGCCTGAGCAGGACAGATTTTTTCACAGGGTCTAGGGCAAGTTTGGGGACATTGAGTTTGATCAAATTCAGCTTTGCGAAAATGAGGATCTTCTCCATCGTTCAAGCTGACCATTAAGAAAGGTAAATTACCTTTGTAATTAAAACCGCGCTCTTGGGCATCACTTGTTAAGCTTTTTGCCACTTGTAAAGCTTCTTGCACAGCCGCAATAACTGCCGGATCAGCAGAAACGTCTATACAGTCAGCACCAGCCAAAGTATAGGCTATTGTTAAACTTCTGACTGTGGGGAGATGTTGGAAACTAGCTCCGCAAATAAGTTTGAACCAGTTACCTTTAGTTAATGATTGTAAAGGTGCTAACAAATTATTCACATTTCTATTATGCTTTTATTTGACGAAAAATAAAAGCCTGAATATACCAAAAGCCAAGTTAAATAAATTCTTAGTTGTAATTTAACAGTAATTAAATACAAAAATTCAATCAGTTTTGTTGTTTTCTAGCTGTTGAGATTGCTAATAAGTAGTCGGACAAAATTAAATTCACTCGTTGAGAGAGGGAACAGGGAACAGGAAACAGGAACAGAAAAATCAGTTGTGCAATTAATTCTGTCTCATTACTTAACTTACCATTGAGGTGCTGAATTAATAAAGTCAATTATAAATTTTTGCTCTATAGGTTCAGAAAATAAATAACCTTGAGCAAAGTCACAATTCAAATCTTTAAGATGTGCTAGCTGTTCTGGTGTTTCAACACCCTCTGCAATGGCAGTTATGCCCATAGATTCAGCAATACTAATCATTGCTGGTACTAAACCCATATTTGCTTTATCTAACTGCATGAGTTTAACAAAAGATTTATCGATTTTCAAAGCATCAAAAGGAAATATATGCAGATAACTAAGGGATGAATAACCTGTGCCAAAGTCATCCATAATAAGTTTTATTTGGCGTTGTTTCAATTTTTGCAGAGTAGCTTTAATTTCTTCCGTATTATCCATAATGACGCTCTCTGTAATTTCTATTTCTAAGAGTCTAGGATTAACTTGGGTAGTTTGAATAATTTCATCAAATTGTTCAATAAAATTCGCTTGATAGAATAAGCGTGCGCTTAAGTTAACACTAATTGTTAAATTTTTAGCTATTTCTGGAGAGTTTTGCCAGCTACATAATTGTTCACAGGCTGACTGTAACACCCATGTGTTAATCGGTTTAATTAAACCTGTTTCTTCAGCAATGGGAATAAATTCTGTAGGATAAATGATGCCACGATGTGGGTGTTTCCAGCGTATAAGTGCCTCAAACCCAGAAATTCTGCCTGTGGATAAGGCAACAATTGGCTGATAATAGACTATGAATTCCTGTCTTTCAATGGCTTTTCTGAGGTCATTTTCCATTTCTAAAGCATGGATAGCATTCTGGTACATGGCTGGTGTGAACACATGATATCTAGCTCTGCCCATAGCTTTAGCATGATACATGGCTGTATCAGTATCTCTTAATAAATGCTCTGGTTTTTCATAATCTTTACTGCCCCAACTAATGCCAATACTGACACTCATAAAGACTTCATATATAGATAATTTAAAATTAGTAGATAATTTCTGTAATATATTTTCTGCAATTTCTAAGGCTATATTAATATCTGTAAGATTATCTAAAATAATTCCGAATTCATCGCCACCTAATCTAGCAAGGGTATCTGATGATGTCAGACATAACTGAATACGATTAGCAAGAGCAATCAGCAATTCATCTCCTACTAAATGCCCCAGGGAGTCATTGATGATTTTAAAGCGATCGCAGTCTAAAAACATCAAAGCAAAGTGATAATCATCTTCCTGTTTGGCACGATTTAAAGCTTTCTCTAAGTTCTTCATAAATAAGACTCGATTTGGCAAACCAGTAAGTGCATCATGGAGAGCAATGTCTAGTAATTTACTTTGTAGAGACTGGCTGATCGTAATTTCTTGCTGCAATTTAAGTAAAGCTTTTTCTAATTCCCAAGTTCTTTGTTTTACCCTTTGATCTAATTCAGAATTAAGTGCTATGAGTTCTAGTTGCGTTGTTCTTAATTTGATTTGATTCTGCACTCTTGCTAAAACTTCTTCGAGTTCAAAGGGTTTGGTGATGTAGTCTACGCCTCCTGTTTTAAAACCTTTAACTTTATCAAATACATCATCTAAAGCACTAATGAAAATTACGGGAATATCCGCAGTGAGTTCCCAAGCTTTAAAACGCTGACAGACTTCATAACCATCCATTTCTGGCATCATAATGTCCAACAAAATTAAATCTGGCAATACTGTTTTACAGGCAGTCAAAGCCATTTGCCAGTTTAAAGCCTTGCGAACGTTATATCCTGCTCTAGTGAGAATTGATGACAAAACTCGCAGGTTGTCAACCATATCGTCAATGATCAAAATGTCTTTTTTATTGGTTTTCAGCACAGGTAATTCATTCTGCATCTGTTCCAGTTAGTTCCATACTTTGCTGACACTTTATAGATACTTGTTAGCTAAATTATTCAGACTGTTATTTGTATCCAAGTATACTCTTTGTGAAAATTACAGCCTGATGAATAACATAGGTACTTAGGGTTAATACTAACACCACGCATAGCGTAAGATATCAAGCAGTTAACTGTTATTAGTATATAGCCATACTTAATTTATTTACATTTGCTTAAATTTTTAGCACATATCTTCTGACATAGATACATCAAACTTTGTTATAACACTATAATTAATTAGATATCACCTGGAAATACACACTACATATCTTATACAAGTAATACAATCCGTTCACTTTACGATTTCAGGAATTATTACTAATTTAATGTATTTATTTTAACTAATCAAATGTAAGTATTTAACGTATTTTCAGCGACTGCAATATGAAACCTATGTCTTTAACAGCAACTAATATGCCAAATTCATCCTGTTTGATAGCAAAACAACATAACTCAAACTAAAACTTACTCAATCTACCAATATAATGTGGTAAAATTATATACTATATATATGTGCAGTGACTAAGTAAAACTGTCAAGTCGGTTTTATCACTTGATTCAGATCAACTAAGATTATCCGAATTTAAGATTTTAAATTTTGAATTGAGGTTTTTTGTTTGTGTCCTGCAAGACAGTGGGTGGAATAAATTCAAAATACTCACTGTGCTGCGTCTGCTGATGGCTGCTCTGATTTTATTCTGAGGATAAAAATTAATTTTTTATAAAAGCTATGATTTATATAGTTAAGGAATTCTAGAAAATAAATGATTCTAGGAACAAAAGCAAAGTTCATGAATACATTGTTCCCTCCCTCTGACTGAAAACAGGGGTGTAGGAGACAGATATCTTTCGTCTATGACTGTGAAACTTGCTTCATCGGGACTGCCTCATAGACTTTGCACAGACAATAGACAATGGAATATCTTTTCTTGGAAGTCCCTAATGCTGATTTGACATCAGCATCAGCTAGGAGTGTGAGAACCGGATTGTCTTGGAAGGCGATAATCGCAACGCATAAAAAACAGATTCAACCGTTTGACTAGTAGCGTCTGAACTAGTGGTTTGAGAGTTTGACGTTGTTATTCTTAGTGGCGATCGCCGATTGACTTTCTCAGGTGATAACTTATTGGGGATATAAAGGTGATTTATCAATTTCTCCAATTTTGTTGATTGGCCAGAAACGCAGTACGGCACGGCCAATAATGTTATTACGCGGTACAACACCCCAACAACGACTGTCGTAGCTACTATTACGATTATCACCTAGAACTAGATAAGAATTAGGAGGTATTGTTTGAGATTTAGCTAAAAAAGGTGGTTGTGGCCCTGATTGACAAACATCAACAGAAGTATTTTGACTAGTGGTAATATATTTATCTTCTTTCAGGGGTTGATTGTTGATATATACTCTACCATTTTTAACGGCGACAGTTTCCCCTGGTAAAGCAATGATCCGCTTAATAAACGCGTCCTGATATTGTTCTTTTTGTAGTTCTTCTGTTGGTGAAAACACTACAATATCTCCCCTTTGGGGGTCAGAAAATTTATACTTCAATTTATCAACAATAATCTTGTCTGCTTCCCATTGGTTTGGAGTCCCGTGCAGAGTTGTTTCCATAGAACCAGAAGGAATCCAGCGTGCTTCTGCGACGAAGGTACGAATACCCAAGGCGAGAACGATACTTAATACAACTGTTCTGCCTAGTTCGGCGATCCAGGAATTATCGGGTTGTTGACTAGAGTTGTTGTCAGACACTTGATTTTGCATGAAATTATTGAAGTAAATAAAATTGTAGGTAATTAACTCTTGAGGGATACTATACTTGTTAATTTTAATGGGAGAAACTTGATTTCGTAGTCACGATTATGAGGTTTTTTTGGTAGTTATTTCCCTTTATGTAGACAAAAATCTCAAAAATCAGGACTAATTGCAGCCAAGTTACTTCTTAAATTTAGCTGTTTATGGGAACGTAGTTAGTTTGATGTCATCACTCCAAAGTATATTAATTCGGCAAGCTCGCATCATCTTACCCAGTGGGGAAACGATGGTGGGAGACGTGTTAACTAGCGATCGCCACATTGTGGAAGTTGCACCAGAAATTGCCACAACAACACCAGCAATAGAGATTGACGCACAAGGTTTAACTTTGTTGCCGGGAGTTATTGATCCGCAAGTGCATTTCCGCGAACCTGGATTAGAGCATAAGGAAGATTTATTCACAGCGAGTTGCGCCTGTGCTAAAGGTGGGGTCACGTCCTTTTTGGAAATGCCCAATACTCGTCCTCTCACCACTAACCAGGAAACATTAGACGACAAATTACAACGTGCCTCGAACAAGTGCTTAGTTAATTATGGCTTTTTTATTGGGGCCACGGCAGAAAATCTCCCAGATCTACTGACAGTATCACCAACCCCAGGCATTAAAATTTTTATGGGGTCGATGCACGGTCAATTGTTGATTGATCAAGAGGCTTTACTGGAGTCGATATTTGCTCAAGGTCGGCGATTGATTGCGGTTCATGCAGAAGACCAAGCCAGAATTCTCCAACGCCGCCAAGAATTTGCAGGTATTCATGACCCCGCCATTCATTCTCAAATCCAAGATAATCAAGCGGCACTTTTAGCAACTCAGTTGGCATTAAAACTTTCTAAAAAATATCAACGTCGTTTACATATTCTGCATATGTCTACGGCGAAGGAAGCAGAGTTATTACGTCAAGATAAACCCAGTTGGGTGACGGCGGAGGTAACACCACAACATTTAATGCTCAATACCAGTGCTTATGAAACGATTGGCACTTTAGCACAGATGAATCCCCCATTGCGATCGCCCCACGATAATGAAGTTCTTTGGCAAGCTTTGCGCGATGGTGTGATTGATTTTATTGCTACAGACCATGCTCCTCATACTTTAGAGGAAAAAGCTCAACAATATCCCAATACACCCTCTGGAATGCCGGGGGTAGAAACTTCTTTAGCTGTGATGTTAACTGCGGCGATGGCAGGTAAATGTACGGTTCCCCAGGTGGTAAATTGGATGTCTAAGGCTGTGGCGGAAGCTTATGGTATTCCCAATAAAGGAGCGATCGCACCTGGTTATGATGCCGATTTAGTCCTCGTAGACTTGAACACATATCGCCCTGTGCGCCGTGAAGAATTATTAACTAAGTCTCGCTGGAGTCCCTTTGAAGGCTGGAATCTCACAGGATGGGCTGTGACTACTATTGTGGGGGGTCAAATTGTGTATGACAAAGGTCAACTCAATACTCAAGTGCGGGGTCAAGCTTTAAGTTTCGTGTAGCAAATATCATCTAGACTTTACGTATACTGCCACCATAGATATATAGTTTAACCAAGTAAGTGCTGATTGCTGGAACTTACTCAAGCCGGGTGATTCTTTGTTGACTAGTCGGAGGGGAGAACTACAATGTCCTTCAAAATCTTGAGTTTGGATGGTGGTGGTATACGTGGAGTAATTACAGCACGCATTCTTCAAGAAGTAGAGAGACAAATTCAAGCGCAAAAAGGTCAGTCCTTATGGGAATATTTTGACCTGATTGCTGGTACGTCCACGGGATCGATTTTAACGGCTGGTATTGCTGTCGGGAAAAGTAGTGATTATTTAGTACAAATGTATGTAGATAGGGGTCAGACAATATTTCCTCGCCATTGCAAAGAACGCTTCCAGCAATTTCCTGACTTTATCCAACCCTTACTAGAAGCGTTTGCACCACCTAAATATTCTCATCAAGGACTAATTGATGTCTTAAAATCCGCGTTAGGTGACAAACGTATTCAGGAAATTAAAAACAAGATAATTTTAATTTTGGCTTACGATACCCTTTACCGGAACACCACATTTTTTACTAATTGTCATCCCGATGTGGGGTTAAGATGGTACGACGAATGTCATCTTTGGCAGTTGTGTACAGCATCAGCATCTGCACCGACATTTTTTCCGCCATATAAATTGGAACCAGTTAATAAAAAAATCTTTGGTGATTGGGTATTTCCGCACATTGATGGGGGAGTGGGAGCAAATAACCCTGCTTTGGCTGCATTAAGTTTAGTGTTGCGGTTGAGTCAATCAGCGATCGCACCGGAAATTAAACGAGAATATAAACTAGAGGGTGTCAGTTTAGAGGATATCGCCATTTTGTCGATTGGTACGGGTCAAAGTGGTGAACCTTTCATGCTTGAACAAGTGCAAAGTTGGCGGGGTATCAACTGGGCGCAGCATTTAATTGATATCTTTATGGAACCGACATCAGAAATTAGTAGCACAATTTGCCGTCAAATTATGGGTGGATACAATTCTCAACGATATTTACGGCTTCAGTTTGATTTAAATGAGAGATTTCAACCTAAAGACAAGGAAAGCTTTAGAGACACTCGCATTCTTTTAGAACGTGAACAAAGAATCAATAGATTTACCCAAAGTCCATTAAGTGAAGAAATGGATGATGCTAGACCTGAAACTATAAAAAGATTTATTGATGCTGCATCCCAATTTGTTGATGAGGGATGTACCTATTACACTAGGAATGATTGTGGCCCTAGAGTTAAAGATGCGATCGCTGCTTTTATTAAGTCTAATTAGTATTTTTACGTAAAGAACTTTAGGAAAAATCTTTTAAGCTAATTGCGGAGTGTTTATACTGAAATTTTTCGTATATGTACTAGCTTTACTTCTGTGAAATTACTTTTATTTTCATCTATCTATAGTCATATTTTAATATAAGCATAACTTTTTATACTGAAATAGCTGAATCAGTTTATCTCATAGATAAATTAACAATTAGTAACTTTACTTGTATAGATCCTGAATTGAGTTTGGGAATACTTAAGTACGAAGACAGCTAACACAGCTAATTCAGAAATTAATAATTACTTAATTTCTCTGCATTAGCTTTTTTGTGTTTAACTATCCGGATGTTTTAGCAAAGAACTGTAGAGGAAAGTAGGGTTAAGTAAACGGGCAAATTTCGGTGAATAATATGTTTTATACATATACAAATTTTATATGCACTTATTTTGTACCTGCTTAAAACCTATTTCTACTCTCTGTGATCACTAATTGTTCAAACAAGGCTGTGGCTGAAAAGCCTAGCACGACTGAGCAGAAGCCGACAATCAACAATCAATAATGTTAGTCGAATTGCGCTCAACAATCAGTTGACAGAGATTTTTAAGAAATAGTTCAACAGCAAAAACCGCAGTGTTGAAGGCGCAAAAAATTTACCAGTATTACTGGCTAACAGCTGTCTTCTCAAAATCTAATCAGCAAGATTCTTCACTCAAGGACAGGTTTATGTCAGGTTTCACTATAATTTAATTCCTTTAATAAAGCAGGTATTAAAAACATCTCATTGCTTGCTATGTAAAGCCAAAAAAAGCATTTCTGCAAGAAACGAGTTAAATTTTTGTCCATCTGGTAATCAAGTAACCGTGAATATACCCAATTTATCTGGACACGGCACACAAACTATTAGATGGTAAACACAGCAAATCCGCAATTGCACAATATTTCACCAATTTTGAATAAAGAAGACAATGTATGTTAGTGAATTTTTTCGATGAACGTGGTAGCGGTAGATAGCACGAGTGGGGAATTAAACCTCGAATATCGCTCAATGCTTGTATTGTATGGAATGAAAGTTAATTGGTAATTATGCTGTTAGTGCTGGTAAATCAAGAAACATATCCATGTATTGGCGGGTGAATTATTTACCATCATGCACGGTATTTGATGAATCATTTTGATATTACTGAAGTATTGACAGCTTTTTTACCAAGATTTTACAAAAGCTCTTCACAAAGTAGTAATTATATCGTCGAGAGTGCAATTAAAGGGTGTAATTTCAGCCTGGCGATCGCCTTGTTCTCCATAGGTTAAGTGTATTTGTAGGTAACTCATAGGTTTGTAAGGCATTCGTTCTGACCACTCAATCGCTACAATACCGGGAGTCACTTCATCACCTTCCCAGTAAATTTCCAGGTTTAATGCTGAAACCTCTTGTGGTTCTAGACGATACAAATCAAGATGATAAAGCGGTAAGCGTCCTTGCGTGTATTCATTAATCAAGGTAAATGTGGGGCTGACAATCGACTCAGTAATACCTAAACCCAGGCCAAGACCTTGGACTAACGTAGTTTTACCTGCACCTAAATCACCTTCTAGTAAAATGACACTACCAGCAGAGAGTCTTTCCCCCAAGATTATACCTAGATTTAATGTTGCTGCCGTGTCAGGAAGAAGAAGTTTCATAAGTTGGTCATTAGTCATTAGTCATTAGTCAACAGTCAACAGTCAACAGATGTTCCGATAGTGATGACTATGGGGACTATTGACTATTGACTATCACCTCATTTTCCATGATGCGCGCCACTGTACCACTTTAATAAAACTTTTGCTAGTTTTTGGGGATTGTGACGCACAAAGCCAATTTCATCTTCATACATCACGTTGGCTAAGACAATTCTTCTACCTAATTGGGATACAGCTTCTCTGTCTAAAAATACCGGATGGGAATTTTGTTGAGCATAACGGATGAGTGATTGGGCTGAGGGTGATTTTTTATGTACTAATACAGCGTCAAATAGTTGTCTGCCACCGGAAATTGCATCAATTGCCCGGATGTGATCTGCAACACTATACCCTTGAGTTTCCCCTGGTTGGGTCATGATGTTGCAGACGTATATACGTGGGGCTTCCGACTCAGCGATCGCCTCAGCAATTTCTGTGACTAATAAGTTAGGAATAATGCTAGTGTAAAGACTGCCTGGGCCGATAATAATGTAATCAGCTTCCTTGATAGCTTTAATCGCAGCTGGTAAAGCCGGAGGACTCTCAGGGATACAACCAATTTTGAGAATTTTACCCCCAGCTTTGGGAATATTCGATTCGCCCTCAATGCGACGACCATCAGCTAATTCCGCCCATAGACGGACATCGCTTAAAGTCGCTGGTAAAACTTGTCCCCGCACCGCCAAGACTCTGGAACTGGCCGCAACAGCCCTTTCTAAGTCTCCTGTGATATCACTCATAGCTGTGAGAAACAAATTACCAAAACTGTGACCAGTCAATCCATCTCCAGCCCGAAAACGATATTGAAATAATTCTGTCAATAATTTTTCTTCATCTGCTAAAGCGGCTAGACAGTTACGAATATCTCCTGGTGGTAGCACCCCAAATTCTTGGCGCAACCTTCCAGAAGAACCACCATCATCAGCCACTGTGACAATAGCAGTAATATTGGCACTATAGGTTTTTAATCCTCTGAGTAAGGTTGATAGTCCTGTTCCCCCGCCAATGACTACTATTTTGGGGCCACGATACAGGCGACGATGAGCTAATAGAACATCAATTAATTCCTCTTCTGCATCTGGTCTGAGTACCTGAGTAATCGAACCCACGGTGCGAGTTTGTCCCCACAGCACCAACAATAAACCGCAAAGTATAACTAACGGGCCGCTGATATAGTTGGGTAAGATATTGGCGATCGCACTTAAAAACACCTTAAGTAATTCCAACATCAAAAAAATAGGGGTCAGCTTAATCCAAATTGCTAACCCCAAAATTGCCAGCAGTACACCTCCAACACTAATCAGCAACCAACGCTTAACCGATAGTCCAGGGGATAACCATTTGAACCACTGGTTCACCCGATGGGAAGTTCGGCTGCGTGATTTTTGTTGCAGCGAGTGGAGGGCTTGTCTGAAAAAACCGATTGACATACCTGATTCGGAACAGTGGTACAAACAATAATTAACAGAAAATGTACACTAACTGGTTTTAACACCCAGTGTGAAATTAGAAAATTTTTCTGCTGTATTTAAACTAAGGGCAGATAGTGAATATTGCCAAATAAATAGACTTGGTTACAAAAACTTACATGGAAAAACGAATTTTAGGGTTAGATCCAGGACTAGCTATTCTGGGATTTGGGGCTATTAGCTGTACAAAAAACCCAAACCTCATACAAGATACAACAGTTAATGTCATGGATTTCGGGGTCATCAGAACTTCAAAAGACACAGATATGGGACAACGTCTGTGTACCTTGTACGATGACTTACATACTCTTATTGACCATGTGCAGCCTGATTTGGTGGCGATTGAAAAACTGTTCTTTTATCGTATGTCAAGCACCATCCTGGTGGCACAAGCTAGAGGGGTAGTCATGCTCACCTTGGCACAACATAATCTACCTTATGTAGAATATACCCCTGCTCAAATTAAACAGGCTTTAACTGGCTATGGCAATGCTGATAAATCAGAGGTGCAAGAAGCAGTTGCACGGGAGTTAGATTTAGAAGATATACCCCAGCCAGATGATGCTGCGGATGGTTTGGCTGTGGCTTTGACCGCGTGTTTTCAGTTGTAAGTTGATGCACTAACACTTGATTTCTGCACTAAACTCTGTGCAGTTTCCTCTAATTATGGGGATACCATATGTAGCATATTTTCTTTTTAAAAAAGATATCAATATTCAAAAAGCTTTTTTGCAATTTATGCTGATAGACAAAATGAAAAAAAATTGAATTACTCTATCAAATTATTTTAATTACATATAAAAAAGGCTTGGTCATTCCAAGCCTAATTATATACCAAGCATTTACTACACCAAAACTAATGTAAACTCACTCATTCTCTGGGTCATCTGCCTCTAGATTGTATACAAATTATCTAATATCTGATATGTAATAACTTATTTGATGACAGAAAAGGTTTGGTTATAAACCAAACCTTGATAATTGCTGTGCTTAACAACGTAATAACACATTTTAATCTAAAACTTTTTACATATCATCTTCCTGGAGTATTTGAATATCTATTAATTTCGTTTTATGCTTCTACTATTCTAGTAAAATCAAGGATTAATTTGTCAGACATAATTATCGAAAAAAGGGACATAATAAATAACCCAAAAAAGTAAAAAGAGGCTTGAGGATTTTCTCAGCCTCTAGGTATACCAGGTGTTTACCATATATCCTTAATTTATGCCTATTTAGATAATAATTCATCTCTCAATAAGATGTGTACAAAATTTAAAAAATCTGGTATGCCATCTTCAAAAGCAATCAGATATAAGTATTCAATTAATTTTGCTAAATACCGTTTTGCAGATATTTTTAGCAACTAAATAACGCAAAATAATACC
This sequence comes from Nostoc sp. CENA543, assembly GCF_002896875.1. GTDB lineage: Bacteria > Cyanobacteriota > Cyanobacteriia > Cyanobacteriales > Nostocaceae > Trichormus. Next base: position 6,094,217 of record NZ_CP023278.1, read on the forward strand.
CTGGATGGCTTTCCAGGGTACACACACGTTTTTCAGGCATTAACAGATTAGATTATAGCGATCGCAAAATTTTATTTCCCCCATCCCCAGAAATATTTAATATCTTCAGAAATTCGCCATTTAAAACTTAAGACAGTTTAGGCAAACTTTTTGATGTCCTAATTTCCTATTTCTTCTTCAGCAAACAGTCATGAATATAACGCCCAGTATTTCAAAAAAATCAAACCGATTTCCTATTAATTCGTTGATTAAAAATCAATTTATTAATTCTAGTTTTAACAAAATAGGCTCGGAGAATAGCCAAGCCCATTAATACCAAGAGTTTACCATATACTGTTTAATATATTGGTAGTATTGCTTTAGTTCATCTATCTATGGATGTGGAAATATAGCTTCAGATGTATCAAAAATACAGATGTGTAAAAGACATAAAATAGTAATTAATAAAAATGAGTAAATCATCGCTATAAAGCAATCATCCTCAAGCAAAAATCAACTATCAATAAAAAAGGTTTAGCCAGTGCTAAACCTCCATAGAAAGCAGTTATTCGACACACCAGAATCAATTTAGAGCTACTCTTGTTTTCAGTCATCTCTCTGAAGGATGTGTTTAAATTTCCCATAATTTGATTAGAGGGGACTAGGGAGTACAAGCCAAACTTCTCGTTGAGACGCTGACGTGTAGCTTGCTTCCTCTGTGAGTGAAGTTACGCCGCTAACACTCCCTGTGAGTAGCTTTTATCTCCTGCACCCTACTCTCTTGCTTTTTCACCAAGTTGATTGTAATAAACGGAGAGGGGGGGATTCGAACCCCCGTTGAGTTTCCCCAAAACGCATTTCGAGTGCGTCACCATCAACCACTCGGACACCTCTCCAGATATAAACTCACGAGTTTGAGTTTTTTTCAGTCTTGAAGTAACTCAAACTATGTAAATTTAGGAAACTACTGAGAATAAGTTTCCTTACGCCATGATAGCATCTATCAACTTGTAGCGATCGCCTGTCCCAGTTGATCAAACCAACTCAGTCAACGCGCACAGGAATATTTACATATAAATTTCACTGGATTGTAATATCTCTGTCAAATCCCTGTGTAATATTTAATGCAGGCTAAAAGATAAGCTTTTTACAAGGGTAGGGCTTCCTACCTTTTTTCAAAGCGAATATTTATATGGCTTTAATGAAGTTGTACAGCCTCATCAGTGGAAAATCATGCGGTTCAACTATCCTTGACCCCGAAATTTTCGGGGTTTTTCTTTTTAGGTGAGAACTAAGTTATCTCGATGAATCACGGTTTCTGCGCCGACGTGACCCAAAATCCTGGGAATATCCCTGGAGTGACAACCACGAATCTTTTCTAGGTCGGTGCTGTTGTAATTCACTAATCCCCTAGCAATCTCTTGACCATTGCCGTCACATAATTGTACAGCGTCTTGGCTGTCAAATTCCCCTTCAACGGCTTTAATGCCGGCGGGTAATAAGGATTTTCCAGCTTCTACAATAGCCGCGATCGCACCAGTATCTAAATATAATTTCCCGGTCGGCACTAGACCATAGGCAATCCAACGTTTCCGGGCTGAGGTGGGTTCTGGTTGGGGGAGAAAGTGTGTACCGATGGCTTCCCCTTGTAAAATTTTGGCGATATTGCGGGGAAATCTTCCCTGGGTAATCACGGTACGCACTCCTGCGGCGATCGCAATTCTCGCGGCTGAGATTTTTGTCACCATTCCACCAGTACCCCATTGTGACCCTTGAGAGCCTGTTTGCACTTGTAATTCTGTCAATTCTTTCATGCTAGTTACCAAAGAAATTGGTTGAGCATCGGGTACAGAACGGGGATCGGCAGAATATAACTTATCAACGTCGGTGAGCAAAAATAGCCAGTCGGCTTCTACTAGACTGGCAACCAAAGCTGATAGGGTGTCGTTATCACCGAATTTCAATTCATCAACGGCGACTGTATCATTTTCATTCACGACGGGAATGACACCCAATTCCAGCAGTTCACCAAAGGTATTGGAAACATTGAGGTAACGGCTACGCTGGACTAAATCACTGCGTGTGAGCAATACTTGAGCAATTGGCTGTTGCAAAGTAGTAAATAAATCGTCATATACGCGCATTAATCGCCCTTGACCAACAGCCGCTACAGCCTGCTTGAGGGCGATCGCTTTGGGTCTTTCCGTTAAACCCAAACGCGCACAACCCACTCCCACCGCGCCGGAAGATACTAAAATGACTCGATGACCCTGCTGTCGCAAATGCGTCAAGGTTTCCGCTAATGTGGCGATCGTAGAAAGTGCTAGTTGTCCAGTCTGCGGTTGAGTGAGGCTAGATGTACCGATTTTGACGACGATGGTTTTGGTCATTAGTCATTAGTCATTAGTCATTAGTCAACAGTCAACAGTTATTAGTCAACAGTCAACGGGGATCAAGTTTGAGATCGTAATTGAATTATTGTATTAAACTACAAAGCGTCAGTCCCTCTATATATTGAGGCTGACGCTTTATGAGTTTATATAGATTTGTTATGGGCTAGAGTCTCTTTTTTTGCTGACTCTGATGTTATTAATACTTATAATCTGCGATTTTTGTTCATTCCTCGATTTTTTTAATTATTTTTTTAGATTTAGTTTTTTTAACCATTCCTCAATCTTTGTGAATTTTTGTATCATGAGTAATAATTGATGCTCCCAAGATTTCCGAAAGCCAAACTTCAAAGTTACGAATGGGATGGGAACGCAAGACAGCATCAGGGTGGAGGATGGGTTCTACCAAAATTGTAAACATACCTAGACGATTTCCCGCTAGCACATCAGTAAACAAGCGATCGCCTACCATTCCTACCTGATGTACTGGTAAATCCATTGCCTGGAGTGCAGCACGAATCTTTTTGCGGGAAGGTTTGGCTGCTCCCAGGTAGTAGGGCAAATTCAAAGAACGAGCAATGCTACCAATTCGAGCTTCGCTTAAATTATTGCTGACTAGCCACAATGCAGTATGGGTGCGTACTTGCTCTACCCAAGCTTTCAATTCTGGGGAAGCCGCTCCCACTGTAATCGGGACTAAAGTTTCATCCACATCCAAAACTAGCCCTTTTAGCTCATAATGTTGAATAATCTCAGGGGTCAGACTCAATATCGAATCACCCAAAGCTAAATCAGGCTGCAAGAACTTGTTCCAGGTCATAGTTATTAGTCATTAGTCATTAGTCATTAGTCAACAGTGTGTTTTTCTGTTTTCTAATACGATTTCCAGCGTAACTTAAACTTATTTACATAACAAATAGCCCTGAGCCATGATAGATGCTTGACTCTGGGACTAAAATTTTGATGATTAATTAAAAATTCCAGAATTTTAGATACAAAATGCCAGATTTTGATTTTTAATTAAAAATTTTGCCTGTTATTCCACTTCATTAAACAGTTGGTCTTCTAACAGTGGTTGCACTTCCCGAAACTCCTCTGGGGAAAGCAGTATGGGTTCGCCTGTTTTTGATAGTCTAGCGAAAAACAACAGTGGATCAAGCGGTGTATAGATGGCATACTCCTGCTCATGATGGTAGAAAGTGGTGATTAACTGCAACTGCTCAGGTTCTAAATCTGCTTCTTCATCTTCAATTTCTAAAGTAAACAGGTCTGATTCTTCTACAGGAGGTAAATCACCAGCAACGGTCAAGGCATAAGCAGTATTTTTCAATACTAAATTCTGTTCAGCTAAGACAGCTTGAGCAGTGCTGAAGATTTCATCAATGATGTCATCATCTTCTACTAAAACTGCTTCCTCGTCCTCACCTTCACCCTCCCAGGCAAAAATTTCGATGGATGAATCGATAGGAAGCAACAAAACATATTCTTGTCCATCTGCTGAAAGCGAACGTTCTACGTAACACTCAAGGGTTCGCCCCTTATCATCAGTCAAAGTGATGGAACTTGTGGGAGCTTGATCGTTATTTTCAGGAAATGGAGAAGAAAACATAGCTAAGAAATAAAACTTTATAAGTACCAACAGTTGGAAAAATCGCTTTGCTGTTTGATGACGGGTAATGTCAAGCAAATACCTTTAGACTTCAATACCACTGCTGCGTAACAGATTTCAGAATATCATGTTCAAAGGTATCAATACTCTACGGCTATCTCGGAACTGTTAATTATAGCTCGTTTACTATCTAGCCACTGTTGTAAAATAATTGCTGCGGCTTTGCGGTCGATTAAACTTTTGTGGCGTGAGGGCGAGCGATTCTCAGCAATCATGAGTTGTTCGGCTTGAAAGGAAGTTAATCGTTCATCAACGTATTCTAAAGGCAGTTGTAGAGCTTTAGAGAGCCTATTGGCAAATTTTTGTACCTGACGAGCCTGAAAGCCCAAAGAACCATCCATTGAATAGGGTAAGCCCACAACTAGTATTTGCACTTGACGCTCATCGACTAAATTACGGATTTGTGACACATCTTGTTCAAAAGATGTCCGCTCCAGGGTAGTAAGTCCTGTAGCGATTAACCCTGTGCGATCGCACCCTGCAATCCCAATGCGTTTACGTCCTACATCTAATCCTAGTGCTGATATATGTTTTGTGGTCATTAGTCAATAGTCAATAGTCAACAGTCAATAGTCAATAGTTATTGGGAATGGGGCATTGGGTATTGGGCATTGTATATTTCTCCCCCTGCTCCCTGCTCCCTGCCCCCTGCCCTCTGGCTTCCCTGCTTCTGCTCAAAAGTCAGCAATCCTTAATTCTCCTGCTGCTCTTCTGTCAACTCTTGATGACAAACTGAGTCGATGTGACAATTTTTACTATTAAATGTGACTGATTCTGACTGGTGTTTGACGGGGATTTCTGGGGTTTGCTTTTGTCTGACTTCTGCCCAGGACATTCCGCCGGGTATGGGTTTACGGGCTGGTTGTAAGCCTTGTAATACATCAGTCCATTGAATCCCTTCTAAGGAGACAAATTTGGACTCCCGTAGTTTGTGCCACACGGAACGGGACATGATGAGGGTGTGTTCTATGCGTTTTGCGCCGATTCGTTCTAAGTATTCTTCCCTTTCTGGCTGGTAGTCAGAGGAAGCAAGTTTTAATCCTTGCTGGGGAAAATCTTGGGCAATACGAGCTAGTTGGGCTAATAACTCTGGATATAGCCAAGTATAAGCAGGGTGAACGGTCAGGGTAGCAACGTGGGGTGTGTCGCCTTTGCGCTCCAGTTGTACCTGAAAATAACCGATGGCGGCTTTGCGTTGGGGTTCAAAGACGTAGCCACTGACGACTTCGGTTTTTGTGACCCATTGTTTGACAGCATCAGCCAACGCGCCGAATAAACTGGTTTTAAAGTCGCGGTTATTGCGATCGAATACTTGGCGCACTAAAGGGGGCATTGAGGCTGTATCTAGTTGATAGAGTAATTGAGCATCAGCATTACTCACAGGTAAAAGATTAGGCAAGTCTGGTTCAGCTTGCGCTAATTCAGTCAGCAGTTCCGGCTCGATTTCCCAGTAAGTCATTTCAGCAAGACGCTGAAACCCATTTTGACGATAAAGTGCCAATGCGTCTAAATCATTGACATTAACTTCTAATAACCAAGTCCGCGCTTCTAAAATCGATTCAAAACAGTGGCGCAGGAGTTGGGAACCAATTACTTGTTTATCCGCACTCCTATCTAACATCACCCGATCAACGCGCCAAGTGGTGCGTGTGCGATTGAACGGTGACACTTGAACCATCCCTAAAAGCATTCGCCCCTGCTCGGCTACATAGGCGCAGAAACGATGTTGTAGGGGGTTAGGAAACCAACTTAAAAACCTCAGTAAGCCATACCAGCGATGCAGTGATTGCATTTGCTGGTTAACAAGGTTAGCTCCTTCGGGAGACAAAGCGGCAAAAGATTCTTGAGATAAACGCTCAATTCCGTCCAGATCCCTGTATTGGACTGGCCGGATGACAACGCTGAGATTTTGGGGAAGTAAGGAGTTCATTTTAATGTGGGCTGCCATGTAGCCTTAACTGACTGGGAAGAGGGGAACTGCTGCAATTATCTTAACGGCTTTCCGTGCTTTGCTGTTGCTCCCAAGGAGTGATTTTGGTCACTAAATAATCGAAAAATAAACAAGCAGACTGGTTGAGTTAACTTTTGAGTTGCACTCAACGTAATCTGCTTTCATTTTATTTGCTTTTTTTGTTAATTATATTTTTTCTAAACTACAAACCCTGACGAGAAACCAGCTTTTCAAAGGTGGCTTGGGTTTGATGTAGCAGTTGTTCTCGGCTATCTTCTTGTGTTGGTTTGAGGGTTGGAAGTAAATTGCGTGCTTGCAGAGTCATGTGCAATTGTAGATGGGCAACGTATTCACTGATATCTTCTTTTGTTAAAGACGCGCCTTGGGATAAATTTGACTCTATTGCCACTGTATTCTCCTTATCTTAGCGTGTGGTTGCTTCACATCATAAAAAACTTATCATGTTGTTTTACTGAGCTTCTTAATTTGCAATGAAGTTTAATGGTTGTCTTGACGGTGGGCATGGGGCATGGGGTATGGCTTATGGGGCAGGGGTTATGGGGTATTTTTACTGAAGTCTTGGTAAAGATGGACTTATATTTGAGGCTTTGCTGAAAATCCAGATTGGGCAAGGATTGTGAGTAATTTTTAACTGGTGGCAATATCTCAGACTGACTGTGTGAAACTACTGATATTTAATGAAGTTTCTTCTAAAGAAACGAAGTTTGTTTAATTGGGAAACAAACTTACACTCCTCACTGTCGTTATAACTACGAAAATTGACGTACTCGGCTGAGTTCAAAATTTTCCAACAACATTGTTAAATATACCCATATAAGGTGAGTTATGAAGAGTCAAAACTTCAAGCAAACATCTGTTAAGTTTGCTCAATCTTTCATGGCTGCGGCTGCGCTGATGACTGCTTCCGTTGGCCCTGCGTTGGCGAATAATCCTAGTGTGCAGATTCTAGGTGCAAATTACGGTGGTAATGGTTGTCCTGGGGGAACTGCTAGTGTGAGTGTGAGTCCTGATGGACAAGAGCTGACTATTCTATTTGACGAATTTGTAGCTGATGGCAGCCAGCGTTCACAAAGACGCAAAAGCTGTAATATGAGCATTCCGATTAAAGTTCCCCAAGGTTTCCAGGTGTCTTTCTATGATGCGGACTTTCGGGGTTATGTTGCTCCTGGGACGACTGGGAACTTGAGAGCCGAATACTTTTTTGCTGGACAACGTGGCCCTGTGTTTTCTAGAACATTCAGAGGCGAAAACAACTATAATGTGCGACACGAATTAGCGACTGTAGCTGATGTCTGGTCACGTTGTGGCGACAGTGTAAATATGCGGGTGAATGCGGCGATGACAGCTAGTGGTCAAGGAATAGCGACTGTTGATTCGTTTGACCTTGCACACCGTGGTTTGGTTTATCACGTTAAATATCGCCAGTGTCGCTAAGGTTGGAAGCAATAGTAGTTCAGCAACTACTAGCACCTAAAGTTAGCAAGGCTGATTTTTGCGGTGCGGTTAAACCTGTGACTGCATAGATATTCATCTGTTCGTAAATCTGCTCGGCTTTAAATGTATTGAGACGCTGTTCTGTGTTTATATCCCAAATTGTCATCGCCGCGTAGCCGTCGCCAACCGCCAGCATATTACCTTCTGAGTTGAAGGTAGCGCACATTACCCAAGTTTCATGTCCTTTGAGGGTGGTAAGACAGTTACCACTAGCTACGTCCCAGAGTTTGATGGTGTTGTCACTGCTGGTACTGGCCAATATCTTACCATCAGGGCTAAAGGCGATCGCCCAGAGCATATCTTGATGTCCTTGTATTGTGTGGAGACATTCCCCTGTTTGGATATCCCAGAGTTTAATGGTTCTCTCCACAGCACTACCAGTGGCAAAGGTGCGACTATCAGGACTAAAGGCTACCCACCACACCCAATTATTGTGTCCGGTAATTGTGCGGTAACACTTTTCGGTGGCAATGTCCCAAATATTGACGCTGTTATCAAAGTTACCAAAAGCCAATTTGGTGCTGTCGGGACTAAATGCTACTGACATTCCTAAATGTACGGGGAAAGTGGTGAGCAGTTTCCCTGTGGCTGCGTCCCAGAGTTTACTGGCTTTGTCGTAGCTGGTGCTAGCTAAAAACTTCCCATCAGGACTGTAGGCGACTCCTGTCACCATGCCGATATGTGCGTCGAGGACGTGGGTACATTGACCTGTGGCTACATCCCACAACCTAATTGTGGTGTCAGCACTAGCACTGGCTAAGGTGCGACCATCGGGGGTAAAGTCTACAGCAAAGATTAAGTCTGTGTGTCCGTATAAAGTACGACATTCATTGTTTAAATGCCAGAGTCTCACAATCCGGTCTTCATTGCCACTAGCAACGATCGCCTCTGTCGGACTCCAAGCTATGGATTTTACCCAGTTATTTCTGCCTTTAAAGGTTCGCAAACACTCGCCAGTATTAACATCCCACAATCTAAAAGAAAAGTCATCTGCACCGCTTGCGAGGAGATGTCCTTGGGGATGAACGGCGATCGCATCCACGGAATTGGTATGTCCTTGCAAGGTTTTTAGGCATTGGAAGTTAGTAACATCCCAGAGGCGAATTGTACAATCTATACTACAACTAGCGAGTATTTGATCGTTAATGAAGGCGATCGCTAGTATGCCATTGGAATGTCCTGCTAACACACCCAAACACGCACCCCGATTTACATCCCAAAGTCTAATTTGGTTATCTAAGCTACCACTAGCTAATATTCCTGATAGACTAAAGGCGACTGATTTTATCCAATCTGTATGACCTGTGAGAGTATGTAAGCAAGCACCTGTAGTAATATCCCACAATTTAATTGTGTTATCTTCACTACCGCTAGCGAGGAGATTACCTTGAGCATTTAAATTCACTGACCAGACACGACCGCCATGTCCCTGGAGAATTTGGGTACATTTTCCCAAGTTAATATCCCATATTCTAATGTAAGAGTCCGTGCTGGCACTAAATAAAGTCTGACCATCGGGACTAAAAACCACACTGACCACCCCACCGTAATGACCAGGAAAGGTTTGACAACACTGACCTGTTTTGACATCCCACAGTTTAATAGTTTCATCTTGTCCCGCAGTGGCTAAGGTACTGCCATCGGGACTAAAAGTTACACACCAAGTCAAACCTATATGTGCTTGACATTCCAGTAATTGCTGACCACTAGCGACATCCCAGAGAATCAAATAACCGTTGAAATGGCCTGTAGCGACGGTTTGACCATCAGGACTAAAAGCTGTAGTCAAAACATTAGAAAAAGTTTTCGCAAAGACAGATTTAGATAAATCAGCGTGAGCAAAGTTGACTCGTTTTAAGGGTGTATCTTGAAGATAGGCTTGCCAAATTGTTAAACCAGAAAAATCATAACCAGTTAAATCAGTTTTCAATTGACAAAAAAGGTTGAGGAGATTACCGCTTATATATCCTGGTTCGAGAGGAGTGGCGGAATTTTTGATAGTTTGTAAAATCTGTTTTAGGTGAGTTTCTATAGCTGATTTAGTGCGTAGATTTTGCAGTAAATAGTCAAGAATGGGCTGTAAAATTAACTTGGTTTGGGCAATGCGGATGTAATCTTTAGTAGTGGCTTTAATTAAAGCGTGACTATTCAGAAATAGGGGGGTAAGGGTGTAGGGGTGTGGGGGTGTAGGGAAAATGTGATTGTCGGGAGGTGAGAAAATTTCTTGACATATTTGTTGAATAAATTGCTCAGTGACATATTCCATAACTACCGGTTGTAGTGTGAAATGCACTGGTGTATCGGGAAGGGATTTTTTTTCAATGAGATTGCGCCGACTTAATGATTCTAAGGCTTCTAAAAGTCGTATTGATGAAATAGGTAAAACTAAATCAGCACGTAAATCTGTTAATGTGACAGCTTCACGATTAATTGCTAACCAGAAAATCAGGTCAATTTCTAAACCTGAAAGACGACGAAATTGCTGTCCTAATAAATCGTAAATGCTGCCGAAGACTGTAGAACCTTGGGCGAAAAATTCAGCAATATTGCCAGCAAATAAATCTTGAATAGTCGTCGCGACAATTTTTAAAGCTAAAGGATTCCCAGCGTAATGTTGAATGAACTTTTGCCAATCACTATCCGCACCACAAAATAAACTTTTCGTCTTAATTAATTCTAAAGCAGCGATCGCACTCAATCCCGGCAGTTGCATCGACCGCACCGGCAGATTCTCCCCTTCTAATACGGCGATTTCTGGCGTTTTTTCGCGACTGGTGAGAATCACACAACTTTGATGGGATATTTCACCGATTTGCTGGAATAAATCACCATAATCTGCGTAACCTGTTTGATAACGCCCAGAATGGTCGCCACTAGCTAAGATAGATTCCACATTATCTAGGATGATTAAACAACGGTGCGATCGCAAATGTCCCATCAACTGAGAAATTAAATTCCCCACATTTTCTGATAAATGTACAGGTTTTCCACAGGCGAAAAATTGCAGTAAACTTCCCAGCACCTCACTTAATGGGGGACTATTGCGGAGACTACGCCACACCACAAACTCAAACTCCCCTTGAATTTGCTGCGCTAACTTCACAGCCAAAGAAGACTTACCAATTCCCCCCATACCTAATAATGCTACCAACCGACAGCGATCGTTGATCATCCAACCAGTTAATTTACTAACTTCCTCTATACGTCCGAAAAAGATAGAAACATCAACCGCCTCACCCCAGTCTGTGTAGAGTGCTGAGTCAGAAGCAATTGTACCTTGTCTCCTCTGCTCCCCTGCTCCAATTCCTCCTTCTCTACCCTGTCCCTTCGTCTCCTCCTCCCCGACACGGACATAATCTTGGGGTGTTAAATCTAACCCAAAAGCCCGAAAAAAGTATTCTAGAGTTTGTTTATCAACACCCTCTGCTCGTGCTAAAACCTTGGAAACTGTAAAAGGAGCTAATTGAGTACGATAGCTCAATACTTCGATGGTAAATTTGTCCCCATCGTTTTCTAATATCTCCGCTTGATGTCTAGCCTCCTGAAGTTTGTGATATCCAGAAAGACTCAGGACTATACCGCGCCTGCGTTTTTGCTTGTGCAATTCCATCGGATTACAAGACTAACGCTAAATCGAGATTAATTTTACTGGTTTTAAGCCAAGATAGCGAGGATTTTTTCTTAAGTTAGCACCTTAAAACCTATAAATTTACTGGTGCAGTTTTCCCAATTAACCGAAACTATACTCATCCAAGACCAGGATATCTGCAATTACAAAAAGCTTTACTACACCACCACAGTCTCTCAATCTTCCTTCGCGCCTTTGCGCCTCTGCGTGAGCCAATCACCACCTTATCCACAACATGAGGATCTATGATGAACAAAACCCTTAACCCCGTACAACCCCCCCAAGTAACACAAAACCTCTCCGAAAACTTTATTCTCACTACAATAGATGACTTATACAACTGGGCGAGAATGTCTAGTTTATACCCCATGATGTTTGGTACAGCTTGCTGTTTCATGGAATTCATGTCAGCCTACGCCTCACGCTTTGACTTAGAAAGATTTGGCATGATTCCCCGTGCGACTCCCAGACAAGCTGACCTATTGATTACCGCAGGTACAATTACTATGAAGTATGCACCCAATTTGGTGCGACTCTATGAACAAATGCCCGAACCCAAGTATGTTATTGCAATGGGTGCTTGTACCATCACCGGAGGAATGTTTAGTGTTGATTCTCCTTCGGCGGTGCGGGGTGTAGATAAGCTGATTCCTGTGGATGTGTATATACCTGGTTGTCCTCCCCGGCCGGAAGCTGTAATTGATGGGATTATTAAACTGCGGAAGAAAATTTCTAATGATAGTATCCAAGAAAGACAGCAAAACCAACAAACTCATCGTTATTACAGTATTACCCACAAAATGAACGTAGTTGAGCCAGTTTTAGATGGACAATATCTCAGAAATTCTCAGCGCGAAGTTCCACCACCAGAAATAACAGCAGCGACAGGTTTGCCTTTACCAACTGCATTAGCAACTCAAGCTGTTAAATAATGAATAGTTTAAATGGGAGATGGTAAACTTGAGATGTTCAAAACAATGCAAACAATTCAGGCTCTTTTAGCAGCTAAACAAGCAGGTAAATTTGGTGATTTTGCCATTCTCAAATCAGATTTATTCGGTGCTAAAGTCGCACCCCAAATAGCTGCTAAATTACAGCCTTTAGAGGGATATCATCCACCAATTGATTTAGAAAAATTAAGTCAATATCCTCTAGGCACATTCGGAAGAGAATATGCCGAATATATGCAAGCTAACCATCTCCAAGCAATTGCCGTGAGTCCAGAATTCGAGGATGTGGCAAAGCGAAATGTTTTTGCTCTACGTTATGCTGTCACCCACGATATTTTTCATGTTTTACTCGGTTTTGATACTACTTATGCCGGAGAAATTGGTGTATTAGCCTTTGCTGCCCAGCAAAATTATAGTAATTCTCTGAAAATTAGTTTACAGATAGCCAAATGGCTTTATCCTCTACTTGCTCCCCAGCAAAAACCAATGATTTTGGCTAACCTAAAAAAAGGTCAAGACTTGGGAAAATCAATAGATTGCTTGTTAAGTTATCGCTTTGAAGAATACTGGCAAGAACCTATTGATAAATTGCGAAAAAAGTTAGGATTATAGACAATTATTACTGTGATTGTTGAAAATTAAATCTGAAACCTAAACTAAGGAAAATTAATAATGACAACAACTTTAGAAAAACCTACTAATCAAATCCCCTCTCAATTTAGAGTTAAAACCTTTGTACCTAAATGGCTACAAACTCTAAGGGTGATTAATAACCCCATGTATTACCTCAATAGCCGACGACAAAAATATGGGGATATGTTTATCTCAGAATTTAGTGGTTTTCCCAGCCTGTTAATTATTAGTAATCCCCAAGCCATTCAAGAACTGTTCACGGCTGATGCAAGTTTGTTTGATTCCGGTGCAGGTAATTCTATATTGCAACCGTTGATAGGGGCGAACTCGTTAGTTTTATTAGATGGCGATCGCCACTTAAAACAGCGTAAATTATTAATGCCACCTTTCCACGGTGAACGGATGCGGAATTATGCTCAAGTTATCTGTGATATTACTGAGCAAGTTACTAGTAAATGGTCAATCAATCAGCCATTTGTCGCGCGTCGGAGTATGCAGGATATTTCGCTGCAAGTAATTTTAAGGACAGTATTTGGGCTACAAGAAGGTGAACGCTATCAACAAATCAAACAAATTTTAGTGGAACTGTTGGATACTTTTAACTATCCTTTGAGTGCCGTTTTCTTATTTTTTAAAGCGTTGCAAAAAGATTTGGGTGCGTGGAGTCCTTGGGGAAAATTTATCCGCCGTCGTCAATTACTCGATGAATTAATTTATCAGGAAATTCATGAGCGTCGCACTCAAGTTGCAACTCAAGGAAATGATATTTTGAGTTTATTACTCACGGCACGGGATGAAAACGGTGAACCCATGACCGATATTGAGCTGCGAGATGAATTAATGACTATGCTATTTGCTGGTCATGAAACAACTGCGATCGCTCTATCATGGGCATTATATTGGATTCATTATGTGCCGGAAGTGCGAGAAAAATTACTCCAAGAACTCAACACTATTGATGTAGCCAATACAGACCCCACAGTTATTGCTCAATTACCTTATTTAAATGCTGTTTGCTCAGAAACCTTAAGAATTTATCCTGTAGCTTTCTTTAGTTTCTCTCGGATTCTCAAAACCCCGATGAAATTTATGGGTTATGATTTACCCAAAGGTATGAGCATTTCACCCTGTATTTATTTAACACACCATCGCCCAGATATTTATCCTGAGCCAGAAAAATTCAAACCAGAAAGATTTTTAGAACGGCAATTTTCCCCCTATGAATTCATGCCCTTCGGTGGTGGTAATCGTCGCTGTTTAGGTATGGCTTTTGCTCTATTTGAGATGAAGTTAGTGTTAGCAAATATTCTCTCCAATTACTCTTTAGAACTGCTAGATAAAGCCCCCCTAAAACCCGTCCGTCGTGGTTTAGTTTTCACACCAAATGGTGGCGTGAATTTGATGGTGAAGGAGAAAAAATAGGGGAATGGGGCATCGGGCATTGGGCATCGGGCATTGGGCATCGGGCATCGGGCATCGGAGTAAAATCTACCTTGTCTACCTTGTCTCACAATTCCCCATTTCCCATGCCCCATTCCCCATTCCCCATTCCCTATAGAATCTGCAATGATATCTTCAGATAAATAGGGAGAGATGCAAAATGTCTGTCACCAATTCACCACCCCAACTTCAGCGAGAGTTAGGGGTTTTCGGTGCGACACTCATGGGACTGGGTTCGATTGTTGGTACGGGTGTATTTGTCAGTATTGGCATTGCGGCGGGTATTGCAGGGCCATCTGTGATTTTAGCCGTAGCTATTGGGGCTATTGTCGCTACTTGTAACGGACTCAATAGCGCGCAATTAGCAGCTAATCATCCCGTTAGTGGCGGTAGTTATGAATATGGTTATAAATATCTCACTCCGGCTTTTGGTTTCACTGCTGGCTGGATGTTTCTAGTCGCTAAGACAGCTTCGGCGGCGACGGCGGCTTTAGGGTTTGCTGGTTACTTACTCAATCTTTTGGGTGTGAGTTCGGGTTGGACAATTCCTATAGCTGTATTGGCTGTGTTAATTATGACTGTGGTGGTTTTGAGTGGGATTAAACGCTCTAATCTTGTCAATATCCTCATAGTCACGGCAACTTTGCTATCTTTGTTTGTCTTTATTGTGATTTGCTTACCTCGTGCTGCAACTCAAGGCGTTAATAACTTAACACCATTTTTCAGTAGTTCTTGGGGAGATATCCTGCACGCTAGTGCTTTGATGTTTGTAGCGTATACAGGTTACGGACGTATCGCAACTATGGGGGAAGAAGCCCGTTCTCCGAGGGAAACCATTCCCAAGGCGATGATTGTTTGTTTGCTGCTGACGATGTTGTTATATATAACAGTGGCGACGGTGGGAATTGGGGCTGTAGGTGTAGAAACTTTAGCTAATGCAGTAGGACAAAGTAAAGCTGCACCGTTGGAAGTGGTAGCTAGGAGTGTCGGCGGTACGGGTGCAGCGATAGTGTTAGCTGTTGGTGCGATCGCTGCTATGTTGGGTGTATTGTTAAATTTAATTTTGGGTTTATCTCGCGTCCTCTTGGCAATGGGTAGGCGTGGGGATGCTCCCAGATTTTTAGCACGCCTCAACCAACGACAAACCGCACCCCATATAGCTGTCATAGTTGTAGGGATAGCGATCGCACTTTTAGTATTATTAGGCAATGTCAAAACCACATGGTCGTTTAGTGCCTTTAGTGTTTTGATTTACTACGCCATCACCAACTTTGCCGCTTTACAACTCTCCACTGCCGAACGTTTGTATCCAATGTGGATAGGTTGGGTAGGTTTATTATCTTGTTTATTCCTAGCTTTTTGGGTAGAGTCTAGCATCTGGAAAGTCGGTCTAGGATTGATTTTAGCAGGGTTAGTTTGGCATCAAATTAGGCGATCGCTGCATAAGTAAAATTAAATTTGTCATTGTTGTCAAAAAATCCTGTTCCTACGCTATTATATTTGAGGGGCGTAATGGTAACTTCTTCCCCATTCCCCATGCCCCATTCCCCATACCCGAAAAACTCCATCCTCCCCTGGATGGAGTTTTTTAATGCAGTGAAATTTCTCCAGGCGGGTCAAAAGAGGAATTGGAGCAGGGGGCAGGGAGCAAGGGGTTAGACTGGAAAGGATCTTTTACTCTGCCCTAGTAATAACGCCTGCCCCCTTCCCCTCTGCCTCTTCAGTGAGTGCTAATTTTTGAAGCAAAATAGAAATACAGCCTGTGATTTCGCCAACTTAAATCAACTTAACGTCTGTGCGTAACTTGCAAGAAACTCACCTTAACCGCGCGCGTGCTAGTCTCAGACAAGCACTGTCTTGGTATGGATATCTTCGGAAACCAGGAAATTCCTCATTTCACCCAGAATTAGCAGCTTTAGTTAAACCAGAATTAGAAACTTTAACCTCTACACTCAACAAACTAGATTCTCATGTCATTAGAATAGCCGTTTTTGGTTTAGTGAGTCGTGGTAAATCGGCGGTATTAAATGCTTTGTTGGGCAGCAAAATTTTACAAACTGGCCCCCTTAATGGTGTCACACAATGGCCGCGTTCAGTGCGTTGGCAACCAGGGGACAAAGTCATAGTTGAATTAATTGATACCCCAGGACTAGATGAAATTCAGGGGGAGTCACGCGCCCAAATGGCTAAAGATGTGGTGCGTCAGGCTGATTTAATTTTGTTTGTGGTATCAGGGGATATTACCCGCACTGAATATCAAGCACTTTTAGAATTACGCCAAGCACAAAAACCCCTGATTTTAGTGTTTAATAAAATCGATTTATACCCAGACACAGACCGAGCCGCAATATATCAAAATTTACAACAATTAGGTGCAGCCAGTCCCCACACCCAGCCTTTATTACCTGATGAAATTGTCATGGTGGCGGCTGAACCTGCGCCAATGGAAGTCCGAGTAGAATGGCCTGATGGTACGGTGAGTTATGAATGGGAAACACCACCGCCACAGGTAGACGAACTCAAACAGACTATTTTAAATATTCTCAACCGTGAAGGCCGATCGCTGTTAGCTTTAAATGCCCTCATTCAAGCACGGGATGCAGAAGCAGCGATCGCCGAAAAAACCCTTGACATCCGCGAACAAGAGGCGGAAGATATCATCTGGCAATTTACTAAATATAAAGCCTTAGCCGTCGGGTTAAATCCTGTAGCTATATTAGATATTCTCGGCGGAACGGTGGCTGATTTAGCCTTAATTCGCGCCTTAGCGAGATTGTACGGCTTACCCATGACTAGCTACGAAGCGGGGAAAATTTTCAAAACAATTTTATTAAGTTCTGGCGGTTTATTACTAGGAGAATTAGGAAGCGGTTTTCTCTTAGGATTAGGCAAAAGTACAGCCGCCTTAGCTAGTGGCGATAACCCCATTAATATTACCGCCTTTGCTGGCAGCGCGATCGCTCAAGCCGGAATCGCCGGTTATGGTGCATATTCTGTAGGGAAAGCCGCCCAAGTCTATCTCGAAAAAGGCTGCACCTGGGGACAATTGGGTGCTGACACCGTAATTCAAGAAATTCTTTCCCAGGTTGATAAAAATACGATTCTGTATCGTCTACAACAAGAATTAAACATGAAATCTTGAGAATAAATGAAAAATATCGACTAAATTGTTGCAGTTATTGATATTTTGTCAATTAACATCAAATTTCTCTGAGAATTGTACACAAATCCGAATTTGAGTGCAACATAAAAGAAATAGCAATTATTAACTCATGTACTCTACATGAATTCCCAATTAGAGGTGTTGAAAACGCGGACGGTGTTCACTACTACAACTTTTGGGAAGCCTATCTAGACTAGGAGTACAAGTTCCTCATCACATCTTGATCTCAGTAGAAAGAGGCGATAAAGATCATGACAGCAACTTTTAACGTAGGCTCAAATTCTGTTAACTCTAACACCAGCTTAGAGAAAGCTATTTTAACAGCGATCGCCGAAGCCCGCCTCACCTGTGAGCAGAACGGCGAAAACTCCCCTAACTGCGCTGTAGCCTGGGACATCGTAGAAGAATTACAAGCCGAAAAATCCCACCAAGAACAAGCCCAAAAATACAGAACTTCTCTAGATGACTACTGTGAAATGCACCCAGATGCTTTAGAGTGTCTGATTTACGATGTCTAGAGTGCTGAGTGAGGAGTGCTGTTAGCGGTAGCGCGGCGTTTAGCCGGTGCTGAGTAATCAATTCTTTAATTTTGAATTTTGAATTTTGAATTTTGAATTGATTTGTCCCCATGCCCTTCACAACAAATCAACAGCCGCCAATTGCGTCATTTGTTGAATCGCACTTAAATCCGGTGGTGGTGTTTCCTCACTTTCTGTTCCCAACCACAAGAGATATTCAATATTTCCCGCCGGGCCTGTAATTGGCGACCAAGTTAAACCTTTGTATCGCCAACCCATTTCACTCGCGACTTGCAACACCTGAAAAATCGCATCAGCTTGGTCTTGGGGGTCGCGTACTACGCCTTTTTTACCCACACGAGATTTTCCCACCTCAAACTGAGGCTTGACTAATAAAACAGCTTCGCGTGGGGGTTGAGTTAGTCGCCAAACAGCAGGCAAAATCTTGGTTAAGGAAATAAACGAAACATCCACCACCGCTAAATCAGGAATCGGGTCATCTTCGCTATATAAATCCCCAGGTTGTAGTTGTCGTAAATTGGTACGTTCCCGCAACACCACCTGGGGATTATTGCGTAAACCCCAATCAGTTTGTCCGTAACCGACATCAATTCCGTAAACTAATTTTGCCCCGGCTTGGAGTAAACAGTCAGTAAAGCCGCCTGTAGAAATTCCCCCATCCAAGCACACCCGATTAGCTACGGAAATAGCGAATAATTCTAAAGCTTTAGCGAGTTTATCACCACCACGGGAAACGAAACGCGATCGCTCCTTAACTTTAATTTGAGCAGCAACATCAACCTCTGTTCCAGGTTTATCAATTACCTGTTCATTGACCATCACTTCCCCCGCCTGAATTAATCTCTGTGCTAAAGCGCGGGAATTACATAAATTTAACTCTACTAATAATGTATCTAGTCGCTGCTTCACCAATTAACTTAATTCTCCTGTTGTTGAAAAATAAATTTTTTGAAATTTTTGTATAGCCGTAATGCTCCGCCCCACCGTAGGCGATCGCTTCTTTGGTATGTTAATAGTCGTGATCAGCTAGTCATAGAGGTGAACTAATGCCAGAAATTAGCCGCTTTTTTGGAATTATTATCACTATGTATTATAACGATCATCCACCGCCACATTTTCACGTCCGCTATAATCAACAAAAAGCAATTATTGATATCGAAACTTTATCGATACTAGAGGGTAAACTCTCCTCCAGAGTATTAGCACTGGTAGTTGAATGGGCAAATTTACATAAAACAGAATTGATGAATAATTGGGAAAAAGCTAGAGTCAATGATCCTGTAGAGAAAATCGAACCATTGGAGTAAGTCATGCTCAAAGATATTATTGCAGTTGAACCGAGAGAAGGTTATCAACTATACATTAGATTTGAAGACAACCAACAAGGCATTATTGATATTAGTAAGTTAATTTCTTTTACAGGGGTTTTCGCACCGCTACAAAATATTGACTATTTCAAACAGGTAAAAATCAACCCGGAATGGGGAACTATTTGTTGGGAAAATGGCGCAGATTTTGACCCTGATGTACTTTATGCTGAAATTACTGGAGAAGCAATCAGTAATTATCAAATTGCCAAAACTTAGTCAAAATTTGCGATCGCTCCTTAATTCTAATTTGAGCAGCAGCATCAACTTCACATCCAGGCTTATCAATTACCTGGTCATTTACCATCACTTCCCCAGCCTGAATTAGCCTCTGTGCTAAAGCGCGGGAATTACATAAATTTAACTCTACTAATAATGTATCTAGTCGCTGCTTCACCAATTAACTTAATTCTCCCATGATTGAAGGTAAATGCTCAATATTGTATTTTACGAATATTTATAGATGAAAGTAAAAACTAATATTCATTGCTTGTAGAAACTACAATGGAATTAGCTAATAGGGAAACTGACACGGGAAATAAACAAGAATGCTTAAAACTGTTGAGGGAATTTATAAAAATGGACAAATTGAACTGACTGAAACACCACAAGGTATTACTGAAAGTAAAGTCCTCGTGACTTTTTTAGAAACAAAACCGAATATTTGGACGGAAAATATCATACAACATCAAGGCATAGCAGAAAGCATCGTTTTTGAGTCCTACCGAGATTAACTGCTCCCAACTTATGAAATAGGTTTTAACTAGTTTCCAAGAATAGCCAATTTACAAATTCAAAATTGGCGTTTTGCATCAAGAATATCTAAATATTTGCACTCAATTATTCCTAATTTTTCATCAGAATTAAAAAATAAATCTCCAGGGTATGGAGTGTGGGAAATATTAGTCTAGCTTTTGCAACTGCGCTACCCTGGGGTCAATAATCTTCTTTCCTAGACTGTCAAATTTCACGGCGACAGAAACTTTATTCCCTTCACCAAAGATATGAGTTATTTCACCTATGCCGAAGGTTTTATGTAATACTCTATCTCCTACTTGCCAATTTGTTGTCGTTGCTTGCTTACCGTTAGTTTGAGCAGTTTTTGTGTAAGTTTGTCGGCTTTGATGGGGGTGTGCTAATAGTTCTGTGGGTAACTCATCGAGAAATTGCGATCGCAATGCGGGTTCGCGTGAACCATATAAGCGGCGTTCTCGCGCAAAGGATAAATGTAACCTTTCTTGGGCGCGGGTAATTCCTACGTAACATAAACGCCGTTCTTCTTCTAAGGCGGCTGGGTCATTCATGGAGCGATAATTGGGAAATAATCCCTGTTCTAACCCCACTAAAAAGACTACAGGAAATTCCAACCCTTTAGAGGCGTGTAAAGTCATCAAGGAAACTGCGGTTTGTCCCTCTTTTAAGTTATCTAAATCGGAACTGAGAGCGGTACTTTGTAAAAATGCTGTTAAAGAAACGTCTTCATTTTCTTCTTGAAATTGCAGCACAGCGTTATAAAGTTCTTGGACGTTTTGGATTCTGTCTTCGGCTTCATCTGTACCTTGACTTTGCAAATCCTGCACGTAACCAGAATCGTCTAATACCCCCATCACCAACTCAGAAACGGGAACAGTGGCGATTTCATTTTGCCATTTGTTAATCATTTGGGCAAAGTTATTGACAGATTTGGCAGAACGTCCAGCTAAAGTATTAACTGAGGTTTCATCACTTAAAATTTCCCAAAGAGTTGTACCCAATTGTTGAGACGCATTCATTAAATTATCAATGGTCGCTTTGCCAATTCCCCGGCGGGGTGTATTAATAACTCGTAATAAACTGACTGTATCAGATGGGTTGGCGATCGCTCTTAAATAAGCTAAGACATCTTTAATTTCTTTGCGGTCATAAAATTTCATCCCACCCACTACTGTATAGGGAATTTGATTCCTGACTAATAATTCTTCAAAGGGGCGAGATTGGGCGTTAGTACGATATAAAATAGCAAAACTTCCCCAATTCAATTCGGGGTGTTGATTTTCTAAGTAGCGAATTTGTTTAATCACAAAATCAGCTTCTACTAGTTCGTCATCGGCTTTGTAGCAATAAATCTGTTCTCCCGCGCCGCGTGTCGGCTTCAGGACTTTATCAATCCGTTGGGTGTTATTTTCAATTAGTTCATTAGCCGCCTGTAAAATATTTTCACAAGAGCGATAGTTTTCTTCTAACTTCACCATTGTGCGTGTATCTTCATCAGGCAAACCATCACCAAAGTCTTGCTGAAATTCTAGCAAAATTGTAAAGTCTGCCATTCTAAAACTATAAATAGATTGGTCAGCATCACCCACAACAAAAACTGAGCGATTTCGCCAATCCCAATCATTTTTATTATTTTCCCCGTTAGTGACCAATAGACGAATCAATTCATATTGAGTGCGGTTAGTATCTTGATATTCATCAACCAAAATATGGCAAAATTTCCGATGCCAATAACCCAAGATTTGCTCGTTTTGTTGAAATAATCTCGTAGGAACAAGAATCAAATCATCAAAATCAAGAGCATTGTTTTCTGCTAGTTTGTCTTGGTAACGGTTGTAAACATCAGCAATCACCCGTCCCCGATAATTAGGCTGTTCTTTTTCAAATTCTTCTGGTGATAAGCCTTGGTTTTTGGCATTACTAATAGCGTAGCGGACAGAACGGGGTTCAAATTTCTTATCGTCTAAATTTAATTGTTTAGTGACAATTTCCTTAATCAAACTCTGGACATCAGACTCATCAAAAATCGAAAAATTCCTATCCCACTTTCTCCCCTTTTCATCTTGATATTTATCAACATCAAAACGGAGAATCCGCGAAAATAGACTGTGGAAAGTACCACACCACAAGTCTTTAATTATACTTTTATAAACACGCGATCGCAGTTTCGTTTGTTCGTATTCTGGCAATAAATCTAACCGTTGACCATGTTCTGTGATAGCCAACTGTTCAGCAAATAGCCGTTGAATCCGGTCTTTCATTTCCCTGGCGGCTTTATTCGTAAAAGTCACCGCCAAAATATTTTCCGGTGCAACCCGATGTTTCAGAATTAAGTTAGCAATCCGGTAAGTCAAAGCGCGTGTTTTACCAGAACCCGCACCAGCCACCACTAACAAAGGGCCGCAATAATGTTCCACGGCTTGGCGTTGACTGGGGTTTAAGTGGCTAAGAAAATCGATGTTAGTAGTCATGGTGTGAGTTTGGGCATTGGCTATGGGGCATGGGGCATAGGAAATATAATCTATCTTGTTTGCCTTGTCTATCTTGTTTACCTTGTCTCCCGATTCCCAATTCCCTATTCCCTATTCCCCATTCCCCAGTTTACTCCTGTACCGTCAACGGCAGATGCACAGTAAAAGTAGAACCAACTCCTATTTGACTCTGCACTAAAATTTCCCCACCCATCATCTGACAAAAGTGGCGACTGATAGCTAAACCCAGTCCTGTCCCACCGTACTTTTTCGTGGTTGAGGTATCACCTTGGATAAAAGGCTGGAATAGCTGTTGCTGTTGTGTGGGAGACATCCCAATTCCTGTATCACTGACTGTGAAGGTAATCATTCCCAGGGGTGCTTCTAAGGAAGCATTTTGCAAATCATTTTTTACTATCAGCTTAATTTTGCCGTTGGTGGTAAATTTCGCCGCGTTACTTAAGAGATTGAACAAGACTTGCCTCATTCTGGTTTGATCTGCGTACATTGTACCTAAGTGTGGATCACAATATACTTCCAAAACATTGCCATTTTTTTCAATGGCAGGTTTGACGGTGAGGACTACGTTATTAATTAACGTCATAATCTCAAATGTCTCTGGGTAGAGAGTCATTTTCTCGGCTTCAATTTTCGATAAGTCGAGGATGTCGTTAATTAGTTCTAGTAAGTGTCTCCCTGCTGAGTTAATGGTTTCTAAGTCGGTGATAAATTCTGGTGATAAGTTAATGTCAGTCGCATCATCTTGGAGGAGTTGACTTAAGCCAATAACTGCGTTTAAGGGTGTACGTAATTCATGGCTGACGTTGGCTAAAAATCTACTTTTGGCTTTGCTAGCGGCTTCTGCTTGTTCTTTTGCTAGTTCTAATTCCTTGGTGCGTTCTGATACTCTCTCAATCAACCGATTTAAAGATTTTGCTAATAAGCCAATTTCATCTTCCGTGGTAACTGGTGCGCGTAAGTCAAAATTATGTTTGCGTGCGACTTGTTCGGCGACTTGGGTGACAATAATTACTGGTTCTGCGATCGCGCGACTGGTGCGCCAAGCTATAATGGCCGCGATCGCTACTGACACCAGCATACTCACCATCACAATTATTCGCTCTACGCCTTTAGCCTGTTCTACACCATTTTGTTGTATTTGTTCTTGCTCTTCAGCTGTGCGTAAAATATTACTTAATTTTTCTGCTAGTTGGTCTAACTGTACTGCTGTTTGACCGCGCATAATTTGTAACAGCCTATCTCTTGTTACAGATCCTTGCTGTTGATTACTGTCTTTTAATACAGCCTCTATTTGATCAACATAAGATTTTAAGTAATAGGCATAATCTTGCAATAAAGCCTGTAAATTAGCACTAGTTGCAGCTAACTTTTTAGTCGGCTTACTATTAATAAACTTGTCAATTCTGCGCTCTAATTTCCTAGCTCTCTCTACATTTTGCAGGAATTCTGCCTTTTTGGCTGGGAGTCGTTGTCCATCTTCTAGAAACGCCACAATATGAGAGCTGTGCAGTTGTGCATTGACCACTGCCTCTTTATAATCACTCAATAATTGTCGTTGTTCTTGTGCTTGGGTGAATTCCCTAATTTCTTTCCCACGATAGTAATTAGCAATGACTAATCCTGTGAGTGAACCGAAAAAGCCAATACCAATGGCCACAAAATAACCATAGCCAATTTTTTGGTGTATGCGCCAAGAACTAGCTTTGAGTTTCCCCCGTGAGGGAAATTCTATCGTTGGAAGTTCATCGTTGTTGGATGTCTCTTCTATTGACACTTGTTCGCTTTCTAAACTGCTTTCCACAGGGATTGGCTGTTGAGTTTGCATCCCTCAAATCTCCCTCCTCCCCCAACAATTATTAAATAAGTTTTACTTGTAAAATTACTGCCATGTTGATCAACACTTTACATTATTTTCTCTGATAACAAGTGCAACAAATTGCTTCTAGATAATTGGCATGACTTCCTGAAATTCAATTAGTTTTGATACGAATTTTTACACGAATATTAACTTGTGTATAATATCGTGCTTAATTGGTTGACAGTAGACTAACACAATTGCTTCTAGGAGCAGGTTATTCTCCTCTATGGTTTTCAGCCAAATTTTCATGGCGGTATGATGATACCTTACTCTAACCCATTTTTTCTATCTCCGAGCTAAGGTCTTGGTAGTTCTCCTCGGTAACTTAGTGTCACCCAATTAGCATTTTAAAGACTGATTCTTCAAAATGCACCGCCATCCAACTGGGCTATTTTACTTTACGGGGACTTTGAACACATTCAGCACAGGAAAACTTAATATCAAACGCAAGTAGGGAACTTTTCACTAAACTGTTTCGGTTCTAAAGTGCAAGACTAGCAAGACAATAGGAACAAGAACAAAACTTTTTTTTGGGATACAGCAAATATTATCATCAATATCGGCAATTTTTCTACCAATGAGCGTAATTTAGGCTTTTAATCAGTTATCTTGGAACACATATGAGTAGCAGAAAACCCTCTACTGAGCATGAAACTCAGCAGAGGGTAGATTAATGATTGTTTAAATCTTTTGTAGAGTAGGATGCTTCTCTACTTTAAAGCTTGAGCGATCGCAGCTGACATAGCCTGACTAGCTGCTTGCTTCAAAAATTCAGCTTTATCGGTACGTTCCCAAGGCAAATCTAAATCATTGCGTCCAAAGTGACCGTAAGCTGCAACGTCCTGATAAAAACGTCCGCCTCTTTCACTTGGGAGGTTACGTAAGTTGAAAGCATGAATAATTCCCGCCGGACGTAGTTCAAAATTTTGTTTGACTAGTTCCAGTAAGGTTTCATCATCGACTGTACCAGTACCGAAGGTATCCAAGAAAATGCTGACAGGTCGCGCTACACCAATGGCATAACTTAACTGTACTTCACATTTTTCTGCCAACCCAGCCGCCACAATATTCTTAGCTACATAACGAGCTGCATAAGCGGCAGAACGGTCTACTTTTGTGGGGTCTTTACCAGAGAAAGCACCACCGCCATGTCGGGAATAACCACCGTAGGTATCTACAATAATTTTGCGTCCCGTCAAACCGGAGTCACCTTGAGGCCCACCAATGACGAATTTACCGGTGGGGTTGACTAAAAATCGTGTGTCTTGGTCTGGTTTAATCTCCAAATCGCCAAACACAGGTTCAACTACAGCAGTCCACAGGTCTTGCTTAATTTTGGCTTGCACTGCGGCCTCATCGGTAATATCACCAATGGTAGCTGTGTGTTGAGTGGAAATCAGAATAGTATCAATCCCGACAGGACGACCATCTTCATAAATAACAGTCACCTGAGTTTTACCATCAGGACGTAAGTAGGACAAATCTCCCGTTTTACGCACTGCGGCGAGTCGGCGCGCAATGCGGTGCGCTAAACTCACAGGTAAGGGCATCAATTCTGGGGTTTCGTTGCAAGCAAAACCAAACATAATCCCTTGATCACCAGCACCAATAGAATCAAATAGTTCATCACTATCTTGCTGGCGGGTTTCTTGGGCTGTGTTTACACCTTGAGCAATATCTGGTGATTGTTCATCTAAAGCCACAATCACACTAGTGCTGTTAGCAGAAAAGCCATTGTCAGCATTAATGTAGCCAATTTCCGCAATTTTTTTGCGGGCAATATTGACATAATTGACATTGGCTTTGGTGGTGATTTCACCAGTGATTAACACCAAGCCAGTATTGACCACTACCTCTGCGGCAACTCGGCTAGAGGGGTCTTGTGCGAGTAAGGTGTCTAAAATCGTGTCAGAAATCTGATCACAGATTTTATCAGGATGACCTTCGGTAACTGACTCGGAAGTAAATAAATAACGTCGAGACAATAGAGTATTCCCCCTGTAATAGTATTTTCACTGACTAAAGTCTCAATACTTAGTGCAGCTACTAATTACTGAAATCATAACAATATTGACACATCCATTAGTTACTTTCCGTGAACTAGTCGTAAAGAGCTTAAATCCATCCAACATCCAAAGTTCAAAATTAAATACCCAATTTCCCCTGCCCAAATGATGATAATTGCTCAATTTGTTAGCAAAGTTACATTTTTGTGGAGCGGATTACAGTAATTTGTATTTACTATGTAAAATTGCCCGTATATCTACAAAAAAAGGGGTTACTCGTGAGTAACCCCTAGATTTTTGACACAAACACTGCTGTTTTAAACTTGAACTGCTATCTGAGCTTCTTTTGATGTTAAACGTTCGTAAGTAGCACGCATTTTCAGACCTGTTAACACTTGGAATAAACCAGTACCATTGTTAGAACCAGGATACTCACGGTGTTGTAACAACAGATGGGTCATCTCACCTTGGTACTTGGTGGATGTTTTGCTGAGGTGATTTTCGATGTAGATGACTTCTTCTAAGTTATCAAATTGTCCATCTACTTCTAACACAGAGACGTAACGACCATAGTAAACGTCAGAACCATAGTATAGTTGCATACCTGGGTAAGAGCAGGTCAATTTGCGTCCGCAGGGAGTCCACTGAATGCTTGAACCTTCATCAAACAGATAAACTGGTTCAAATCCTTCTTTGCCTTCCCGTTGTAGCATCCGTACCCGTAAAACTTTACGCTCTGTATCGTTTTTAATTAAGTTGGTAGGTAATACTTGCAGGACTACATCGGCGAATTCTCTTTGGGGTTCGATGTATTTTTGGAAATCGGGTTTACGGGAGTTGATAGCGGCTAAGACATCTTCATAGCGATGGCCTCTTTCTGCCATATCGCGTTGGATTTTCCAGGCAATTTTTACTTCATCGCTGATGTCGAAGTAAACGCTAAAATCGAGCAGCGATCGCACCCGTTCATCATACAGGGGGTGTAGACCCTCAACCACAACAATATGGTTTGGTTCTACGATCTCTGGGGGATCGATCATGCCGGTTTCGTGGTTATAAATCGGCTTATTAATCGATTGACCTTCTTTCAGAGCCTTAATTTGCTCATACATCAGGTCAAAGTTATTGGCTCTAGGGTCAAGTGCAGTGATCCCGGTTTCTTTACGTTGTTTGCGATCTAAGCAGTGATAGTCATCTAAACAGATGACTGTCATAAACTCTTCGCCAAACAAATCGATCAACCGACGCAAAAACGTAGATTTACCGCACCCAGAGTCTCCGGCTACTCCAATCAGTACCACGCGTTCCGGCTTACTTGTCATAAATCTCCTCTAAAAACTAAATGTGTCAATCAATATTTTTTTCACAGCAGAATGTGAAGCCAGGAGTCTACCCGTTTGGTTTATCCTGCGTTCTTGCTACTTAAGCCACCTGTGACACTCTCCTGAAACAAATTCCAGAGATTCTTGCTTCTCATCCTCTTAACTAGACTAAATCAAAGCAGAATTTAGTCCTCATCAGACCGAATCCACAAGCGTTTTAGTTTTACTTCCACTGGCTGTCAAACAGCAGAAGGTGCTGAAGTTTATTTACTTTTTCGTCTCATTTTAGAACTACTGAGCAGATATGATGACAGCTACTTTATGTAAGGCTGTCGGTCATCTGAGTATCTGAATGTTGACGAAGGGTAAGTATTTAATCCTAGTGTTACAGGTGATTTTAACAGAATGATGTAACCCATACAAGATTTACTCTCAACAACTAGGAACTGGGGACTGGGAATTGGGGATCAGGAGAAGAGAGCAGGAAAAGAAAAATATCATGCCCCATTTTCGATGCCCAATTACAAAGCAGCATAGAAGAAAAGATTAAATTGACTCATTATTAACATTATGCCCAAGACTTATCCTCTAACCTTAGAAGTTAAGCGGGTGTGTATATTACTTCCACTACTGAAGCCCCTATATCCTTAGTGAGTGTATCAATGCTGGGCATTATTTACTTAGTGCCACTTTCTCAAAACGCTAGTTTTAGGAACACCAGATCCGATAAACTAAAGCTAGCTTGTGATGGGAAAAGTTTTTTTGATAAACGGTTAAGTAAGTATCGGAGTGGTAGAAAGAATGTTCAATCAAGGTGCTTTTGAAGGTGCTGCCAATGGAGAATCAGGTAGCCGCATCTTCGTTTACGAAGTGGTGGGTCTGCGTCAGAGTGAAGAAACTGATCAAACGAACTATCCTATTCGTAAAAGTGGCAGTGTGTTCATTAGAGTGCCTTACAACCGCATGAATCAAGAAATGCAGCGTATCACTCGCTTAGGCGGTAAGATTGTGAGCATTCAATCCGTGAGCGGGCTACAGCAACTCAATGGTAAAGCCACACCTGTAACAGCAAAAAGTGAACCAGCTGAAGAACAGCAGAAGAATAAGGACAACAAAGGCAACACCATGACTCAAGCGAAAGCCAAAAAAGCCCACGCTGACGTTCCCGTAAACACCTACCGCCCCAATGCACCATTTATTGGTAAGTGTATTTCTAACGAAACGTTAGTGAAGGAAGGCGGGATTGGTATTGTTCAGCACCTAAAATTTGACCTTTCCGAAGGTAATTTAAAGTACATCGAAGGTCAAAGTATTGGGATTATTCCCCCTGGTCTAGACAAAAATGGTAAGCCAGAAAAGCTGAGACTGTACTCTATTGCCTCTACTCGTCACGGTGATGATGTTGATGATAAGACAGTTTCACTGTGCGTGCGTCAATTAGAATACAAGCATCCAGAAACTGGTGAAACAGTCTACGGTGTTTGCTCTACATACCTCACTCAGTTAAAACCTGGGGATGATGTGAAAATCACCGGGCCAGTGGGTAAAGAAATGCTGTTACCCGATGACCCAGAAGCTAACGTCATTATGATGGCTACTGGTACAGGTATCGCCCCCATGCGTGCTTACCTGTGGCGGCAGTTTAAGGATGCAGAAAGAGCTGCTAACCCAGATTACCAATTTAAAGGATTTTCTTGGTTGATTTTTGGCGTTCCCACAACTCCTAACATTCTATATAAAGAAGAATTGGAAGAAATGCAGCAGAAGTATCCCGATAACTTCCGCTTGACCTACGCCATCAGCCGGGAACAAAAAAATCCCCAAGGCGGTAGAATGTACATTCAAGACCGCGTAGCAGAATACGCTGATGAACTGTGGCAATTGATCAAAAACGAAAAAACCCACACCTACATCTGCGGTTTGCGCGGTATGGAAGACGGGATTGATGCTGCTTTAACTGCTGCTGCTGCTAAAGAAGGTATAACCTGGAGTGACTATCAAAAGGAACTCAAGAAAGCAGGCCGTTGGCACGTTGAAACATACTAAGTTAGTAATTAGTCAATAGTTATGAGTCGATAGTCCACAGCATAAGACTGAGACGACTGACAAAAACAACTAACAAACGATAATCTGTAGGGTGGGTGAATAACTCACCCTACAATTGTTATTGGTAAAATTGGGTGGAAGTTTGTGGGTGTAAAGCTGGGAATTTTAGGATTAGGTACAGTCGGAACAGGAACGGTAAAGTTGCTGCAAGACGCAGCTGGTCGTCATCCGTTATTGCAAGAAATTGAAATTTATCGTGTGGGCGTACGATCGCTCGATAAACCCCGTAATGTACAATTACCTGCACAGGTCATTACTACAGATTTAGCAGCAATTGTCAATGACCCCGCAGTAGATATTGTAGTCGAGGTGATGGGAGGATTAGAGCCAGCGCGATCGCTCATCCTCCAAGCGTTGAAAAACGGTAAACACGTTGTTACCGCCAATAAAGCTGCCATTTCTCGCTTTGGGGCAGAAATTTTCACCACTGCCAATCAAGCAGGCTTATACGTCATGTTAGAGGCGGCGGTGGGGGGTGGGATTCCAGTCATTCAACCCTTAAAACAAGCTTTAAGTGTGAACCGCATTCATACCGTCACTGGTATAGTCAACGGTACTACCAACTACATCCTGACGCGGATGCAAACAGAAGGTAGCGACTTTGCTGATGTGTTAGCGGATGCTCAACGCTTAGGTTACGCGGAAGCTGACCCTACGGCAGATGTTGATGGTTTAGACGCTGGAGATAAAATTGCCATCTTGGCATCTTTAGCTTTTGACGGTCGGATTCATTTACAAGACGTTCACTGTGAAGGCATTCGCCAAGTTAGTAAAACTGATATAGCCTATGCCGAAAAATTGGGATTTGTGATTAAATTACTAGCGATCGCTACTAATAAAGTCAGCGATGCTGCCCAATTATCTATCAGAGTTCATCCCACCCTCGTACCCAAGGCGCATCCCTTAGCCAGCATTAACGGTGTTTATAATGCCATTCTGGTAGAAGGAGAACCCATCGGTCAGGTGATGTTCTTTGGCCCTGGTGCGGGTGAAGGTGCTACTGCTAGTGCGGTGACTTCCGACATTTTGAGTCTAGTAGCTGCTGTAAAAAGTAATACCGCCGCACCCAATCCTCTATTAACTTGTAGACATGAGGATTATTGCCAAATTGCCCCCATATCAGACCTCGTAACTCGATTTTATGCCCGATTCCTCACCCAAGACCAATCGGGAGTCATCGGTAAATTGGGAACTTGCTTTGGCAATCATGGCGTGAGTATAGAGTCTATTGTGCAGACTGGTTTTCAAGGAGACTTAGCAGAGATCGTAGTTGTCACCCATGACGTAAAAGAAGGCGATTTCCGCCAAGCCGTCGCAGAAATCCAGAGTTTAGCCGCAATTGATAGCGTTCCCAGCATTTTGCGGGTGTTGTAATTGGGAATTGGGCAAGCAGGAAGTGTGGGAGGGGTGGGAGGTGTGGGAGGAGAGGGAAGAAATCTTTCCCCCTCTCTCCCCACACTTCCCCATCTTCCCAGTCCCCAGTCCCCAGTCCCTAATCCTCAATCCCTAATTGAGTATGACAAAACCTCCCACTGATCAAGACTCATCTCCATCGACGGCTTTAGGCTTCGATGAATTTATCGGGATTTTCGTAGCTTTCCTCACCATCGGAGGAATTTTGCTTTGGTCGTTTTCTCGTCAAGAATCTGGCTGGAATTTAAATGGCCTATTATCTTTAAACACCACTGCGCCTAGTGCTACAACTAATCCCCCTACACCGTCTCTAACTCCACAGTTACCAGCAGATACCGATGCGCGCTTACCTAATGTGTCTGCACCTCCAGAGACAGATATAGTTGAACCTCCAGTGATTCCTTCACCTAGTTTTCAGGAAACACCAACTCCCCAACCGCCAGCAAAGTTACCACCAGCTGCTTTATCTTTGTCGGTAGAGTTGAATTCTGCTGAAAAATCCCCATCTTTACCCTTAGTCACGCCATCTGCACAAAAATCTACGATTCCGCCACCAATAGCTTTTAATGATGTACCTCCTAAATTTTGGGCTGGTGATTTTATTGATGCGCTGTCTGCGCGTAAAATTATTCAAGGTTTTCCAGACTATACTTTTAGACCAAATTTATCGGTCAGTCGTGCGGAATTTGCGGCTATATTACAAAAAGCTTTTGACCAAGAAACTACAGCAGCTACCATCCCTTTTCGGGATGTATCGGCAGAATTTTGGGCTAAACCAGCAATTAATCACGCTATTAGCACCAAATTTTTAAAGGGTTATCCTAATCAGACTTTTCAACCACAACAAAACATTTCGCGATCGCAAGTTTTAGTCGCCTTAGCCAGTGGCTTAAATCTCCAACCACCAGCTAATCCCACTCAGGTTTTAAGCATTTATCAAGATGTTCAGGATATCCCAAAATATGCTGTTGATAAGGTGGCAGCTGCTACTGTTAACGGTTTAGTGGTTAATTATCCTCAAGCCAAAGTTTTAGCCCCTAATCAAGCTGCTACCCGTGCCGAAGTCGCAGCAATGATTCACCAAGCGTTAGTATTAACAGGAAAGTTAGAGAAAATCCACAATTCCAAAGTCCAAAATCAGGAAAGCCCTAATCCATAGCTTGAATTAGTTATGATACCTTGACGTTAACAGTTAACAATACTTAGATTTTTTGAGCAATTATGTAAACATGATTTTCCGGATATTGGTCGTATTCAAGATGACGACACGTACAACTATGGTCGGTCAGAATCTTGAGAAAACTATCTACTCCTAAAGTGCTGTAATCAAAGTCTCGTCCTTGAAATGACCCAGAAATTTCACCGTGTGTATGTCCACCACCACAGGTAAACAAAAGCACTCCTTCAGGTTCGAGCGCATCACATAATTTTTTCATCACAGGCTCTTGCATATTTAGCGGCAGATGAAAAGTGCTATCCCAAGCAGAAATTAAGCTGTAGAGTTTAGGAGGTATCCAACAGCAGATGTCTTCGGTGTAAAATGTAATTTCTGGATGCAGCTGCTTGGCTAAATGGATCATTTCTGGAGAAATATCCAGTCCTTCAGCTTGAAACCCATGCTGAGAGATGATTCGGATAAAACGTCCACTGCTTCCACACCCTACATCAACAGCTGAGTGTCTTTTAGAAGTAAACTTTATAGCTCGTTCTAATTGTGCAATTCCGTATAGTGAATCGTGATGCTGAGTCTGCCACCATTGAGCGATTCGATCATATCGCGCGGCTGTATCATTTGGATTCATAAAATCTTGATTTTCTAACTATTTTTCAAAATAAAATGGTCAAGCTTTGTGGCTTGACCATATAAATAATTATTGTCTATACCCTGTGGTAGCTGTCAGTAGGTGATATGTCATCGAGTCAGATATTAGTTGTCTGAACCATCTTGACCAACTACTTGGGACTTCAGAGTTGTGATTTCATTGTTTAACTCTTGTCTGGTTGAAGCTTTGAGTAAGTAGCGGTAAACAAACCAAGCAGAATAACCAATGCCAATCAATTCAAAAGTTGGTGCTACTAAAGGAATATCATTCAACGCGTCTAATACCGCCAAAAGTACCCTGACGGTCACTAGTGAACCTACAATTAAGCCTACAATGACTAAAGGCTGTTTATATTGATTAAAGAAATTGCCCACATAATCAGGCAGAGTTGCTAAAAATTGAGAAACTTGTTCTACGTATTTTCCCCATTCCTCTTGAGACTGTACAGGGGGCTGGAGTTTGGTAATAGTTCCTGTTTGGTTGTTGATATCTGGCATTGTTGCCTCTTTAGGTTGGGTTTGGGCGAATTCTGGTTCTTGCATTTTCAATTCCATAAATTTGACAGTTGAGGTTCTCTAATCCTGACAATTACAACCAAAAGGCTGTTGATTAGGCAATGCACTCTTGCATCCCACTGAGTTGGGAAATAGGGTTTAGCGTCCTATCACCATAGTCGTCCCATAACATCTACTGCATCAACTACAAGGTAGACAGTCAGTAGGTGGATAGAAGTCAGAAGGCTACAGGATGTCATAAAATCAGCGGCTTTCTGAGTTCTGTTGTCATGAATCAACTGGAATCCTCCGGTTGTCATTATCCCAGGCTGTGTCAATTGCTCGTCATCGTACTTGGAATAAAGTACAGATCATGCAAAAATCACTCCACCTCTCATTTATATAAGCACAAACGCTGATTTTATCTGAATATTAAAGCTATCTTAAGCCGCGTTCGTCAATCAAAGTATTGATCTCAGATAGCAATACTTCATAAAAATTAGGACTTGGAGGGTGAAAGTGGTGAGTGCTGTTAGCGGAAGCGCGGCGTTTAGCCGGTGCTGAGTAGTGAGTTGAGAAATAAATTCTACCTTGTCTACCTTGTCTACCTTGTCCCCAGCCAAGAGTCCCTCTTTCATCCTTGCTTGACTAAATATGTTCTTTGAAAATTCCTGAAACATCCAACAGCTAACACGCGCCATCTGCTTTTGAATGTTCTAATACCAATTCTCCAAAATCCTGCGACAGATACAACCCTTAAAACCCAGATAATACCTGACTGTCTTCAACTGCGAACTGCGAACTGCGAACTGCGAATTGCTATAAGAGGTATGTGAGAGATGTGATTGGCTAACACCCAACTCTCTCACTCCATCTTTTATTTCTTAAAATTCACCTAAATCGGTTGATACTAATCCCAGTCGGGAATTTCTTGACCTGCTTCGCCACCAACGCCGATCGCAGTATTATAAATTTCTGCATCTGTGATGGTGAGATTTTCCATTGATGCTTGATACACGTTGGAATCGAAAACATGAGCGCGGGTCATGTTGGCGTTATTTAAGTTGGCTTTTTTGAAGTTGACGTTGGTAAGAAAGGCGGCGGTAAGATTTGCTCCTTTCAAATTGGCGTTAGTCAAATCAGCACCTTCGAGGTTAGCACCAGATAGATTTGCACCAGATAGATTTGCCCCTCGTAAGTCAACGCCGATTAGATGCTCGCCACTGAGGTTCATGCCTGATAGATTACACCCTACGCATTCCCCAGTTGATAACAGTTTTTGTAAGTCTTGTGGATTCCCAGCTTTGACTGAATTTACAAAAAATAGGGGAGTGGCTAAGGCTACAGCTGCTAATAGCTTGAGTTTCATAATTTCCCCCTTTCTCCTTGATTAACATCCGTTCTTTTCCTCACATTTCTATTATCTCACTAACTTTCTAAACAATGTTGATTTAAATCACAATTTACTTGTCTAGATTATGGCTAGTGTAGTGAGTCTCAAAAGATGATTGGCTATGGTTTTTAGCTATTTTTTGTCTTTGAATTTCAGCATAAATACTGGACTCAATTTAATATTAAATCTTTTTAAGGTAATGTATCATTCGATATATTTTCGTAAAAATATTGTCAGTATTCACCTATATAAAAATATTACTCATACTTTTGATGTAAATTATAAATTAAATAACTAAGTATTCTTGCATATACCGATTAACTAATTCTGGTTTTTCTTGTTGAACACAATGTCCACACTGGGGAATATACTTAATCTGGAGATGTTTTACATAGTCTTGAGTGTTGTAAGTAAGCTCTTTGCCTAAAGCGGTATCATTTTCACCCCAAATCAACAGCGTAGGAGTCTCTAAAATTTCCCAATTTTTTTGGAATATGAGACTGGAAAAAAGATTGCGGTAGTAGTTCAACATAGCTGTGATTGCCCCAGTTTTAGCAGATGCTTGTTGATAAGCGGCAATATCATCTGGAGTAAATGCTGTTTGATTAACTGCTGTCTGAGGAATCATATTCGCGATCGCCAGATAATTATCAGCTTTGAGCATCAATTCTGGTAGCCAAGGTAGTTGAAATAGGAAGATATACCAACTGCGGCGTAACTGTGAGAGAGTCAATAAACCTTGAGTAAATTTAGCAGGATGAGGCAGATTGAGAATAATTAAACGTTCGACCATTTCAGGATGAGCATAGGCAAAATTCCAGGCGATCGCCCCACCCCAATCATGTCCAACTAAAATACAACTATCGTGTCCTAATCCTTGAATTACTCCCGCAATGTCTTTAATAAATTCATCCATGACATAAGCGGATTTACTGGTAGGTTTATCACTATCGTTATAACCACGTAAATCTAAAGCCACGGCTTGAAACTTTTCCGCAAATTTAGGAATTTGATGCCGCCAAGAATACCAAAACTCAGGAAACCCATGTAACATCAGCATCAAGCGTCCTGTTCCTTGGGTGACATAGTGCAGTTTTATCCCATTGGTATTGATA
This sequence comes from Nostoc sp. CENA543, assembly GCF_002896875.1. Taxonomy (GTDB): domain Bacteria; phylum Cyanobacteriota; class Cyanobacteriia; order Cyanobacteriales; family Nostocaceae; genus Trichormus. The sequence goes on from NZ_CP023278.1 coordinate 6,130,216, forward strand.
TATGCGTGCTGCCAAGAATCCTGAACCACAGACATAGGTGTTATGTTCACAAGAATGCTAATTAATTATTTGATAACGTGCTAGTTCAAACATCTACTTTAGGGATTGGGAATGGGGCATAGGGCATTGCATTTTCCTTCACCTGCGTCCCCTGCCCCGAAATAAAACTATGGAAATACGCGGTGTCTGGTTAACTACTACCGATAGTCAAGTTTTGCGTTCACGGCAAAATATTGCTGAAGCTATGGATTTTCTGGCTACCACTGGGTTTAATGTGGTGTTTCCTGTGGTGTGGAATCAAGCTGTGACTTTGTATCCTAGTCAGACGATGCGGCAAACCTTTGGCTTGGAAATTGATCCCCTATCAGTCGGGCGTGATCCTTTATTGGAGGTAGTGACGGAGGCGCGGCGAGTTGGATTAAAAGTCATCCCTTGGTTTGAATATGGCTTTGCCAGTTCCTACAATTTAAACGGGGGCTTACTGTTACAGCAGAAACCAGAATGGGCAGCGCGTGATTCCCAAGGTAATCTGCTCAAGAAAAATGGTTTTGAGTGGTTGAATGCCCTGAACCCAGATGTCCAAGCATTTTTGATGAATTTAGTCTTGGAAGTGGTGAATAATTATGATGTGGATGGCATTCAAGGTGACGATCGCTTTCCGGCTTTACCCTGTGAAGGTGGGTATGATGCGGATACTATCGCCCGCTATCGTCAGGAATTTCACCGCCAACCACCGCTAAATCCCAAAGATAGACACTGGTTACAATGGCGCGCTGATATTTTGACAACATTTTGGGCAAGGCTATATCAGCAAGTAAAAGCCGTTAACCCAAACTTATTGGTGTCTATCGCGCCTAATATCCATGACTGGGCATTTCGGGAATATTTGCAAGATACGCCCACATGGTTAAACCAGGGAATAGTGGATATAATTCACCCGCAAATTTATCGGCGGGATTTTCCCAGTTACCGAGCGATCGCCAATAAACTAGTCAAAGAACAATTTACTGCTGCCACCTTACCAAAATTAGCCCCAGGAATCCTGCTGAAGTTAGGAACTTATTGCATCAGTCCCCAATATTTGGTGCAGACGATTGAGTATAACCGTCAAATAGGGATTAAAGGCGAAGTCTGCTTTTTTTATGAAGGTTTAAGAGAGAATAATCATACCTTAGCTAGAGTTCTGCAAAATCATCTCTATGCTAAATCCGCCGCATTTCCCACTTGCAGTGATTTAACTGGAATGGCGTAATACCAATTCGCAATTCGCAATTCGCAATTCGCAATAGACTTCGTCCCGCTACGCTCTAAGCGCAGCTATGCCGCAGGCTTTACGCAATTAAGAAAGTCAGATAATATCTTGGTTTCAAGCTTTGCACCTGTTGCTTAATTTTGGGTAAGTGGTATAAATACTTGTAATTGGAACACACAGAGGAAGTTAGCGAAGCGGAGGAAGCAGGGGAAGAAAAACACAATGCCCCATGCCCAATTCCCCATACCCAATCCCCAATCTCCATCACTTTTAATTCAACTTTGCAATTAAATCACATTATTTTCGTCTTTGTAACATAGTGTTACAAGCAATGCTTCATTTACTATAAAAGCTATGAATGGATCTTGTTAACTCTAGAAAATTGTGATTAAAAACCATGTCCTGTCCCCCAGTCCCAGCCGTTTTGTTAGTAGACGGTTATAACATCATAGGTGCTTGGTCTTGCCTCAAAAAAACCCGCGACACTGCCGGACTAGAAGCAGCAAGGCGTGAACTCGTGGAAACCATGACAAGCTACAGTTCTTTTCAAGGGTATGAGACCAAAATAGTGTTTGATGCTCACTATCAAAATACTGCCAGTAATCAGGAAGTAATCACCGAACTTTTATCAATTCACTACACTGATTTTGGGCAAACGGCAGACTCATACATAGAAAAAACCTGTGCATCTTTGCGCTATGAGTTTCTACAGTCTAAGATGGCTCGACTCATTGTTGCCACGTCTGACCGCGCACAACAATTAACAGTACAGGGGTACGGGGCTGAATGGTTATCAGCAGAACAATTGTGCGGTGAAGTTAAAACCACCATTTGTCTAGTTAAACAAAGGGCAAAACCACGCCAACACTCTCCTAGGAGATTGGCCAGCTCTATTGATCCCAAGGCCAAGCAAAAGCTTGTAGAGCTACGTATGGGATTAAAGTAGTGGGCTGAAGATTTTCATAGTCTTTCTTGACAAGAGTTAAGTACAGACAAAAATAATGAACTGTATCACCGTCACTGAGGTTTCTGGCGGCTGTTTGGACTGCAAAGAGACTTTCAACGAAAAAACATCCTATCCACTTTGTAGGCAAGGGGGCGGGGAGCAGGGGAGATACAGAAAATATCAACTAAGTACAATGGATAATTTATTTTCTGGAAGTCCCAAAATCAATGCTTTTAGGGTAAGCAAAAAAATTTTCTAAAAAGGCTTGCCAAATCCAGAAGACTAAGCTACTATTATAAATTGTGAGCGCAATCATTCCTCAGTAGCTCAGCGGTAGAGCGATCGACTGTTAATCGATTGGTCGCTGGTTCGAATCCAGCCTGGGGAGTTTAAAAACATTAAACTAAAACTGGTATTTCAAAGTGAGTGATTAGTGAGTCTCTATTCACTTCGTAAATACTACCAAAACATTGATAGAAGTCTAAGGGCGATCGCCTATTTTTGTGTTTGGAAGTATCCTGTTGGCGATCGCATTTTGCCAAGTTAAGATTTCCCAACAAGATTACAGTAGTCAAAGCAGAAAGCCCACTGGCTTTTAGCCGTGGGATGAATGCGTTGCAACTTTAGTTGCAGTCAACTTTTTCTAGCGAACGAATCCATTCACGAACTAAATCTGTTTTGGTTCGTTTTGTTTTCTTGGCGTGCTTTTCCAAAATCTTCATTTCGTTTTCCGGAACTCTTATGCTTAAATGTTTTTCTTTCATTTGTATCGCTTTATGCGCTACAAATATGCTATCATCATTCTAGTGGTTAGGGTATTCAACCACTTTAAAAACCCAGAGCCGAGAGGCATCGCACCTTGAAAACTGAAGATAAGGGGTTCTACACAGGAATGCTTGTGTAGGTAAAATCTTCAAGCACCAAGTACCAGAAAACCAAAGTTTTATTGGTCAAAACAGTACGGTAGGGCATACCGGATCTGGCTTCTGTAATGGAGCAAAAAGCTTGCGGACAGACCCACCTCTGGCATGATTGGGAAACTAATTATGGTAAGTGGACTGATTGAAACAAGAATCCCACGGCTTTATATGAAAACGAGCGTAAGCGATGTTTTCATAGCCGTGGGAGTGTCAATTCCAGAATTCAGGCTTCAATCACCATCCCCAACTACCAGGAATACCCTTAAAAGGGCCAACAACATCGCTAGTTATCCAACCACCATAAAAGTTTCCTGGTTGTGGTTCTACTTGTTCACCATCAACGTAGCAAGCATCCATGAAATGGGCATAGAAAGCCACATAATCTTTAATATCTGCAAAAGCGCGCGTCGGACTGGCGTAAAACCAAGCTGCATTTTGGACTTCCTTCTCACCCACTCGGATTGTATAGTATCCAGAGCGTCCCTTCCATTCACAAAAACTAGACTGTGGTGTTAACACCAAGTATTCCATTTTGATGTCTGTAGGCGAGATATAGTACGTGGGTGGATGGCTAGTTTCTAACACACGCTTGGCGTGGCGGGTGTTTACGATTTCTACACCATTAAAAATTACCTGAATGTGTTTGTTTGTGTCCTCCAAGCGGGGAGGACGGGGATAGTCCCAAACAGATTCTTGTCCAGGTTGGGGTTCAATGCGTTGAGGATACATATATATTCAAAGTCAAAAGTCAAAAGTTTTAACGGGGAAAAGGGAACGGGGAATAGGGAACAGGGGAGACTCTTTATCTGATATTTCCCCCTGCCCCCTGCCCCCTGCTCCGTTGCCATCAACGTGATAGTATATTTTTTTAATGATCAGTCCCTAAAGGATTATCTTACTTCTTTCAAGCTTTCAACTTGGTTGGTAAACATCTCTGTAAACAGACTCAAAACTGTACGTTCTTCTTGGACTTTGATGTTAGCACTTAAAGACATACCAGATTGCAAAGAAATTCTTTTGTCTTTAATGTCTAAGTATTGTTTATTTAACTTAATTTTGGCAGGAAAGCGATAAAACTTATGGGTTTCATCTGGTGGGAGTGCGTCTGAACCTATTTCAAGTACCTCGCCTTTGATGTCACCGAATTCGCTAAAGGGAAATGAATCGATTCTGACATCAGCTTTCATTCCTTTGCGGACGAACCCAATATCTTTATTGGTGATAAAAATCTCAGCAACGAATTTATCGTTGGGTATAATCTCCAAGATTTTTTGGGTGGGATTAGCTACAAAACCAGGGGTTTTTGCTTGTAAATTGAAAACTGTACCGGAAACAGGAGCGCGTAATTGTTGATATTTAAACTCTAATTGAGCTTGGGAAATTTTACTATTGACATCAGCTAAATTTTGCTCATTGTTTAGCACAATTTTCATAAATTGGCTATCAATATCAGCAATACGCTTTTTGTTATCTGCTATTTTTTCTAAAATAGTTTTATCGGAGGCTGCGACAGTATTGTAAAGTTGTTGTCTGGATTTTTCAATATCAAATTGCAGACGTTTCTTCTCTTCGTTTAATTGTGCCACTTCGGCGGCATAATTTTGGACTTGTTGTTGCTGATTCAGGTATTGTAACTGAGAGACACCACCTTGTTCTGCCAGGATTTTGAGTTTCTCTAAAATCTTTTGTTGGATATTTAAACTGGCTTGTGTATCTTGGAGTTTGACTACAGTTTGGGCTAGTTGTTTTTCGATTTTAGATACTTCTAGCCTGGCGGCAGATGCACGAGTATCTAATTCTGTTTTCGCAACTTCTAACTGTCGTTTTTCGTCACTATCTAAACCGATACCTGTAGTAGAGTTTCTTAATTGAGTGCGTAATAAATCATTTTCTGTAACTAATGCTATCCGACTTTTTAACAAGAATTCGGCGTTTCTTGGCAATCTGACTCGCGAAAATTCTAATTCCGAATTAATACCGGAAGATGAATTCATTAATTGACGATAAATCTGATTTTCCTGCATTAGACTGTTGCGAATATTATTTAAAGAATTCAATTGAGCAACAGTTGCAACAGTTTCAAAAGTAATTAGTAAGTCACCTTTGAGGACTTTTTGTCCATCTTTGATATGTACTTCTTTGACAACCCCATTAACTGGAGCTTGGACTTCTTTAACTGTGCCTTCTGGTTTTAATTGACCAGTAGCAGGAATTACTTGTTCGATTTTAGCGAAGTATGCCCAAGCAACGCCAAAACAAGCCAAAGCCATGAGAGTCAGCATGATGGTGCGTGACCAAATAGGAGATTGACGCAATACAACCGACTGTTCAAACTCTTGGTAATTAGTATTAATGGAAGATTGAGGAGGGGGTGGGGTCTGAGGTGTTAAAACTTCAGCATCAACCGCGATCGCCTGGTCATGCTTACGGTCATGCTTACCGTTACCATTGTTAGTGTTAAGTTGCGTCATAGTTGTAATTTTTGATTGTTAACTGTTGACTATTGACTATTGATTATTGACTAACTACAAATTCACTTCTTGTTGTTGATATAAATAGAAATAATGACCTTTAGCAGCCATTAATTCTTGATGGCTACCTTGTTCGATGATTTTACCGCCATCCATGACGACGATTGTATCTGCGTGGCTGACGGTGTTGAGACGGTGGGTAATGAAAAAGACTGTACTACCTTGAAAGGCGTTGGCGAGGTTGAGACAAACTTGACGTTCGGTGGGATAATCTAAAGCACTGGTAGCTTCATCTAGGACTAATAGTTTGGGTCTTTGCAGAATAGAACGAGCGATCGCGATTCTTTGTCTTTGTCCGCCGGATAGTGCAGCACCGCGTTCACCAACTCTGGTATTGTAGCCGTTGGGTAAACCCATAATAAATTCATGGGCGGCGGCAATTTTCGCAGCTTCGATAATCTCTTCTGTGGAAGCATCGGGATTAGTCAAAGCAATATTTTCTTGGACTGTACCATCAAATAACAGGGTTTCTTGGGGAACTACACCGACTTGGCGACGCAAAGAATAAAGTTCTACTTTGGCGATATCGTAGCCATCAATCAAAATTCTGCCTGCTTCTATGTCATAAAGTCGCAGTAGCAGTTTCATCATCGTACTTTTACCGGAGCCACTCTGCCCGACAATCCCGACGAATTTTCCTTGGGGAATTTCCAGATTGACATTGCATAGTTGCAAAGGCCCGCCATTAACGAATCTAAAGGAGACGTTTTCGTATTTGATCGCACCTTGAATTTCGGGAAGCGGGATGTTGTAGCGGTCAATTTCTGCTTCTTGGGGTGTGTCTACAATATCGCTTAATCTTTCTAGGGATAGGGCTGTTTCTTGGAAGCTTTGCCACAGTTGTGCTAACCGTAGGATGGGGCTAGTAACATAACCAGAGATAATTCTGAAGGCGATTAATTCCCCTAAAGTTAACTGCTGCTGCAATACCAAGTAAGCACCCACCCACAGCACTAGTAAACTACTGAGTTTATTGAGAAATTGACTGGTGGAGTTAGCGAGGGTAGAGGTGACGACAGTTTTAAATCCAGCTGCTACATATCGAGCGTATCGCTCTTGCCAAGAAAAGCGCGATCGCAATTCAATATTTTGCGCTTTGACTGTTTGAATCCCCGACATTACCTCGACTAAATAGGATTGGGTGTTAGCGTTGCGTTCGGCTTTGGTGCGTAGCTGTCTACTAACTGTCGGGGAGGCAATTAAGGTGATAACGATAAATATGGGAATTGTGGCTAAACCCACTAGGGTTAATTGCCAACTGTAAAACAGCATGACAATGATATAAACCACTGAAAATACAGCATCTAATCCCACGGTTAAAGCTGTACCGGTGAGAAACTGACGGATATTTTCTAATTCGTTGATGCGTGTAGATAACTCCCCGACTGGTCGCTTTTCAAAGTAGCGCAGTGGTAGCCGCAATAAGTGGTCAATAATTTGTGACCCCAAACCCATATCAATGCGGTTGGTGGTATCCACAAATAAATAAGTCCGTAAGGTGGTGAGTATAGCTTCAAATATCCCCACTACCAATAACAAGCCTCCCAGAACATTAAGTGTGCTGGTGCTATTTTTAACTATGACTTGATCAATAATCAGTTGGATAACTAGGGGATTGGCTAGCTGTGCTAACTGTACAAAAAAGGAAGCGATAAAGACTTCTGTGAGGACTCTTTTGTAGCGTGACAAATAGGGAAGAAACCACCGTAAACCAAAGCGTTCTTGTGGCGTTTCCTTGGTGGTGGTGAGCAGTAGTACCCTGACTTGTGGTGGAAAACTATTTTCTATCGTTTCTAAATGTTCAACTATTTGTGCTGGTTTGCAGCGAACTATCCCTTGGGATGGGACACCTAAAACGACTTGATTAGCATCGACGGCGTATAAAACGGCAAAATTTTCGCCATAACGCACTAATGCTGGTGTGGGGATGCGAGTAATAGCAGCCGTGGGAACATCGATTAAATTGGCCTTCAAGCCAATTAATTCTCCTAGATAGGCGCAAACAGGGAAGGAAATTGTCCCTTGGCGTTTGATTTGCTCAGATAACAGACGACGTACCACTTCCCGACGAAAGGGGATTTGTAAATGCTTCGTGAGCATCTGAAAACAAGCAAAAGTGCTATTTAATTCTCCCTTGCCACCAAAGAAGGGGTATTTTTGCCGGGGATTTTTACTATTGGCAGTTGTACTGCGAAATTGGGAATAGTCTTCATCTGAGGCGTAGGGAATTTCCATCGTCTCAGTGATCTGGGTTTGACTGCTACTAACAGCTAGTTGTGATTGATTACGAGGATTGAGGAATGATAAAGCCGATGGTGCTAAACCCAACAATCGTGCAGGACTGTCACTTCTGACGATAATGGTTTCTTGACCATCTTGGGGTTCGAGACGCGAACCAACAGGAAATTCGTTAATGATCCCGCTACTCAAAAACCAAACTGTATTTTTGTCTAGCTGATGAAAGTAATTTCTGCCAGGTGAGAGATATTGTATTTTAGCGGTTTGACCTGCTTGTTCTGCTAGTTCATCTAGGTTATCGATGACGTTGGCCTGCTTTGCGATCTGCAAGCCCAAAATATCGAAGATTTCCATGATGTGACAGGAATTTTCGCGTGCCTGTGCAAAGGCGGGATAGGTAGACAATAACCGCACATATTCGCTGGCTTCTATAGTTAAACCGATCATTTCGTCGGTTGAGGCGATCGCCGTTTCACAACCCAATTGACGCAATAATCCAATTTCGCCAATTATCTCTCCCCGTTGTAATAATTTCAGGGTTTTGGGCATTTGTGTTTGGGGGTCAAATCCCAATAATCGCGCCTGTCCCTCATAGATGATTGTGATGCGATCGGGGACTATTTCTTTACTGATAATGCGTTGACCGATACGATAACGGAATGCTTGCAGTCGCTCTAGTAAAAGATTTATTTCTGTAGTGGGTAGATGTTCAAACCCCTTTATAGTCAGTAAGAATTCTTGAAAGGTATTTTTTATATAGGTCATAGCTAAAAGTGTGGTTTGATTCAATAAGTTTATCTAGCAGCTTTTCTACACGCATCTCAAAAAATACTGTAGTCCCTGGTTTAACAGTCTTGACAACTTGCTGAAAAATGACAAGGTATACATAGACGGCAATGGCATAAATTGACTTTAGGGACGTACGTAAGTATACAAGTATTAATTCTAGTCACAATCTAGGGAAAATTTGCTGACTTTATATAATCACTTGACTAAAATTAAAACCAAATCGTTAATCTATAATGCTGAATATACGGCAAAGTAGAACATAAACGTTAGTCAACTTGATTATTCAAGCCATTTAGAGTGTAATACTTAAGAAAATATATTTAGGGACAAAATATCACATTTTTTTATTATGATAAACACTTAATAAATGTGAAGAAATAGTAAAAAATATAACGATGGCATGGGACATAGCTAAGATTTCTCTCCTTAGATGTTACCCCATAGGTTGATTTCTACCCTGTTGCAGTAATACTACTTATGCCAAATCGACACTAGGCGATCGCTTGTATGGGGACGGTTGAGGCTGGGGTTTCTTGCTGATGTAGGGGAATTTCAATCCAGAATTCGCACCCTTTACCTAACTCCGACTCACACCGCAAGACTCCAGAGTGTTTTTCTACAATAATTTGGTAACTAATAGATAAACCCAATCCCGTACCTTGTCCTACTGGTTTAGTGGTGAAAAAGGGGTCAAATAACTTTTGTTTGACTTTTTCCGTCATTCCTGGGCCATTATCGGCAATTCTTACCACCACACGCTCATTCTGAAGCAGTTGGGTGGTGATTTTAATGTAACTGGGATCATTGGCGATTTCTTGCGGCGATCGCTCGGCATTGTAACTATTGAGAGCGTCAATAGCATTATTAATAATATTTAAAAATACTTGATTTAACTGTCCGGCATGGCATTCTACTAAAGGTAGCTCTCCATACTCTTTGAGAATGTCAATTTTTGCATTCTCTGGTTTTGCTTTAAATCTATTTTGTAAAATTAATAGTGTACTTTCAATTCCTTCGTGAATATCAACGGCTTTCATTTCTGCTTCGTCTAGACGAGAGAAATTACGTAGGGATAACACTATTTGCTGAATGCGTTGAGACCCCATTGTCATTGAACCAAGAATTTTCGGTAAGTCTTCTTGAATAAACTCTAAGTCCATGTCATCAATTTTGGCTTGAATTGTGTGACTGGGGGTAGGAAATTCTTCTTGATATAAACGGATTAACTGTAACAGTTCTTTAGTATATTCATTGGCGTGGGTCACATTACCATAGATAAAATTGACGGGATTATTAATCTCATGTGCAACTCCAGCTACTAATTGACCCAAGCTAGACATTTTTTCAGTTTGAATTAGCTGTGCTTGGGTACTTTGTAGTTCTTGTAAGGCTATTTGTAGTTCTAACTCTGCTTGTTTGCGTTCAGCTATTTCTAACTCTAAACGCTGATTCATGTGGGTAAGTTCTGTATTTTTAATTAGTGTTTCGTGGGATTTAGCTAACTTCACCGCCATGTTATTAAATGCTTTAGCTAAATCTTCAATTTCATCACCTGTGAGAATATTTAAACGATATTCAAAATTACCTGTAGCAATTTCCGATGTTCCTGTTTGTAAGTTCTGCAAAGATTTGATGGTCGGTTGCCAAATGAGCATAAATTCACCAACCATCAGCATTAAAATCACTGCTACAACCACGAAAGAAATAATTCTTTGGACTTGGTGTAAATTTTCTAAATCTTGTGCTACAGCAAGCCTTTGTTCATCAGCACGTTTAATTAGTTGATCAAGAAATAATTTAATATCTCGGTTAAAAGAATTGATTGAGCGAAAATACAACTGTGAATTTTCTACATTAGCTTGATTAGAACTCTGTTCAATTAATTGAGTAGCGATGCGGCGCAAAAACTGATGACGAGTACGAATAACGGAGATTTCTGGAGTATTTGGCATGAGGCGTTCTAACTCATCCAAGGCTTGAATAAACTCCGCATGAGACTTTTCAATTTCTGCGTTTTGATTTTGGAAAAGCACGAAATCTTTGAGTGTGATAATTTCCGACTTTAAGGCGTTATCTGCTGCTAGTGCTGCTTTGATGGTTTCCGCAGTTCCATTACTTTTCTCGCGCACAGTTTCCTTAATCTGCTGCACCACCACTGTATTCCCAATGAGGATAGCCACCACAAGTCCAACAGATACAGCAGAACTAGTTAGTAGCTTGGTAGAGATTTTCATTTTGATGGGAGAGAAATTAAGTTCAATTCTTGGCGGATTTTTTGTATTTGATCATATTCAGCAGCAACGACAAGGGTGTATCCGTCAGACTGACTACCACCAATCAAATCAAGTCCTTTAGGAAGGCTGAGAAAAGCTTGCTGAAGCTGATGATTTACCTGGTCTGGTAATTCTGTCGATACTACTATGGGAAAATTGGGTGTGAGAATAGTTTCTGTGATGATTCTGATATTTTTTGTAGGCATCTTACCATCTTTTTGTTGATTATTACAAGCTGTCAGATTAGTAGCTACAGCATCTACAAGATTATTTTCTAAGGCTGCCATACTTTGCTCATGATTGCCTACATAGATGACTTGAGTAAAGTCTTGATAGGGGTTTTCTTGTCTTTCTTGCTTCCACTCTGCTAAGGCTGTAAGATACCCGAAATTAGAGGTTTGATCAACAAAAGCAATACTTTTTCCTTTGAGGTCTGATAATTTTTGAATATTGCTATTGGCATTAACTACAATACACATTCGATACCAAGGTTGACCAGAGATGGTATCTATAGGAGCTACTAAAGGTTGAATTTTCGCACCTTTATCTACTGCTTCTAAATAAGTTACAGAGCCTAAATAGGCAATTTGTATTTGATTTTCAACTAGTAACTGGACGACTTCTTTATTATCCTGAGCAATTTGAAACTCTACTGGTCGCTTGAGATACTCTTCTAAATATTTATCTAAAGCCTGAAGAATTTTTTCTTGATCTGTTTGATTCTGGGTGGGCATGACTCCAATACGGAGTTTCGGCAAATCGTCTTTACTACTCTCAGTCGGAGAGCCTTCGTATACTGTACCTTGTCGTTCTTGTGTACGTCGGTATATCCTCAAGGGAGATGATGAGGGAGTAGCCTCGATACTAGAGCGATTGTATTTTGAAGCGTTGTCAGTACAACTAATGGTCAGTAGTAAAGCGATCGCACCGGAAATTAAAATCTTACTACTCCGTACCGACTGCTTAGTAATCAGCCAATGCCAGGCTTTTTTCATAGGATTAGAATTGAGCGAGCAACATTGCTGGAGTGGAATCAGCTAAACACATATTGCTTTAAGAGTATATTCGCTGATCATGACCAAGTCTAGAGTAGTGAGTGGTGAGTAATGAGTGATGAGTGCTGTTAGCGGAAGCGGGGCGTTTAGCCCGTGCTAAGTGATGAGTGATGAGTCTCACTTTCTTAATTTTGTTAGCGCAGTGTTAGCGAGTCTGCAAATGTCATTTTGAATTTTGAATTTTGAATTTTGAATTGGTACTACACCTCAGAAGAAGGTCAAAATAGAACAACAGTATTTAGCCAGGGGCTAGTTATGTTGGAACATGATGTGATTATTGTCGGGGGCGGATTGGCGGGATGTCGGGCGGCGGTGGAAATTGCACGGACTGATCCTAGTTTAAAGGTGGCGGTGGTGGCGAAAACTCATCCCATTCGCTCCCATTCGGTGGCGGCTCAAGGTGGTATCGCAGCAACCTTGAAAAATGTGGATAATACGGATACATGGGAAGCACACGCCTTTGATACAGTCAAGGGTTCTGATTATTTGGCTGACCAAGATGCAGTAGCAATTTTGACTCAAGAAGCACCCGATGTAGTGATTGATTTGGAACACATGGGGGTTTTGTTTTCCCGCTTAAATGATGGTCGCATTGCACAACGGGCTTTTGGGGGACATTCTCACAATCGTACTTGCTACGCGGCTGATAAAACGGGTCACGCAATTTTACATGAATTGGTGAATAATTTACGGCGGTATGGTGTGCATATATACCAAGAATGGTATGTGATGCGTCTGATTTTGGTAGACAATGAAGCTAAAGGTTTGGTGATGTACCGCCTGTTAGATGGTCATATTGAGGTGGTACGAGCAAAAGCTGTGATGTTCGCGACAGGTGGCTATGGTCGCGTTTATAACACCACCTCTAATGATTATGCTTCCACGGGTGATGGTTTGGCGATGACAGCTTTGGCGGGTTTACCCTTGGAAGATATGGAGTTTGTGCAGTTCCATCCGACTGGGTTGTATCCGGTGGGGGTGTTGATTTCGGAAGCGGTACGGGGAGAAGGGGCGTATTTGATTAACTCTGAAGGCGATCGCTTCATGGCTAATTATGCACCTAGCCGCATGGAACTAGCCCCCCGTGACATCACTTCACGGGCGATCGCGTATGAAATTCGTGCCGGAAGGGGAATCAATCCTGATGGGAGTGCTGGCGGCCCCTTTGTCTATCTGGATTTGCGACACATGGGGAAAGAAAAAATTATGAGTCGTGTTCCTTTCTGTTGGGAAGAAGCACACCGCCTAGTGGGGATAGATGCAGTTACTCAACCTATGCCAGTACGCCCGACGATTCATTATTGTATGGGGGGAATTCCCGTCAATACTGATGGGAGAGTCCGCAGCAGTGGCGATAGTTTAGTTGAGGGTTTCTTTGCGGCTGGGGAAACGGCTTGTGTGTCCGTTCACGGTGCCAACCGCTTGGGGAGTAATTCCCTATTAGAATGCGTAGTTTATGGTAAACGCACTGGGGCGGCGATCGCTCAATACGTACAGCAACGTAAATTACCTCATATAGATGAACAACATTACATCAAAGCCGCTCAACAAGAAATTCAATCTTTACTAGAACAGCCAGGAAAATACCGTATTAACCAAATTCGCCAAGCTTTTCAAGATGCGATGACTGAATTTTGTGGCGTTTTTCGCACTGAGGAATTAATGCGTACAGGCTGGGAAAAAATCACTGCCCTACAAAAACAATACAATCAGATTTATTTAGATGATAAAGACAGTTATTGGAATACAGAACTTGTAGAAGCTTTAGAATTGCGGAGTTTAATGGTAGTCGGACAGACTATTTTAACCTCAGCTATCAATCGCCAAGAAAGTCGCGGCGCACATTTTCGGGAAGATTATCCCCAGCGTGATGATACTAATTTTCTCAAGCATACAATGGCTTATTATTCACCAGCCGGAATTGATATTCAATATCGTCCGGTAGCCATTACCATGTTTGAGCCACAGGAGAGAAAATATTAGTCTTGGCGATTTGATTGATAAAATCTTCGTGTTTGCGGGAATACTGAGTTTGATGCCAAATTTTCGGGAATTGGCAAGGGTAAATATCAGACCAACTTTTGACATTAAACTCAGTATTTGCTTAAAAATATGAACGAAATTTATATATCCTATGCTTGGAAAGACAATAACAGCGAATCAGGAAAACGCCGGGAAGAATTAGTTGATCAAATCTGTGATACTCTACTTGCTCAAAACTATAAATTAATTCGCGATCGCTATCATTTATCTCTAGGAAAAAGCATTAAGCAATTCATGGAATCAATTGGTCGCGGTAATTATGTGATTTTAGTGATTAGTGACAAATACCTAAAATCAGAATACTGTATGTTTGAGGCTGTAGAAGTTATTAAATCTAAAGAATATCAACAAAGAATTTTTCCCATCGTCTTAGAGGATGCTGACATATACAGCAAAGAAGGACAGTTTCACTATATAAATTACTGGAAACAGCAAAAAGAAAAAATAGAAAAAATTATCGCTTCTGATTTTAACTCAGATATATATTCTGCTATTCATAATATAGCCGATAAAATTATCGAAATCTCTCATCAAATTGATGACTTTATTTTCTTTATAGCTGATAAAATCAGCATTAATCCAGTGAAAAACTTTGATGATTTTATTAATCAGATCACCTGCAACATTCAAGATGATGCAGTAAAACTCAGAAGTAATCAGAACATCTTAGTAGCTGGTACAGGTAATTATCAACTTCCTCCAGAGATTTATCTAACTGCGAAAAATCTGGGTGAGAAAATAGCGAATTATGACTATAATTTGATAACAGGTGGTTGGCAAGGCGTAGATTATGTAGTAGCAGAAAGTTTCGCCAATCAGCTAGCACTTAAAAATATTCCTCTTTCCCGTAAATTAACCCAAGTAGTTGTGCATGGAACACAACCTATTTTCAGAGGTGGAACTTTAGAATACACAGAACCAGGGATTAATGAATGGCTGAAATGTTTGCAAAAAGCTGATGTGGTTATCCTCATAGGTGGTCTTGGCGGTACTTATGAAACTTATCTTTACGCTAAACAAGAAAAAATTCCAGTGATTCCCATTGTATGCACTAATGGTGATGCGAAACGGGTCTTTGATGAAATGTTAAAAGATTGGGATAATCAACTTATGGGTAACATTTCAATCACCAAATTTAAGTCACTCAATCAATATATTAATAATGAAATGACTGCTGAGGATGTTGTCAATGATGTGATGGATATAGTCAATGAAATTATTTTTAATCAAACCGTCTTAAAAGTGTAAAATTCTGAGGGTTTTGGTTAACACTCTTTAAGTAATAAGTAAAGAGTATTTACTCATTACTTATTACTCATTACTCAACACTCCCCCTTTCTTGTTGCGATCGCCATGACACCCAAAAAAGTGGGATGCTTCTAAAATCAACTCATTCTGCCAGACTTACGGCTGTTGCTACGTCTTTTCCCTATGATATTTTCATGAATATCAACCTGTTCATCTGAGAGCATGTTTTGCTGACTATCCTGATACCGTAAAAATGGTTCTGAGAAACTGTCAACATTTTCAGTGTGATTTTCAGTTATACTTTCCTCACCAATAATTGCAGTCCAATTAGAAATCATCAATGTTGTGTTATTCGTAGGACTAGAAATTGACCTAGATATCACAGAATTGCTACTACTGGCTGTCGATGCAGTGCTAGAAGTAGAACTGGGGAGTGTACCACCATTCGCGGCGGTAGAAGTGAGAATCTGACGCACTTGAGCATCGGTGAGATTGTTCTTAGCACTCAGCATCAAAGCCACTACACCCGCAACGTGAGGAGCCGCCATTGATGTTCCCGGCATCAGACCATATTGACCACCTGGAAGCGTCGAATATATACCAATGCCAAAAAAGTCATCGTATGCACCAGGGGCTGTGACATACGCCAGTGTGGTTGTTCCAGCACGGTTGGAAAAATCGGTTAGGGTTCTGTTATAGTTAACTGCTCCCACAGCAATTCCAAACTGGTCTGCATAGCGAGCGGGGTAGCCAGGTGCTAACTCACTTTCATTACCTGAAGCGGAAACAACAATTGCTCCTTTACTGATGGCATATTGAATAGCTGAGAGAGTATCAGGGTTAGGATTAGCTCCTCCCAAGCTGAGATTAATCACACGCGCCCCATTATCTGCGGCATAACGAATACTATTGCCTACGGAATTACCTGAACTTCTCCCTTCAGCACCACCCAAAGCTTTCAGTGCCATAATCTTGGCATTGTAGGCAATACCAGTCACTCCAAAAGTATTTCTCACCGCAGCAATAGTACCAGCTACATGAGTACCATGACCGTTATCATCCAGTGGATTGTTGTTGTTGCCGAAAAAGTTCCAACCATAGATATCATCGATGAAACCATTGCCATCATCATCTATGCCATTACCCGCAATTTCTCTGTTATTCCTCCACATATTGGCACTCAAGTCTGGGTGTGTATAGTCCACGCCACTATCCACCACCGCAACAATCACACCCTGACCAGTGTATCCCTTCGCCCAGACTTCTGGTGCTTTAATCGCATCCGCTCCCCAATCATAATTACCCAAGTCAGCGACATCAGCAAAGGTGCTTTGATTAAGGGCTTTGGCTACGGCGGCGGCAGCGTTGACTAAGCCATAACCTGTAGTGGAGTTAAATCCACCGCCATTAACAGGAGTAATATTGATTTGTGTTGTGATGTAAATGCCGTTGTTACTTTCATTGCTCTCAGCAACAGATCCTGCTCCATCGGCTTTAAATATCAGGTAGTATTTGCCAGGATTGATCGTAGGAACAAGTGTAATAGCCGTGGAGCGAGAAATAGAGGCACCAGGTGTCACACTAGCACTAGCCTCAGTTTCAATACCTAAGTAGATATCATCATCACCAAATGCCCCATCTCGTGAAAGATAAAAACTTGTCTTACTTCCTCCAGCAATGCCATTACCTTGGTTTTTCAGTTGATAGTTAACTTGCAGTGTAGCCCCGATGGCAGCACTACTAGCGGATGTAGCATTTTCGATCACTAAATCTGGCGCAGTAATCGTAATTGCTCTCGCAGCGACGTTATTATTTTCATTGCTTTCTCTGATTTTTCCATCACCATCAGCTCTATACAGCAGATAATAATTACCAGGAACAGTGTTGCTTCTAATTGTTAAAGATGTAGAGCGTGAAGTTACGGCAGAGGGTGCAAGACTAGAGATGGTATCAAAGCCTAAATAGACATCATCATTACTGAGAGTTTGGTCTTGGGAAAGATAAAAATTCGTGAAATGAAAACCTGCATTGCCATTACCTTGGTTTTTTAATTGATAGCTCAGTGAAATTGCTGTCCCAATGTTGGCACTAGTGGGATTAGAAGGATTCTGGACAATTAAATCGGGTGCAGCAATTGTAATCGCTTTGGCGGTGACATTGTTAGTTTCGTTGCTTTCACTGATTTCGCCATTGCCATCAGCTTGCAATAGCAGATAGTAGTCACCGAAATTGATATCCCTACTTATAGACAAATAGAAGTAAGACTCTGAACTATAAGTACCAGCATTCAGTACAGGATAGAAGTAGTTAGGGTCAGAGGCTAACAATCTATCATCGCTACTAAGAGTTGTGTCTCTAGACAAATAAATCTTAGTTGTATGATTACCAGCACTAGCAGTACCTTGATTCGCTATTTGGTAGTTGAGTGTAAATGAGTTTCCAGGGTCAACAATACTAGGCGCGGAAATATTTTGGATGATTAGATCAGGTCTTGGTCCATTAATTGTGATGGCTCTAGAAACGATGTTATTAGTTTCATTACTTTCTGCCACTGTGCTATCAGCATCGGCTCTGAACAGCAAGTGATAGTTACCTCCGGCGATGCTATTGGATATGAGAATCGATGCAGTTTCGGAACTGACAGCACCTGCGGCAATGCTATTTACTGCATCTGAACCTAACAACACATCATCTGTACTAAATGTTGTGTCTTTGGAAAGGTAGAATCTGGTGGTACTGGCAACGGCATTGCCAGCACCTTGATTTTTCACCTGATAACTCAATGCAATAGTGCTACCCACTGATGCAGTCGTCGGTGCTGTGGGGTTTTGAATTATTAAATCGGCAGCGTTAATCGTGATGGCACGAGAAACCACATTATTATTTTCATTACTTTCTGCCACTGTGCTATCAGCATCAGTTCTGAACAATAAATGATAGTTACCAGCCGCGATGCTATTGGATATGAGAATCGATGCAGTTTCGGAACTGACAGCACCTGCGGCAACGCTATTTACTGCATCTGAACCTAACAACACATCATCTGTACTAAATGTTGTGTCTTTGGAAAGGTAGAATCTGGTGGTACTGGCAACGGCATTTCCAGCACCTTGATTTTTCACCTGATAACTCAATGCAATAGTGCTACCCACTGATGCAGTCGTCGGTGCTGTGGCATTTTGAATTATTAAATCGGCAGCGTTAATTGTGATGGCACGAGAAACCACATTATTAGTTTCATTACTTTCTGCCACTGTGCTATCAGCATCAGTTCTGAACAATAAATGATAGTTACCAGCCGCGATGCTATTGGATATGAGAATCGATGCAGTTTCGGAACTGACAGCACCTGCGGCAATGCTATTTACTGCATCTGAACCTAACAACACATCATCTGTACTAAATGTTGTGTCTTTGGAAAGGTAGAATCTGGTGGTACTTGCACCTGCACTTCCCACACCTTGATTTTTCACCTGATAATTCAATGCAATAGTGCTACCCAATGATGCAGTCGTTGGTGCTGTGGGATTTTGAATTATTAGATCTGGATTCCCTGCCGAAGTAATATTAATGAGATTGCCAAAGGCATTGTTATATTCATTACTTTCACTTACATAGCCATCAGCATCAGCATAGTAAATCAAATAGTAGTTACCAGGGTTGATGTTACTACCTATGGATAGTGTGACTGACTCTTGACTAGATGCACCAGCCGCCAGACTATTCACAGCGTCTAAGCCTAGATAGACATCACTACTGTCGATATTCAAATCTGGAGATAGGTAAAATCTGGTATTACTAGCACCAGCACTGCCATTACCTTGATTCCTCACTTGATAATTGATTTGAATACTGCTACCAGCTTTGGCTGAGGTGGGAATTGAGGCGTTTAATATTGTTAAGTCTGGTTGGGTAATTGAGATTGACGCACCAAAAGCATTGTTATTTTCATTACTTTCACTCACATAGCCATCAGCATCGACATAGTAAATCAAATAGTAGTTACCAGGCCTGATATTACTACCAATGTTGAATGTGGCTGATTCTTGACTAGATGCACCAGCCGCCAGACCATTCACATAGTCAAAGCCTAGATACACATCACTACTATCGAGATTCAAATCTGAAGATAAGTAGAAATCAGTGTAGCTATATCCAGCACTCGCACTACCCTGGTTTTTCACTTCATAGGTGATTTGAACATTGCCACCAACGATTACCGACGGAGGAATTAGGGCGTTTGGTGCTGTTAAGTCTGGTCGAGCCGTTGCAGTGGCTGTCATCAAGACACTATTGCTCTCAATACCTTCAGTTAGATAGCTAACAGGATAAGTATCGGATGTTAAAGAGTCTAGTGTGTGCCATATGGAACTACTATGAATGCTGGATTGGAGGGAATTTACATTACTGAAACCAGAAGGGAAATAATCTCCGCCCTGATGAAAAATATTAGGATTCTGGTTAGATGACAGCATTCGATTTACATCATCTAATGGATGAATATTGTTGATTTCATTATTCATATAACTGAATTTTCTGAACTAAATGAATAAACTGAATTATCTGAAAATGAAAGTTGAAATTATCTGAAGATTAATCCAGGATTAATTCACTGAAGGAATTACAGGGATTATAAATGATTACATGAATTAGTGTAATCAAGTTAATACTCAATGACAACCATACTTTAAAAGCATATATTTTCTTCAGAAAAATAATATTTAGTGGCTAATTTATTTGTACAAAATATGTGCAGTCAGGGATACTTGCTCAAACAATACAGTCCACATTAGATAAAAAGTATTATGTAGAGACACGATTAATCAGATATATGAATCAATTCCAGATTTAAAATTAAATGCAGCTATTCTTCATTCGGTATGGGTTTGAAACCTAGTCTTTTCCGATCAGAGGGTGCGGGAAAGGTCAGATGATTTCGCGATCGCTATCCTTTATTCTCAACTCTAGTTAAGAAGGATAAAGTTTATTGAACAAATCTTGAAAGCTTAGATACAATGAAATACGTTAAATCACAAAATTAGCACTACTTGGCCATTGAGTATCTGCCATTTCATCAAAACAAGTGGCTACGTATTGGCTAATTGCAAGACTTTCAGGGTAACTACAGAATAGTTGCTACTCATCACCCGGAGTAAAGACTTAAACAATACTAATTGCGTTTTTTCAGGTTTGTTGTCGCTATTGTGTCAAAACTGTAAATCACGAAATTTATAAAAATCAGATCACTGAAATCAAGAGCAATCAAGATGACCAGAGGAGGAGAGTATGGAAATCTTTGATTATGTAGTTTTAGGAGCTGGATTAGGTGGACTAGCAACAGCAGCTTGCTTAACACGCCAAGGATATAATGTAGCCGTTTTAGAAAAACATTATTTACCAGGTGGTTGCTGTCACACGTTTGATTATGGCGAATATAGTTTTTGTGCTGATGTCCATTATGTTTCTCAATGTGGTCATGGTCAGACAATTGCACAGTTTCTTAACTATATCAACAGAGATATACCCTTTAATAGTCTTGACCCAGACTGCATAGATCGTGTGATTACACCGGAGATAGATTTTAAAATTCCCCTGGGATGGGAAAGTCTGCGTTATCGCTTGCTTGCAACTTTTCCAGAAGAAGCTGATGCTATCAACCGTTACTGTCATGAGATTCAGCAACTCCACCAAGAAATTCGCAGTTTAAACCAGGAGGTGCATTGGTATCATCAAAAATGGTCTGATTGGCTAAAATTGCCGAAATATCTCCATTTGTTTCGCAAACGCCACTGGACGCTACAAGATTTATATAATCACGTAGGTTTATCACCCAAATTACAAGCCATCTTAGCGGGACAAAGTGGTGATTACGCACTATCACCCCAAGAAATCGCCCTCATCACCCATACTTCCCTAGTTTGGGACTATTCTGAAGGTGCTTATTATCCCAAACATCACTTTCGGCACTTTGTAGACACTATTGTGGATACCATTACCGCAGGTGGTGGCGTTGTTGCCTACGCTACCACCGTTAACCATATCCAAGTTAGTAACGGTAATGTTCATAGTGTACTAGCTGATGGCAAAATCTATCGTGCTACCAAAGCTTATATTAGTGACCTTGACCCGAAATTAACAGTGGAGTTGATGCACGACAATGAAGCCATCAGCCAAAAAGAACGTCGGCGGTTGACTGGCTATGAATACTCAGCCAGTGCTTTTAATATCTACTTAGGTTTAGATAGCCGCTTTCAACCCCAAAATTACGGTATTGGTAACTGGAACATTTGGTACTATCCTACAGGCAACCTCAACCGAGAATATCAACAACAATTGCAAGGAGACTTTAGCCATCCCTGGATTTTCTTGTCCTGTCCCACGATGAAATCTGATGAACCAGGAATGGCACCTCCCGGACATCATATTTTGGAAATCGCTACAGTTTGTCCTTACGCACCCTTTGCACATCTGCATAAAACAGACTTACAAGCCTACAAAGCCAAAAAGCGGGAAGTCTACCAGCAAATTATGCACAGCGTCAAAGATTTGATTCCTGATATCGACAACTACATCCGCATGAAGATTTACGGTACACCCACCACCAGTGAATATTATCTAGGACAACCAGAAGGAAATATTTACGGTGCGAAATTAGTCCCCCAACAAGTAGGACTAAATCGCATAGGCTACAAAACGGAATTACCGAACTTGTTTCTAGTTGGTGCAAGTGCTGGTTATCCCAGTGTACCTGGTGTCATTGGTAATGGTATGGATGTAGTAGAACTACTGACTGGGGAATCAGTGTGGCGGAGAGTTTCTCGGAATCATGCTTTAGTGGGGGTGTAGGGGATTGGGGACTGGGGACTGGGGACTGGGGAGACAAGGTAGACTGGGGAGACAAGGTAGACAGGGGAGACAAGGTATGAGAGAAGAAAAGCCGTTCCCTGTTCCCTGTTCCCTGTTCCCTAATGACTATTGACTATTGACTATTGACTAGTACATTGGGAACAGGTTCTACTTTTGTGGTTGTCTTAGTTTGAGAATCACCAAAAAAGGTTGCATCTCATGAATCGTATCCTCATCGCGGAAGATGAACCCCGCATTGCGGCTTTTATTGAAAAAGGCTTGCGTTCCCACGGTTTTACTACGTATGTGGCGGCTGATGCTGATTCTGCTACGAATATGGCATTAAGTAGCAGTTTTGACTTGATGATTTTGGATTTGGGGCTTCCTGGTAGAGATGGTTTAGATGTATTGGCAGAAATACGGGGACAAGGGGAAATTATACCGATAATTATTTTGACTGCCCGTGATGATATTCAGGATAAAGTGGCTGGGTTTGAAGCTGGTGCGGATGACTATGTAACTAAGCCTTTTCGCTTTGAAGAATTGTTAGTGCGGGTAAAGGCTAGGTTGCGTCAAGGTAGTAGTCATCAAGCTGTATCTGAAATGGTTCTCAGGGTGGGAAATGTGGTTTTAGACCTGCGATCGCGTAAGGTCAAAGTAGGTCAAAACACCGTAGAATTACCTGCAAGGGAATTTACTCTAGCAGAAACTTTTTTTCGTCATCCAGGACAAGTTTTAAGTCGTGAACAATTATTAGATCGAGTCTGGGGTTACGATTATGACCCAGGCTCAAATATTGTTGATGTTTATGTTGGTTATTTACGCAAGAAGTTAGGCAGTGAGTTAATTGAAACCGTCCGAGGTATGGGTTATCGCCTGCGGAATTGAGGGTTTTGATGTTCAGTTGACAACTAGATTTTCCCAGAAGATATACATTTTGATCTTCAAAATAACTCTAAAATTGCCATTAAATCTCTGCTAATTTATCTGCAATGTTGACTAATAAAAGCACCAATAGAATCGATGAAAAAACCGACAAACATCATAATAAAGGATTTTTATGGGCTACACGTACTCGCATCCTCTTTTGGTATGCTATCATCTTCTGTTTTATTTTTGTAGTAGTTGTCCCAGCATTTCGGGAAGTTTTATATGCGCGCATTAATAACCGTGTGCATCGACAAATAACAGAAAAAATGCGGATATTTAATGAATTAATTAGTCGAGATAGCCAACTTTCTCCTCATCTCGAAATTGATGAAGATCCTGAAGAAGTAAATCGTTTGAGGGAAGCTGATAACCGTCTGATCAAAAAACCGAAAAATAGGGAAGAGTTGAGAGAGTTTCTAGATGCTTTTTTAGGAAATCAATTACCAGAAGATGATACCTTTCTAATTATGCTTTGGAAAGGAAAATTTTATAAATCTAGTCCTAGAGCTAGACCCAAAGAACTTAGTCGAGATTCTAAAATTATTCGGTACTGGGCAAGATTAACACAACCAGAACAAGGAGAAAAAGTAATTCCTGGAAGTAAAGTTGATAGTATTGTCTATCTCGCTCAACCGGTGAAAATTAAAGATGAGGTTATGGGAGTATTTGTGATTGCTCATGCTACGGCTGGTGAAAGAGGAGAAGTTTTAGAAGCTGTGGCGGTGATTATTCAAGTGAGTGTAGGAGTTCTCTTTTTAGCTTTAATTTTAGCTTGGTTTGCTTCAGGAAAAATTCTCGCTCCTTTGCGCTTACTTACCCACACGGCTCGTCAAATTAGCGAAACAGACTTAAATCAACGTCTCAATGTCGATGGTGGTGGAGAATTAGCAGAATTAGCAGCTACTTTTAATGAAATGATGGATAGATTGCAAGCTGCTTTCATTAGTCAGCGTAATTTTATTAATGATGCTGGGCATGAACTACGAACACCCATTACAATTATTCGTGGTCATTTAGAATTAATGGGAGATGACCCCCAAGACAGACAAGAAACTCTGACTCTAGTTATGGATGAGTTAGAGAGAATGAATCGCTTTGTCAATGATTTAATGTTACTCGCAAAAGCCGAACGTCCTGATTTTTTGCAGTTAGAAATCATAGATGTTGCTAGTTTTACAGAAGAATTATTTGCTAAAGTCCAGGCTTTAGGCGATCGCAATTGGCAACTCCAGGTTACTGGTAAAGGTAAAATCGTTGCAGACCGTCAACGCCTGACTCAAGCCGTGATGAATTTAGCACAAAATGCCACTCAACATACAAATCATACTGGTACAATTTCCCTGGGTTCAATGATTCACCAAGGTACAGTGAGTTTTTGGGTGCGGGACACAGGAGAAGGTATCGCCAAAGCTGATCAAAACAGGATTTTTCAGCGTTTTGCTCGTGCTACCAATAGCCGCCGCCGTTCTGAGGGTGCTGGCTTAGGGTTATCTATCGTCCAAGCTATTGCAGAGGCTCACGACGGAAAAGTTACCTTAGAAAGTAAAATAGGTGTAGGGTCTACATTCACAGTTATCTTACCTTTGGAATCACCGCCAAACACGAAATTAAATATGTAAATCAGTGAAAGTGATATCAATTAAATCGATATTTATTACTGTTATTTGTGTATTAGCACTCACAATTGTATTGGCTTTTTCTGATTATCCCCATCAGGGAGATGCGATCATAGTTCCTCAAGCGGTAAAAGCTGCTTTTAAAGCAAAATATTCTCAGATTCCTCATAGTTGGCAAAGACATGAATATGGTTATGAGGCAATTTTTATCAAGGACAATATTAAATATGAGGCGGAATTTTCCCAAACAGGAGAATGGTTAGAAACAGAACAATACGCCCAAGCCAAAGACTTTCCTCCTTTGATATTAAACCGCATCCAGCAAGAACGCCCTCAATTTACCATTACCAAATATGAAATTGAAATTACACCCCAAGGGATATTCTATGAAGTAGATATCACCGATGGAGAAACTGAAGAGGAATTATATTTCGATAGTAAAGGTAATCCTCAAATAGATTTGTATGAGGATTGATGAGAATCATTTTAATGAGTCATTTTCTATAAATCCCTATATCTATGCTTGGCATAGATTTTCTAATTGGGTTAGTTCGGTTTGAACACTATTAAGATGATTCTCTAATTGCACAATTAGCTCAAAAGTACCTCTGTAATCTTGTTTTGCTGCTAGTTGTTCTAGCTGCTTGGATGCTGATTGTATCAAGTTAGCACCAATATTACCGCTACTACCTTTGAGTTGATGAGCAGTATTGTTGATGGTTTTAAAGTCATTCGTCGTGATAGCCAGTTTCATCGCGGCTAAACAGGAATGAGCATCTTCCACAAACTCTTGTAATAAGATTAATTCAAATTCCGTATCATTGCCTGATATTGTATGTAAACGTTCCCAATCAATGGTTAGGCAATTGTCCGTTGCCTTTTTCTCATATCGAAGGAGAATAAATTCTCTCCAATACTCTAAAGCTGCTGCTAGTTTTTCTTTGGAAACGGGTTTACTGAGATAGTCATCCATGCCAGCATTGAGACAATTTTGGATATCTTCTTGCATAGCATTAGCAGTCATGGCAATAATTATCGGTGGGCGACGATTAGCAAAATTATTATGCTCCCAACGATTGATTTCTCTAGTAGTTTCTAACCCATCCAGAACAGGCATTTGGCAATCCATTAATATCAAATCGTAAGGAATTTCTTTTAATAATTGCAGAACTTCTTGACCATTAGCAGCTACATCAGCACTATATCCCAAATTTTGCAGCAGTTTTATAGCTAATTTTTGGTTGATCAAATTATCCTCAGCTATTAAAATCCTGAGTTTAGGGAAAGCACAAGCCTGATAAGTTTTCTCAGAAAAGCCAGTGTATTGATTTTCGTAAATAGCAACTTCTAAATTTTGAATATTTACAGCTTTATTTTGTATAATATCTGAAGGATGAGATAAGATGCTGATGATAGTATCTAAAAGTTTAGATGACTTAATAGGTTTAAGTAAATAAGCTGCAAATCCTATATTAAAGGCTTCTTGGAGTTCATGGCGTTGATTAGTGGAAGTCAGTATGATTAAAGGGATTTCTGCAAGAGTAGAATCAGCTTTGATTTTTCTACCCAAAGTCATGCCATCAATTTCAGGCATCTGCATATCAATTAGAATCACATCGTAAGGTTTTTCCTGCTGACAAGCTGTCTCCAGAAGCATCAGAGCAGATATGGCACTATTGGCTTGATCTACTTGCATTCCCCAATGAGTAGCTTGATGATAAATAATTTTGCGATTAGTATCATTATCGTCTACTACTAAAAGTCGGCGATTCATCAATAGTTCGCTATGCGGTATTGTAGAAATCGGTAAAGTTTGTTTTTCTAAAGGAATTTCAAACCAAAAATTAGAACCCTGACCTAACTCACTTTCTACACCAATTTCTCCTCCCATCAATGTGACTAATTGCTTACAGATAGCTAATCCTAAACCAGTGCCGCCATATTTGCGGGTAGTGGAAACATCAACTTGGGAAAATGGTGTAAACAGTTGACGTTGATTTTCTGGTGTAATCCCAAGACCAGTATCTGTAATAGAAAATTTCAGAATAGCTGTGTTCGTAGTTTCCGATTGTAATTCTACTTTGACTACTACTTCTCCGGTGTTAGTAAACTTGATAGCGTTACCAATTAAGTTCATGAGTATTTGTCGCAGGCGACTACTATCACCTTGGAGGTTAGTAGGAACGTTACTATAAATTAAGGCAGCAACTTCTAATCCCTGGCGATGTGCTTGGGGTGCTAATAAATCCAAAACTTCTTCCACACAAGTGGATAAATCAAACTGGAGAGTTTCTAAAGACATTTCTCCTGCTTCCAGTTTGGAAAGATCCAAAATCTCGTTAATCAATGATAAAAGCGCATCACCGCTAATCCGAATAGTTTCCATAAAATCGCGCTGCTCTAAGTTGAGGGGAGTTTCTAACATTAAGCCAGTCATCCCCAAAACAGCATTCATCGGTGTACGGATTTCGTGACTCATATTAGCTAAAAAAGCACTTTTGGCTTGAGAAGCTAATTCAGCTTGGTGACGAGCAACTTCAAGTTGTGCCTGTGCTTGTTTGCTGTCAGTGATATCAATACCTGTAGCGATAATGTATTCGACTGAACCTTGGAAGTCTTTCAAAGTCGTATTTGACCAGGCAATTAATCGTCGGCTACCATCTTTCGTTATCCAGGAATTTTCGTAATCCTGAATATCTTGGCTAGTTTGACCGGACTGCAACTTTGTAAAAACTGCTTTCACAGATTCCACTTCTTCAGGAACTAAAAATAGATTCCAGAAATATCTACCTCTGACTTCATCAAATGAGTAACCTGTCATCTGTTCACAAGCTTGATTAAAGCGCACTATTTTTCCTTGGGAATCAACAACTATTACCAAGGCACTAACTGTATTTAGTACAGCTGAGATAAAGTTACGCTCTTCATTGAGGGTAGATTCTACCGATTGCCGTTGTGTAACCTCACGGTAAATTAAATAGTAGACTACAGCCAGAATCACAAAAGTTACAGCAATGGCGATCGCTAAAGTCAAAACTGTACTGTTAGCAGTAACTGTTGCAGCTTGTGATTGTTGCTGGAAACGCTCCTGTTGCTGGCTCTCAATTTCACGAATGATGCGGCGAATATCATTCATGAGATTTTGTGACTGATGTGATTGCATCAGCTGTAATGCCGGACTTAGTCCTTGATGTCGTCGCAAGTCTATAGTTTGTTTGATTTCAGACAGTTTGGCGATAACTAAGGGTTGGAGCTGATCTAAATGCTGTTGTTGTGTGGCTTCATCAGCTGTTAATTGTCTCAGTTCCTCAAATTCACGCTCTACATTGGCAACTGCTAGTTGATATGGTTGAATATGCGATTCCTCTCCCGTGAGGATATAGGCTTGTTGTCCAATTTCTGCATCTTTAATTTCTGATAGCAGTATTTCTAATTTGTTAATTTTCTCTTGGGTTTTTTTAACTTGATTATTTGTATTGATTAATAAAAGCGTGTTCTGATAAGAAGCGATCCCAATCAAGGCCAGTATAATCGATGCTAACCCAAAACCCCCAGCGATCGCCTTGAAGAATTGTCTACGTACCTTCTGGTTATGTTTGCGTTGCTGGGTGATAAGTGCTAAATCAGCTAAATTTCGCCGTAATTCCATTTGCTTGATGACTTGGCGACCTAAAGCTTGTAATGCCTCCATTTGTTCAGGAGTCAGATTTCGAGGTACATAGTCAATGACGCAAAGAGTTCCCAGATTATAGCCTTCAGGGTTAGTGAGGGGGACACCAGCATAAAAACGAATATGGGGGTCTGAGGTAACTAAGGGATTGGTGGCAAACCTGTCGTCAGATTGAGCATCAGGTACGATGAAAGTCTCCGATTGCAGAATGGCATGAGCGCAAAATGCTACATCTCGATGTGTTTCTCGTACATTTAACCCAACTCTTGACTTAAACCACTGGCGATTCTGATCAACTATGCTGATTAAGGCAATGGGAGTACCGCAAATATATGAGGCTAAATGAGTGAGGTCATCAAAAGTAGCTTCAGCTGGTGTATCCAGGATTTTGTATTCTAAAAGTGTCTCAATTCTTTGTGCTTCGTTTTTGGGTAATGGTGCTTTCATTGATGACAATCTCTACTCATAGACTAAGCTATATTTAAAAACCAACAGATTGATTAAAAAAATTTGAGGTATACGTAGCTTGGTAGTACGGTAGATATAGCTTATTTATCCAAGTTTAAAAATAACTTTTTTGCACCCATACCAAATTCTTCATTTGGTTATCTTCAGTCTGTGATACTGCTGCGAACCAACCATAGTTGCTTTTCAGGCACTACGACTGTAATTAGACTATTGTTTTCTCATCACAGTTGTAGGTATTAAGATATAAGATGTTAACTATTATGGCATATTGTCTTGAAAGTGCCATTCTTTTGAGAAAGAACATATGTTAATCTTGTGGACAATGTATATTTTCCGATTTAAACCTGATTGACTATTAATCCTGCTTTGGAAGCATTTGTTGATATTTGTAGGAGATTATAAATTTTTTTCAACAAGATGACAGAAGGAAATGGTTTAACTACAGTCTCATAATTCTTTGTCATCAGATGCAATTTCGGCATTCTAATTATTTGGTAGCCAAGCATAAAGAGCAAAGGAGTGTTATGTATGGCGGCATCATCACAAAGATTTTGCAGAATTGTTAAGTTATCTAAGTCAAAAAAAGGATAATTACACAAAACCAAATTTGGCTGCTCTACTGTCAATAACTCATGTCCTTCTTGATAATTACTTGTGGTAATAGCATGGAATCCACTTAATAGCAGTAATTCGTTAATCAGATCCAAGAGCAAAAAGTTATCTTCAATGACTAGGATTTTGTGCATAACATCCTTAAAATATGCAAGTTTAAGCTATCCTAGAAGCTAAAAAAAATTTGTGAATAAGTTATGAATGTAAAGAAAAATTAAGTAGATTAGTTCCAATTGAGCAGTAATCGCATCTGTTGTACTAAGTTAGGAGCTTTGAAGGGTTTAGTAATCACTCCTGCGATCGCTAATGTCTAAAACAATAGCACCCAATGCTATCGTCTTGTGTGATTCTCCGATAATTGGGAAGTAAGAAAGCTGCCAGTAACGTAATACTTCAGGTTCACTAGGGACAATCCCACTGATTTCTAAGTTAGAAATAGGTTGTTGAGTATCAATAAGATTTTGTAATAAAGGTAAGAGCTTAGAAGCAATTTCCGGCAATAAATCTCCAAAGGACTTGCCATAATGTGCGGCGATAGTATGACCATTAATCTGAGCTAATGTTTGATTAACTTTTAAAAAGTAAAAATCTTTATCTACAATACCTAATCCTATGTTTACTTGACTGGCTGCCTGAAAAAAACCCTCTAACAATTGCTCACTTTGCCTAAGTTGGCGTTCTAATTTCTCTCTTTGAAATAGCTCTTTTTGTAATTTATTGTTAGCTTGAACTAATTGAGATGTACGCTCTACAACTCTTAATTCTAGTTCAGCATTCAAATTTTTTAATCTCTCTTCTGCTTGTTTGCGTTCCCGAATATCGCGTGTCACAGTAGCGATAGTATGTGGCTGACCTGTAATTTGATTTTTGAGTGTAAAAATATTGCACCAAACGGGAATTAACTCTCCCGTTTGAAAATTTTGCATTTGCCATTCACCTTCCCATCGGCCTGTAGAAATAACACTGGGAATTATTTGTTGTTGAAAACTTTGATTCCATTCTGAAGTTTGGTATTCCCAGATAGTTGTTTGCTGCACATCTGTATTTTCTAACCCCAACAAGCACTGTCCAGCCGGGTTAATATACTGCACTTGACCATTCAAGTTAGCAGTAGCAATAAAATCAGAGCTATTTTCAACAATTGAAACTAATTGTCGGTATTTTTCTAATTGTGCTTGTAATTCTTCAAATAGCGTAGCTTTTTGAATGGCTATTCCTATTTGGATAGCCAGTTGGTTCATCAGTTCACACTCAGCTTTTGTCCAATGGCGGGGAGCATAACACTCGTGGGCAATTAGTAATCCCCATAAATTATCAGTTTGAATAATGGGAATCACTAGATTAGCCTGAATTTGAAAACTCGCCAGAAATTCTCGATGACATTCTGCTAAGTTAGCGTCTGTGTGAATATCATCAATCACTCTTATCCGTCCCTTTTGATATTGCTCTACCCAAGTTGTCTCAAAGCAATTATCCTTAATTGTTTGTCCTAGAATTGATAAAGCTGGGTTGATAGTCGATTCTGTGGTTACGATACCACTCCAGTCTGGCTGAAATTGGTAGATAATCACGCGATTTGTTTGCAAAATCTGTCTGACTTGCGTGACAGCCGTTTGCAGAATATCTTTGAGTTTAAAAGAGCTACGAATAGCAAGGGCAGTGTTAGTTACTAATTGTTGCTGTTGTTGTTGCCATATCTGTTGTTGAATTAATTGCTGTTGTTGCAAAACTTTAGCGATCGCTTGGTGTAAACTTATTGGAGTAATATGATTTTTGACTAGATAATCCTGCGCGCCATTTTTGAGTAGAGTGACAGCTAACTCTATATTTTCTTGACCAGTAATTATAATTGCTGGAATCCAACTTTGATTGGTTTGTTGGTAAAGATGTTGCAAAAATTCTAACCCGTTCATATCCGGGAGTAAAAAGTCAATTAATAAAATATCTGGCATTGTCTGTTGGCACCAAGCCAACGCATCTTCCCCATTATCGAATTCAATAATTCTGTAGAGATTTTGTCCATGTTGTTTTAGATACCGACTGTAAATAATCCGATCTGTTTCGGAATCCTCAACTAAAACAACGGTGTATTCTTGTTTGTTAACTGAAGTTATAGGCTCATCGATTAATGGATGAGGTGCTTGATTTTCTGTACTACTAAATGGGAAGGGAAAGCTCACCAATTGTTTAAGAGATGCGACTTCTTGCTGTAAAGTTTCTACCTCAATAATTAATTGTTTTCTAGTTTTTTTAATAGTCATATATTTATTAATAAATAATTATTTTTTCCCTCACCTTTGCTTCTTACTTTTCTACTTAGTGTAATTATCTGTTGCCAGTAAAACCAGACTTCGCCCTTGTTGTTTAGCTTTGTAAAGTGCCGCATCTGCGGCTTGCAAAAGTGCTTGTATATCTTGACCATCA
The DNA here is from genome assembly GCF_002896875.1 of Nostoc sp. CENA543. GTDB lineage: Bacteria > Cyanobacteriota > Cyanobacteriia > Cyanobacteriales > Nostocaceae > Trichormus. The sequence continues at coordinate 6,162,077 of NZ_CP023278.1, forward strand.
CCAGGAAACTCTGCAACCCCCGCACTAAAAGTGATTTGAAATGAAATCTCCCTATCTGTAGTGAACGAATGCTGCCGTAATTTTTGTAATATTTGCGTTAATAGTTCACAGCTAGCTTTTGCAGTCACACCACACATTCCGATCACAAATTCCTCACCACCCCAACGCCCTATTACACCTTGTTGACAAAAAGATTGATTAAGGAGTTGACCAAAATAGCTCAAAACACGATCTCCGGTTGGGTGTCCATACTTGTCATTAATTAACTTAAAAAAGTCAATATCAAGCATTGCCAAACTCAAAGTTTGCTGTTGGCTTTGTGCCTGTTGCAGTAATTTTGTTAAATTCTTAAGAGCTTTGCTTCGTATACTTAATCCTGTTAGTTCATCAACTTCAGTAAGCTTCCAATTTGCTTGCTGTTCTAGTCTTGTTCTGATACGAGCCTGCAATTCTTTAGCAACAATTGGTTTACTTAAAAAATCATTAGCTCCCACAGCAAAGCTATGCTGAATAGTTTCTACATCAGTATGAGCAGATAAAAACAGAATAGGTAATCGATTCCACTGCCAATCGTTACGAATTATCTGACATAAATCAAACCCATTTACAGAAAGTTTTCGTGTGTTGTCTCCTTTTTCTGGAGTTAACAGTTCTATATCTAAAATCAACAAATCGGGATTTGTTTGTTCTAAAGTTTCCCAAAACTGTAAAGGTTGATCTAATAGAGTGACCTGATAGCCATAGGGTGATAATATTTGATACACAAGTTGCAATATACCAGGGTCATCATCTACCACCAACAATCGATATAACGGCGGATGATTTTGATGCAATACTTGTGTCAGTAATGCCACTACTTGACTACTACTAATAGGTTTTATTAGAAAGTACGAAATCCTTAATCTAGCTACCTCTAGTCTAGTAGCAAAGGAGTCTGCTTGAGTAATAATCACAACTGGAATTTGTGAATACTGGCTACGGATTTTTGCCAAAAAGCTTAACCCGATTTCAAGGTTATTCTGATAATCTAAATTTAATAAAATAACATCAATAGCACCACTGACTAAAATTTGTTCTGCTTGTTCAGAATTAGTTGCAATATTTACGTTAAAGCCCCTGTTAATACCTTCCGTAGCAATATCTTTTGCTAGACCAATATCATTATCTATAATTAATAAATGACTAACAAGAGAATTATTCAAACCTAATATATTGGGGGCATCCATCTCTATACAATGCTGTAATTGTGCCACTAATAACTTTAATTCTTCAGCTTTAGGTTTTCCTAACAAATGAGCTTGTTGAAGAATCTGTTGAATTTGACGGCAAATATCAGAAGATTTATCTAATCCAAAGCTACCAAGTGAGCCGATTAGAGTATGTGCTTCCCTTTCAGCTTCGTGCTGCTGTTCTGGAGTTAGTTTTCCTGCCACTAAAGCAGTCACAGCTTTTTGAATTATCAATAGACGTTCTTGATAAGACTGACGGGACTGATGCCAAAGTTCTCGTAGTTCAGGTATTAAAGAATCAGTAGGAGAAATAGAAATGGGTAGAAATTGCTTTTTGGGAGTCGTTATCGTGATTTGGCTTGCATTTGCGACTGCAAGTGGTTTTAGCCGATAACCTAACTTATAAACAGTTTCAAATATATTATTTGCACCAGCTTTTTTTAATTTATTTCGTATACCTTTAATATGCGCTCTTAGCGCACCATGTGTAGGAATTTCATCTGCTTCCCATAAAGAATCTAATAATAAATTGTGGCTAAAAATTTGTTGAGGATGTCGTAAAAACATCTCCAAAATTTCATATTCCTTCTTGAATAAGTGAATTGGCTGTCCAGCGTAGCTAACTTCACAGGTGTTGGGATTGAGGCACAACTCACCCCAATTTAGACAAGCTGAAATCTGATTCCCACTCCTTCTGAGCAGTACCCTTATCCTTGCTAAGAACTCATCCATATTGAAGGGTTTCACTATATAGTCATCTGCTCCAACGTCCAAACCTGTAACTTTGTTAGTTACCGTATCTAAAGCTGTCATCAACATCACTGGTGTATTTCTGTTGTGCTGTACATCAATAGAGTCATTAGAACGCAGAAGTTTACATAAGTGCATCCCATCTATTTTGGGCAATAACAAATCCAAAATTATTAAGTTGTATGAATATTTTTGAGCTAATTGCCATCCAGCTTCTCCATCTTCTGCTAAGTCAACTTGATACCCCTGGTTGACTAATACAGCTTTCAGCATCAGGACTAAATTAACGTCATCTTCTATACAAAGAATTTTCACATTGGAGTATTACTTATTAATCTTGATTGTTAATCTATTTTAGATAATTTTTTATACTAAATATTTATTAAAATAAAACACCGCATTTTTACTAAAAATTGATATTTTAAACAGAAATTTACAATTCCTAATTGCAAGGATATAGTATCTTCATGTGAGTATAATTACTTCTACAACTACTAATATTCTGGTTTGATTACTGGTTTTGCGGTAAATGCCCAATCTACATACAGTTCAAAATAACATCGTATTGCTTACTTCTAAAAATACAAATAATGCTGATTAATCCGAACTATATTGATTGAACTTCAGAAGATATTAATATAACGTGCGCCTTCGTTAGAGACTCACGTTAATATAAGCTTGCCATCGCGGCAAAGTCATGGGTAAAGTCACATTAATGCGACAACAACCATTAGTTGTCCTAAGTGACAACCAATAGTTGACCAAGACTGTCACTTAAAGGATAATGTGGCCGTTTTTTAACCATAAAGTGGCCACAGAACCTATGATAGAAGCGGATTTGAGAGAACTGAGTGCGATCACTTGTAAAGTATGGTGAAAGTAGGGCAACGCAAAAATAAGCATTCCAGGATTTTAAAGCGGACACTTTATCCTTTAATTTCGGCCACGTTATCCCTTAAGTGACAATAAAACTGACAATAATTATTTAATGTATAGATGGAGCTAAGCGGAGTCGAACCGCTGACCCCTTCAATGCCATTGAAGTGCTCTACCAACTGAGCTATAACCCCTTAATTCGCGTAAATTAGCATAACTTGTGACTGAATATAATGTCAAGTATTTAGGTGAAATATGAACTTTTGCTAAGGTCATTCGATTATAGTTAATAGTTCACTTGCAATAAGTAACTCATGCAGTGTCCCATGAGAAAATAGACTACTAACATAGCGGCGGCGGCAAGGGCAACTAGTGTACCGGCTAGCATGAGGGAAAATTCTTTGTTTTCTACTGCTTTCTCCATCAGGTGTAGTGACCATGCCACCAGAGCCACATCAAATAACAAAATAGGAATCAACATATTTCTTAATATTAGTTAATAATTGTAAATTAATCCTAACATCCTTTTGCAGAACTGTCTTGAATAGAAAGGGAATGTGACTCAATCTCTATAATGGCTTTAGAATTAAGCGTACAAACGTACTGGAATGTGACGATCGCGCAAATAATTCTTAATTTCAGATACACTTAACTGCCCATAATGCAGGAGAGAAGCTAATAAAGCAGCTTCCGCCTTACCTTCATGGAGTGCGGTGTAGATATGTTCACAGTTCCCCGCACCACCGGAAGCAATCACAGGGATTTCTACAGCCTCAGCAATTGCTTTTGTTAATGCAATGTCATAACCAGCTTGAGTGCCATCAGCATCCATACTGGTCACTAATAGTTCTCCCGCACCACGCTTTTCGACTTCTTTCGCCCAAAGTAGGGCATCTAAGCCTGTATTTTCTCTTCCTCCACGCACATACACATCCCAACCAGGATTTTGCGGGTCAACTCTCCGCCTCGCGTCAATAGCAACTACTATGCACTGATTACCGAAGCGATCGCTAGCCCGATTGATCAAGTCAGGATCACGTACTGCCGCAGAGTTAATACTAACCTTGTCTGCCCCAGCTCGTAACAAAGCTTTAACATTTTCTAAGGATTGGATACCACCACCCACAGTCAGAGGAATAAAGACCTGTTCGGCGGTACGGTAAACTACGTCAATAATCGTATCGCGGTCTTCATGAGTGGCTGTAATATCCAGAAATACTAACTCATCTGCGCCGGCATCGTTATAAACCTTCGCCAGTTCTACCGGATCACCAGCATCTTTGAGATCGACAAAGTTAACTCCTTTAACAACCCGCCCCGCCTTGACATCTAAACAGGGTAAGATTCTTTTAGATAACATATATTTTTTTACTCCTGGGTAATTGTCCGGAATTTAAATTGTAAATTGATGTGGGTATTACCGCCGAAAATCTTCGCTAGCTTATGGATACGCATGATTAAGGCGGAAATTAAGCCACTTCCAGAACTAAACGTAAGGTTGCAAGCTGAATTATGGCGATCATCTCCTCGAAAAAACAGCCTCCAGAACCCAATGGACAACCACAACAGCGTCGGGAGTCAGCAAAAACAACCCCCAAAGAGAAAATTTTGCAACCTGAAGCTGCTGTTGATGAACAAGGTAAACAAGAAGAGAGTATCAGACCACAAAAATTTGCCGACTACATTGGACAAAAAGACCTCAAGGATGTTCTAGAGATTGCCATCAAAGCAGCCAAGTCACGGGGTGAAGTTTTGGATCACTTGCTACTGTATGGCCCTCCCGGATTGGGTAAAACAACAATGGCAATGATATTAGCATCGGAGATGGGAGTCAACTACAAAATTACTAGTGCGCCTGCTTTAGAAAGACCTAGAGATATCGTAGGGCTACTAGTTAACCTCAAGCCAGGAGATATTTTATTTATTGATGAAATCCATCGACTTTCGCGGATGACAGAAGAAATTCTGTATCCGGCAATGGAAGATTATCGTCTAGATATTACTGTGGGTAAAGGTTCTAGCGCGAAAATTCGCAGCTTACCCTTATCTAAATTTACCTTAGTGGGGGCAACAACCCGCGTCGGGGCGTTGACTTCCCCACTGCGCGATCGCTTCGGCTTAATTCAAAAACTGCGCTTTTATGAAGTTGACGAACTCAGCAAAATTGTCTTGCGGAGTTCCCAGTTACTGCAAACCAAAGTCACCGAAGATGGGGCGACAGAAATCGCTCGTCGTTCCAGAGGAACACCACGGATAGCTAATCGGCTACTCAAGCGCGTCCGTGATTATGCGGAAGTAAAAGCCCATAGTGAAATTAATCAAACCATTGCAGCCGAAGCTCTACAACTATTTCAAGTAGACCCATGTGGCTTAGATTGGACAGACCGCCGGATGTTGAGTGTGATTATTGAACAATTTAATGGTGGGCCAGTAGGCTTAGAAACCATCGCCGCAGCTACCGGAGAAGACACCCAAACCATTGAAGAAGTCTACGAACCCTACTTGATGCAAATCGGTTACTTAAGCCGCACTCCCCGTGGACGAACAGCCACAAAAGCTGCATACAAGCACATGGGATTTACTCCACCGAATGAGCAGATGTCATTACTATAGGGAATGGGGCTAATCAATTCAAAATTCAAAATTCAAAATTCAAAATTAAAGAATTTTGGGCATTGGGCATTGGGCATTGGTATAAAATCTACCTTGTCTCCCTTGTCTCCCAGTCCCTAGTCCCCAATCCCCAGTCCCCAGTCCCTCCACACAACAAAACCTCAACCTAGATGATGATTAAGTTAATTAGTATAGTTCTCAGTCTGTTTCTTTTGTTGGGTTGGGGTACACCCGTGATGGCGCAAACCCAACAAGCTACAATTACCCAGGAGCAATTAGCGCAGGGTGATGAATGGGCAAATCAAGCTTTTGCGGCGACTAATAAAGGTGATTTTGCTACGGCAGAAAAATATTGGACGAAAATTATTGAGAATTTCCCCACTAATGCAGGGGCGTGGAGTAATCGGGGGAATTCGCGAGTTAGTCAGAATAAATTAGAGGCGGCACTGGCTGATTATAATAAAGCGATAGAATTAGCCCCGAATGTCACTGATCCTTATTTAAATCGTGGTACAGCTTTAGAAGGTTTGGGTAAGTGGTCAGAGGCGATCGCAGATTATAATCATGTCTTAGAACTCGACCCTAAAGATGCAATGGCGTATAACAATCGCGGTAATGCTAAAGCAGGTTTAGGAGAATGGTCAGAAGCGATCGCAGATTATCAAAAATCCTTTGAAATTGCACCTAACTTTGCCTTCGCCCGTGCTAATTATGCCCTAGCACTCTATGAAAATGGGCAGAAAGACCAAGCCATCCGCGAATTACGCAATATTACCCGCAAATATCCTAATTTTGCTGATGTGCGTGCAGCTTTGACAGCAGCTTACTGGGTAAGTGGTCAAAAGGGCGAAGCGGAAAGTAATTGGGTAGCCGCCTATGGCTTGGATAGTCGTTATAAAGACATGAACTGGGTGAAAAATATCCGCCGTTGGCCTCCCAGCATGGTTGCAGCTTTAGATAAATTCCTCAAAATTCAGTAACAACAATCTCTACACCCATACCCAATTCCCCATGCCCCATGCCCCATACCCAATTTCTTTGACTTCGGCTAGCGATCGCTTAGAATAGAAAGGTTGTCAAGAATTGCAATATCGGCTATCATGGCTGTTCCTAAGAAGAAAACATCAAAATCTAAGAGAGATAAACGTCGGGCTACCTGGAGACACAAAGCTGCTGTTGAAGCACAAAAAGCTCTTTCCTTGGGTAAATCTATTTTGACTGGACGTTCTACATTTGTCTATCCTACTGCTGAAGAAGAAGACGAAGAAGAATAAGAGAAAATGGGTAATGAGTAATTGGACTAGTCTGATTACTCATTACCTTTTACCCATGACTGATGATCAAATAATCACATCAACAGTAAAGTATATATAGTCACTGATTTTTTGATTTTCAACAAAATTAATATTTCGGGGTGTCGGGAAAATAAAATTAGTCGTATTAACTACTAGAAATTAATTTATATAGGTTTGAGTAATCTTAACCCCTACACCCCTAAACCCCCATACCCTTACCCCTCTACCTAAAACGGGATTATGCTAGGGAAATTCTTTCAGAAATCAAATCCAGAAAATAGCGATCGCGTCCCCCCAGGACAGCACTTAGCTACAGGCTTTCCTGTGTTAACATACGGTCAAGCACCAAACATCAATATTGAAGAATGGGAATTTCGAGTTTGGGGTTTGGTTAAACCTGTGGTGTTGAGTTGGTCAGATTTTATGAATCTACCACAGCACGAATTTACCGCAGATTTCCATTGTGTCACCCGTTGGTCTAAGTTAGATGTCAAGTGGACGGGGATTAAAGTCACAGACTTTATGAATTTAATTGAGGTAGATCCCAAAGCCGCCCATATTATGGAACATTGCTATGGTGGTTACACCACTAATATTGCAATGACGGATTTTGTTAGAGAAGAAAACTTTTTCGCATTTAAATTATTTGGTGAACCTCTCCCACACGAACACGGAGGGCCTTTGCGGTTAGTTGTACCGCATCTCTACGCCTGGAAAAGTGCGAAATGGATTAATGGTTTAGAGTTTTTAGACAAAGAAGAATTAGGTTTTTGGGAACGCAACGGCTACCATCGTCGTGGTGAACCTTGGGCGCAAGAACGTTATAGTTTCTAGGCTTAGTTGCGTGTAGGAAGTTTCAAATAAAAACCTAAAATTACTCTTAGAGGATGTTTGAAAAGTCTCTATTGGTGTAGCAAAGCATTTTAGATCCCCCTAGGATTTAGGGGATCTAAACAGTGTGGGACAAAGTTATAAGACTTGTGTGTACACCGTAGTTAGGAATTGGTGGCATGGATAAGCGGGAAATTTTTCTCCCCTACCCCTCCGCAATTGCTCCACTTGGGCAAAGCCCAAGACCGCATTGCTCTCTGCCCCCTGCTCCCTGCCCCAATTCCTCTATATTCTTTGAGACTGTCTAGCTTGTTGTTTGGCTTGTTGTTTAGCTTCCTGTCTAGCTTTCCATTCCCGAATTGCGATCGCAGTTCTGGCTATAGGTGGTATATATTCTTGAGTAGTTGGTTTTGGTTGTGGACGTTGATTTTTGATTGGTTGGGTAGTCAAGCAGTTAGCTAGGTGTGGGATATCTTTTTCCGCCCTTAACGCCCTAGTTACATCACTGGCTTTTTGAAATCTCTCTCTGAGGGAAAACTTCAGCATCTTATTTAAAATGCGAGTAAAGCTATCACTCACCTGCACATATTTATACCAGCACACTTCCCCAGTCTGGGTTTCATGTTCCATATCTAAGGGATTTTTGCCAGTTAATAAATAAACGCAAGTCATACCCACAGCATAAATATCGCTGGCGTACACCGGATGTAGAGATAATTGTTCTGGTGGTGCAAAGCCCATTGTCCCCACAAAGTTAGTATTCATGCTGGGATTACGGGAATCATTAATCGCATCCAGCAAGTTTTCCTTGACTGCACCAAAATCTATCAATACTATGCGCTGATCATCTGCACAGCGCAGAAGATTTAAGGGTTTAATATCACGGTGAATGACTTGATGTTGTTCTAAATATTGTAAAACTGGCAATACATCCTGTAAAAACTGTTTGACTTCAGTTTCCGTCTTGACACCATTTTTTCTGACTTCTTGCGCTAAATTGCAACCCTGGACGTATTCCTGGACTAAATATAATTCCCCGTTACCTTCAAAGTAATCTAGCAACATGGGAATTTGAGAATGACTACCCAGTTGGGCTAAAGTTTTTGCTTCCTTGGCAAACCGCTTACAAGCATTCTGCCAGGCTTTTTTACTAGTAACCTTGGGGCAGAGTTGTTTAATTACACACTGGGGGTTTCCTGGTAATACGGCATCTTGGGCAACAAAAGTTATACCAAAGCCACCCCTACCTAAGATCCGTAATATTTGGTAGCGATCGCGAAATAATTTGTCAGAACCACACATTTGAGCTAGTTTATTTCTCTCTAGTCCGTAATCACGTATGTTTGTGTTGTTATCAGGAAAACGGTTCATTGCTCGAATGTGGGTGTCTTATGGTGTTACCAATATAACTATATTTTTTTGAAAATGGTAGTATCATTACGGCTTCTTTGCAAAATCCTGATTTTAGGGACACAATAAACACCAACTTTGTGAGTAAAGCTTAATGTTATATTTATGAATTTCTTCTGAAGCCATACTGAATCCCGTGAAAAATCGTGAATTTATGGGATAACTTACGCAAAAGGTTTGAGTTGTAAATGTTTCAGTATTATTACGAGGGGATTGGGAATTTTAGATTTTAGATTTTGGATTTTGGATTTTAGATTGAATCCAATCCATAAAGATGCTTCTGCGTCGCTAACGCTACGCTATCGTCAAGTCAAAATCCAAATATTGAAATGCTGGGGGCTGGAAGGTGGAAAAGGTGAACAAGATAGATTTTTACTCTCCTTCACAATGCCCAATTCCCAATCCCCAATCCCCAGTCCCCAGTCCCCAATCCCAATAAAGAAACTAAAAGCTGTAACAAGCTCTACCAAATTCAAAGTCAAAATCCGTTAACTTAAATAGAGCCATAAATGTAATTCAGGCTACATATCCCATGCGACTAGAGCAGTTGCAAGCGTTTTTAGCGATCGCCCAAACTGGTAGCTTTCAAAAAGCAGCCCAAAAATGTGGCGTAACACAATCTACTATTAGCCGCCAAATTCAGTCTTTGGAGGCTGATTTGGGTTTAGAGTTGTTTCACCGGACAAATCAGGCCAAGTTGACTTTAGGTGGCGAACGCTTGTTACCTCGCGCCCGGAAAATTTGCCAAGAGTGGGAAACGGCGACTCAAGAGTTGACAGATTTAATCGCCGGAAAGCAGCCGGAATTGTGTATTGCGGCGATTCATTCGCTGTGTGGTTCTTATTTACCGCCGATATTACAGAAATTTTGTCGTGATTATCCCGATGTGCAGTTGCGGGTGACATCTTTAGGAAGCGATCGCGCCCTAAAAGTCCTCAAAGATGGTTTAGTAGATTTAGCGATCGTTATGAATAATCGCTTTCTGACTACCGGGCGAGAAATGGTAGTAGAAGTCCTTTATGATGAACCCATAGAACTGTTAACTGCCGCTAATCATCCCCTCGCTCAATATGAATTTGTTCCTTGGTCAGAAGTAGTACGTTATCCCCAAGTAGTATTTAAAGATGGCTACGGGATGCAGCGTCTCATCCAAGAAAAATTTGAACGTCTAGAAGCTAATCTGCAAGCCGCTTTAGAAGTCAACACCCTAGACGCGTTTCGCGGTGTCGTCCGTCAAGGTGAATTAATTGCTTTACTTCCCACATCTGCATTAGTTGAAGCCCGCCTTGACCCCACCTTAGCGGTTCGTCCTTTAGCAACCGGTGGCTCGTTGTCTGATAATTCTAGCCTCTCTCGACGTGTTGTTATGGTCACAACACAAGACCGCTTGCAAATTCCCCCAATACAACATTTTTGGCAACTCGTGCGCGACCATATCCGCCAACAGTTTGAGCAACAACAAGAAGCCTCTTAAGGGACTTCCAATTGAAAAAACATACTATCACTTTGATGGCAAGGGGGCAGGGAGCAGGGGGAAACAGTTGTTTTAAAGAAAATAAATTTGGATAGTTTATCTTCTGGAAGTCTCTAAGTGGAACAGGGTAAGTAATTGCAGGTTTGTGGTGTGAACTTTAGTTCATAAGAAAGGACTAAAGTCCTTACTACGAACTGAATCCTAATATTTTTACATTACTTAATATAAGTTGTTGTTTTCAAGTCGTTTGACTTGAAAGCAGAAATTGAAGTTGAGCCAGCCACATTTCCCGCACATACCACAAAAATATATTTATTTACTTATTATTTAAATAATAGACATTATAAGAACTATCAATAGTTTCGCTTGTTAATTATTTCTCAAAATAGTATTTACTATTAGTTAATACTTGCATTAGTAACTAATGCTTTGATAAGTGAATTTAGCCAGAATCATGTAGAAATAATCAAGTGAAAACCTAACTAGATTAACTTGATCAACGGACTTTGGATTTACTTATCAATAACATTAAATCAGGCTTTTTGACTGCATACATCTTGGAATCACTCATGAACAAACATCTGCTTGCTTCTTCTGGGGGAGTAATTTTATTATGGTTAATTTCTGGCGTTTTGCCCGTTAAAGCCATCCCTAATTCAGAGCTTAACGACCAAAAATTAGCCAACACTAAAGATAGTATAAATAGAACTAATTCAGAGACAATTATTGCTGATGAATTACTACTAACAGATAATACTAATCAGCAAGACTTATCTTCAGCACAAGCACAACAAAACAATGCAGATACAGAATTAGATTCTGCGATTAATTCTGCACAACCTCAGCAAGCATCAGACACATTTGCACAAGTCACATCTGTATCTCAATTATCTGATGTACAACCTACTGACTGGGCGTTTCAAGCCTTACAATCTCTAGTTGAGCGTTACGGCTGTATTGCAGGCTATCCAAATTTGACCTATCGTGGCAATCGTGCCATGACTCGCTATGAATTCGCCGCCGGTTTAAATGCTTGTTTAGAGCGCATCAACGAATTAATAGCTACTGCAACCGCCGATTTAGTTAAAAAAGAAGATTTAGCCACCTTGCAAAAACTGCAAGAACAATTTGCGGCGGAATTGGCAACATTAAGAGGTAGAGTAGATGCCTTAGAAGGTCGAACTGCACAACTAGAGGCCAATCAGTTTTCTACTACTACTAAATTAAATGGAGAAGTCATTATTGCTGCTCTTGCTGCTACTGGTGGTGCGTCTGGGAGAAGTGACCCCAACCCCATCTTAGTGAATCGAGTGCGGTTAAATCTGACCACTAGCTTCACAGGGAAAGACTTATTAATTACCGGCTTACAAGCCCACAATTTTTTAGGTGGAGTAACTGGTCAAGGTAGCTTACAAAATAGTTTAGGATTATCTTCTGATTTACTCAGTGCTAGTAGTGCGCGGACTAGTTTCGAGCCACAGTTTCCAGGACTTAACGTCAAGGATTTGTCAAACGTTGGGGCAAATAATCTTGAACTTTATAAATTGCTCTATATCTTCCCCGTTAGCAATAGGTTAACTTTGTTTGCGGGGACTGCGGCTGAAACATCCGATGCTTTTCCAGCAATTACACCCTTTTATGGAGAGGGACAAGAATCCATTTCCCGTTTTGGCGGATTAAATCCTGTGTTACGCGTCTCTGGGGGAACTTCCGGTTCTGGTTTAGCATCGGCGGCTGGATTTATTTACAGCATTTCCCCAAGTTTGGATTTGAGAGCTTTATATGGCAGTGTCAATGCTAATCTCCCAGAAAAATCTCCCAACGAAGTCGCCCCAGACGTTTCTAATACACCATTAGGTGGCGGCTTATTTAGTGGTAGTAGTGTAATTGCTGCTCAGTTAACCTTCAAACCCAGTCGTGATTTAGATATTGGTTTAAATTACTCCCATAGCTATCATGAAATCAATATTCTAGGCACAGGATTAATCAGAAATGATATCGGTGCTTTAGCTGGCGTACCTTTGGGAACACCAGTCCAACTAAATTCTGTCGGGGGAACGGTAACTTGGCGATTCTCTCCCCAGATAGCTTTATCTGGTTATGGCGCAGCGTTATTTGTCGATGATTCCTCAAATAGTGTAGACGCTTCCACTAACTTTACTAGTTGGATGGTAGGGGTTCACTTCAGAGACTTATTCAAACAAGGAAATGCGGCGGGGATTCTTTTTGGTCAACCACTCCACCGTGTTGACGCTAGTGGCAGAGCTTCACTTACCCCAGAAGGTGAAAATCGGGCTACTCCTTACCACTTAGAAGCCTATTACCGCCTGAAAGTTAGCGATAATGTCAGTATTACCCCAGGGGCGTTTATTTTATTTAACCCAGAAGGTAATAGCAACAATGACACCACAACTGTAGGGGTATTGCGTACAACTTTCACTTTTTAACAATACATGGATGAGATTTTATCTCAGCTATGTTGCAGCAACAGCGATCGCCTGCTTAAAGCTATGATTAGTCAAATGTCTACTGTCAATAGTACCCAGTATCAAGCTTGACTATTGACTGTTGACCATTGACTGTTGACCATCTACGTTTTATGAGCATTGTATTCAGGGATCTGCTGAAAAAAGTAGGCAGTGGCAATCATACCAGCGAGAGTTTAACTCGTGCAGAAGCTGCCACTGCCACTAAAATGATGTTATTGGGCGAAGCTACACCAGCCCAAATCGGTGCGTTTTTGATTGCCCATCGCATCAAACGTCCCACAGGAGAAGAATTAGCGGGAATGTTAGATGCTTATGAGGAACTAGGGCCAAAACTGTCGGCAATTACCTCTAAACACCCAGTTATGGTACTTGGTCAACCATATGATGGTAGAACCAGAACAGCACCCATCAGCCCTATCACAGCCCTGATCCTCGCCGCAGCAGGTCAACCAGTCATCATGCACGGCGGCGATCGCCTCCCCACCAAATACGGTTTACCATTAGTAGAGATTTGGCAAGGTTTAGGAGTCGATTGGACTAGCCTCTCACTAGCAAGCACCCAAGCCATCCTAGAGAAAACAGGCATTGGTTTTGTTTATACACCACAGCATTTTCCTTTAAATAGCAGTATTTGGGAATACCGTGACCAATTAGGGAAACGTCCACCCTTTGCCACAATGGAATTAATTTGGTGTCCATATGCTGGCGATAATCATGTTGTGGCGGGGTTTGTCCATCCACCCACAGAAGGGATGTTTCAAACAGCCTTGGAACTAAGAGGAGTAACAAAGTTTACCTTGGTTAAAGGACTAGAAGGCAGTTGTGATTTACCGCGCGATCGCACTGCTATTATCGCCTTATCTCAACCACCCGAAGACATAGAAAGATTACTACTTTCACCCCATGATTACGGCTTCACCACCAAAAATGTACCCCTAAACACCACCGCAGAATTACTAGCCCAGATGCAGGATGTATTGGCGGGAAAACCCAACGAACTCATGCAAACAGCCCTATGGAATGGAGGATTTTACCTCTGGCGCAGTGGAATTTGTAGCAATATGCAAGCTGGTATAGTTAAAGCTAAAGAATTACTGACTACTGGTGTAGTTGCGGAGAAATTGCGGGAATTAGTCAATAGTCATTAGGGATTGGGGACTGGGGACAAGGGGGACAAGGGAGATTTTCATTTAATTCCCAATGCCCCATTCCTTATTCATTCAGCAATGCTAAAAATCGGCGAATTAGACCGATGGTGACAGATGGTAGTTCTAATTGTGGTGTTAAACCTACGTCTTCTAGAGGTTGAAACGCGCGGATGGCTTGGGGATTTTTCTCTGCTAGGCGGCGGCCTATATCTGGCCCGGTAAATTGGGACTTTTGTCCCCAAATAATAGCGGTGGGAGTTAGCAATTGTTGAATGTAGAGTGATAAATCAAAGCACAAATCACCCCTCACAAAAGATAAGGCTGCATACTCAGCATTATGTTGTTGGGCTGATGTGAGATAGGCTTGCACAATCTCTTCGTAAACTCGGTTAGATTGGGCAAATTGTCGCTGTTCTAAGAAACTCCGAATGCCGCCGCTAGTAGCGATCCCCGTGCTGTATAGTAAGCGGTCAACAATCGGCACACTGACGATTTGAGCAAACAAGCTGCGGGAATAGTCTTCGCCAAAATCCGAAAGTCCCGCAGGTGTTACCAGAATTAGCGATTTGAATAAATTGGGATGGGTAATTGCCACTCTGATTGTAAATGCGGCTGTCAGGGAAGACGCGATCGCACTCACCGGTTCTGTACAAGTCTGCTCAAAAAATTCCCGAATCGTCGTCAAATAATCATCAATCGTATAATTTCTCGCTGGATGCTCAGATTGACCCCACCCAATTAAATCAGGTGCGAGAATGCGATATTCCGCCGCAAAAGCTGGATAAACCTTTGACCACTCATAAGCAGAAGAACCACCACCAAAGCCATGTAAAAACACTAAAGTTTCTTTTCCAGTCGTTTTAGAGGTGTTTTCTTGCCAAAGTGCGCCAGTGGAAGTGTAGTAAGCCATTTTCCCCAGCGATGTCATGATTGAACGTTGTTCAAATCCCTGTGGTTGAATCATAGTTTTTAGTCAATAGTCAATAGTCAATAGTCAATAGGGATGGGTTTTGGCTTTCCTAGTCCCCAGTCCCCAGTCCCCAGTCCCCATCCATTATCTTTAAACAATCATTGTCTAACCTCTGGCTAGCGTCAGATTAAGTAGATGTGAAATCACTAGTTTAGTTGTAAAGATTCAGTATTTATTTTTTCGGTCTAAAAGGTTATTTTGCCTAAAAACACCATAAAGCAAGGTTTCCTTAGTTTTAATTTTGGTAAATAGTATTACTTAGACAATACTTGGCGGTGGGTTTTTTGTGATAGTCTACAGAAAACTTACGGATAGTTTTGTTATTCTTAAAAGAGTCAAAGCGTTCGTTAAGGACGGCTGTACATCATCAGCAACAAGGGTTAAGGCGATCGCTGTGATGTATCTAGCTCATGATAGTGTTTCTCTGGTTAATGGTAAGGTAGGGAATTGTGGGTAAGCAGGTAACTCTCCAATCAGAGCAAGTGTCACAACTTGAACCCGATGTATGTAGAGTCGAGCAGTTTGATGTGCAGAATCAAATCATAGCTTCAGCCAGGCGCAGTCAATTAGAAGAGGCGACTGCACACTTTACTGTAGACGTACCGACTTGTATCTGTTTGAACTTAGAAGATTTAAAATGCTTTGAAGTAGTGGAGCATCAATACGAGCAATGGGGTGTGATTTTTCAGAACTCCATCGCCATACAACCTTCTAACCCCGCCTTTCCTACCAAACTAGGATCAACAGCATTAATGGGTTCTCCCAAAGGTGGATTTTTAGAAGCCACTTTCTTACAACCGGTCAACTGGGTGAGTGCGAGTGTCACCAGCTCACAAAGATTAGTGCTTTCAGCTTATGATCGCGATCGCCAATTACTCTGCCAAAGTATTTTACCTAGCGCAAATCTAGCTAACTCCGATTCGTCCTTATCCCCCAACATCCTATTGTCTGTTGCTGCTAAAAATATTCACTCCATCACCTTCTGCGCTTTCGATGGTCAATTTACCATTGATGAATTTCGTTTTTGTCTTTAAATCACTGCCAATGGGTGTAGGAGAAAGACACCTGGAGCATCTGGCAGTCAAATTTGCCTCTTGTTATACCTAAGTGCCTAAGAATACATTCAATATTATTTTTATACCCAAAACTCAAAAATTCGGTAGTAAAACCTGTTTTTCCGACTTCAGCACCGATAAGCTTATAGAGTAATATTGATATTCGATTTATATTACTGAGTAAAGGTAAAGTGACCATGTAAGATATGCTGAAAATTTCAGCTTTCTTTGACCCTCCGAATTTTAGATTTTACATTCTGCGGCAAGTCTGTAAGACTAGCTGTGCTGTGTCTGCTACGTTGGCACAGCCTCTCATAGAGAAGATAGTCAATCCAAAATCCAAAATCTAAAATCTAAAATTGCTTGACTGGCTAACTTCACCATACTGAGTGCAATCAATATATGTATTTTGTAAGTAGGTAGGTAAACACTGTGGCAAAGGCTGTATCTTCTTGGCAGCAATTGATCAACCATATACCTGAGAGGCTGCTTCCAGAGTTGAAAACCAAAGCCACTAAGCAACGAACTATGCAACGTCTCTCAGAACCAGGAGCAATTCTCGGTTTTTTGACATTGCTTGTTGCTATGCTGCTGTGGAACTGGAAATTACTGTTAGCATTGCTAGTTGGGATTAGCATCATGTTAATAGTCCACTCAATGCACAAATGGCATTTTCAATTACCTTGGGAAGAAATCAAAAAATTTCTCAACAGTCCCAACCGCCAGCTAATCCTAGCCGTCAGCAGTGGTGGAATCGCTACCCTCAGCACCTATATGGCGGCAGCGATTTGGGCTGATTCTCATAGTCATTGGATAGCTGCTGGAACTATTGTCCAAGGTCTAGGAACTTTATTAACTTTAATTTTATTAGTCTGGCAAATTGTCAATTTTTACAGCCACCGCGAAGCAGACAATTTTGAGAAGTTGCTACTTGACCTCACAGAACCCGATGCAATCAAACGTTTAATAGCCGTTCGTCGCTTAACTAAAATAGTCAACCGCTATAAACTTGACCCTGCACTACAGCAAGATATCGTGCAATGTTTACATTTTCTCTTGAGCCGAGAAGAAGAAACCGCAATTCGCGAAGCAGCCTTTGAGAGTTTACAAACTTTCGAGCGATCGCAATTATCTACGCCCTTACCAACTCTCAGGCCTTTAGTAACTAAAGTCAAAGAACGAGCTTCTATTTAGGGGTGTAAGGGTGTAAGGGTATAAGGGCGAAGTTCAAAACTATGCCCAATGCCCAATGCCCAATGCCCCATTCCCCACTATTATTTACCTTTTTTAATTGATTGCCTATATAGTTTACCGTTACGAACTTGTACCACTGGTTGATTACACCTACGTACTAATTGTTCGTCGTGTGTAGTGACAATCACAGTTGCCCCAAAGGAATTTAATTTTTGTAGAATTTGCATCACCTGCCAGGAGTTGTCAGGATCAAGATTACCTGTAGGTTCATCAGCCAAAATTAGAGGTGGTGTCCCCACAATTGCCCGTGCAATACTGACTCGCTGTTGTTCACCGCCAGAAAGTTGATCAGGAAAACAATCCGCCTTAGAAAGTAAACCTACCAGTTTCAATGTAGGTTCTAAGCGGCGTTGAATTTCCTTGCGAGTGTAACCTTGTGCTTGCAAAACAAACATGACATTTTCTGACACTGTGCGCTGAGGAATCAGTTTATAGTCTTGAAACACAATGCCAATTTTGCGCCGTAATAATGATAAGCGATCGCCCCGCAAATCAGAAACATTGCAATCACTCACAATTACTTCTCCCTGTGTAGGCAACTCTTCACCATACAAAAGCTTTAACAGCGTTGACTTACCCGAACCACTAGGGCCAGTAACAAATAAAAATTCTTTCTTTCTTACCTCTAAACTGACATCTAGTAAAGCATGGCAGCCGTTACCATAGGTTTTAGTCACAGACAGTAACTTTACTATGTGACCATTACCACCATCGAGATGTTGCTGTTCACCATCCTGAGAATTTTCAGTAGTTAAGGGCGTTGTTAATACAGGCATTGATTAATGCTACTTTTGACTAATGACTGTTGACTAAAAACAATGATTCCCAAGAAATACTTAGGAATCACAAATCTCACACAGAATATTTCAAATTTTTCGCACCATTTAAGTTAGGAGTGCTGTTAGCGGTAGCGGGGCGTTTAGCCCGTGCTGTTAGCGGTAGCGCGGCGTTTAGCCGGTGCTGAGTAATGAGTAGTCAGTAGTAGGTTGAGAAATAAACTCTACCTTGTCCACCTTGTCTACCTTGTCCCAATCCCCAATCCCTAATCACCAGTCCCCAGTCCCCAGTCCCCAATCTATCCTCAAGTCGCACTCTTAGCCGTCAAGTGATAAATACAGGCTTTCACTGCAAACTGCGGTAAAGCTAACATCCGCCGCCAACGCCAAGGTTCTTGATAAAGCCGATATAGCCATTCCAAATTGTTGTCAGCCAACCACGACGGCGCACGAGATTTTGTCCCTGACCAAATATCGAAGCTTCCACCTACACCAATCCAAATAGACTGGGGACACAAATGGCGGTTTTGGGAAATCCATAATTCTTGGCGTGGTACTCCTAACCCTACCAAAATTATCTGCGGTTGCAGTTGGGCTAGGGTTTGTTTGAGTTGTTGTTCTTCTTCGGGAGTGTGGTAGCCAGAGTATGTACCAGCTATATTCAACCCAGGACTTTTTTGCAGCCAAAACTCTGCTGCTGTTGCGGCTACTCCAGGCGCGCCACCGTAGAAAAATACTGTTTTGTCTGTTTGTTGTTGTCCTACAGCACATAACAGCTTTTCAGCCAATTCAATTCCTGGACAACGATTAACTTTTTGCCACAGTAGCCAACGTAAATATAGAACTACTCCTGCACCATCTGGAATGACTAAATCCGCACTTTTAATGATTTTTGCTAAAGTGGGATTTTGCTGTGCTTGCATGGTCATTTCTGCATTCAGGGTGATGACATGAGTGCCTTGGTTGTATTGCCAGCAATTTAGCAACCAACTGGGATAGTTGTCCATCACATGGACAGGCATTCCCAAAACCGAAAACTCTTTAGGGGCTTGAAACATAGCCTTGCTCTTAATTAGTCTCACACCAGATGATCTAGAACGATAGTTTATCAAATTTTTTAATAGGTGTCTGGGAGTTTCTGAGCCAAATTCAACTGTGTAAAATACTCATCTGCGGAAAACTAACCTATAGGCGGTGTCATTTTTGTTAGTCGTAACGGGTTATAAAAACAGCTTATAATTCATCAAAACACAGTGATCGTTGCCAAAATGGAAAAGAATTCCATCCGTTGAGATGATTAGATACTTAGTGACAAGTATATTATTGGCAGACACAATTATTTACACAGTATTTATTTAAGTCTTGTCCGTAAACTCAGTTTTAAAGTTAAGGTAGCGTAACGGGTAGAAGTTGACTATGAGTAAAATTCGGATTGCGCTGATTGAGGATCACGACCTGACTCGTGTAGGTATTCGTACAGCTTTATCGCAAAAGGAAGGAATAGAAGTTGTAGGAG
Organism: Nostoc sp. CENA543; assembly: GCF_002896875.1. Taxonomy (GTDB): domain Bacteria; phylum Cyanobacteriota; class Cyanobacteriia; order Cyanobacteriales; family Nostocaceae; genus Trichormus. The sequence goes on from NZ_CP023278.1 coordinate 6,181,763, forward strand.
AAGCTGCTAATGCGGCTGAAGGATTGAATATGTTAAAAATGGTACAACCTGATATTGCAATTGTCGATATTGGTTTACCTGATAAAGATGGCATTGAATTAACACGGGAGTTAAAAGCCACAGCTAATGGCAAAGAGCTAGAAACAAAAGTGCTAATTCTTACACTTCAAGACAATAAGGAGGCTGTTTTAGCGGCTTTTGCGGCTGGGGCTGACTCTTACTGTATGAAAGATGTTAAGTTTGATAATTTATTGGAAGCTGTCAGGGTTACTTACAATGGCAACGCTTGGATTGATCCGGCGATCGCCAGAATTGTGTTACAACAAGCACAACAAAATCCCCCAAAGACAGACCGCCAATTTCTAGCTTCAAACCCAGATTCTACAGACAACACAGAAACTATAGACCCTTACATCCTCACAGAAAGAGAATTAGAGGTTCTACAGTTAATTGTAGAAGGCTGTAGTAACGCAGTTATTGCCGAACGCCTTTACATTACTGTCGGAACGGTCAAAACCCATGTGCGTAACATTTTGAACAAACTATGCGCTGATGACCGCACCCAAGCAGCAGTCCGTGCCTTACGTTCTGGATTAGTCGGTTAATTTTAATCTGTGATTAATTACCACAATTGCCAATTTCAGAACTCTGAAGTTAAATATAAGGGTACAGAAAATTAAGAGTAAAGTTATACTCGTAGAAATAATAATTGTGCTGAAAAAGTTAGCTTTTTCAGGATTTTTAGCAATTTGGTGAGATGGCAATTTTACTGTCTCGCCAACTCTTTACCTGTAAATAAAAGTCAATATGACGGAAACTAGGGTAGAAAAACTTAAGCTCATGGTCGTAGATGATGAGCCAGATAACTTAGATTTACTCTACCGTACTTTTAGGCGAGATTTTCAAGTATATAAAGCCAATCATGCCCGCAGTGCATTGGCAATTCTGGAAAAAGAAGGAGAAATGGCAGTCATTATCTCTGATCAAAGAATGCCAGAAATGAATGGTACAGAATTTCTTAGTCATACAGTAGAGCGATTTCCTGACACCATTCGGATTTTACTGACGGGTTTTACCGATGTCGAAGATTTGGTGGATGCAATTAACTCCGGCCAAGTTTTCAAATACATCACTAAACCTTGGAATCCAGAACGCCTAAAAGTTATAGTTGAGCAGGCCACCGAGACATATCGCATTGTCAAAAAACGTACTCAAGAGTTACGTCGAGCCTTAAGACGAGAATCTTTATTTAACGCAGTCACAACGGCCATTCGTGAGTCGTTGGACTATGAGAGTATGCTACAAAAGATTGTCGCCACCATAGGGCAAACTTTTGATGCTACAGGTTGTCTACTTAAACCCGTAGAAGGTGATCTGCTTTTAGCTAATCAATTCTCATACCAAAATTCAGTTAATTCTTTTCCCCATCAGGCTTTTGACCCTACTCTTCTCATTGAGAAGGTTCTGGCAACTCATCAACATCAATTTGCTCAAGAGATATACGAAGAAAAATACTGTAACTACTTGGTTGTCCCCCTATCTTACCAACAAGACTTGTTAGCAGTGCTGGCTCTATATCAGTTTGGTCAAGATGAACCTTGGCATGATGAAGAAATTCAACTGATTACAGGTGTAGCAGAACAAGCAGCTTTAGCTCTTTCACAAGCCAAACTTTACCAACGTCTGCAAGAAAAGCAAGAGCAAATCAAAGCTGAGTTAGAAGTGGCGCGTCAAATTCAAAACAACCTACTACGCCAAAGCCTACCAGATATTAAAGGCGCGAAGTTACAAGCGTGCTGTTATCCAGCACGAGAGGTAGGTGGTGATTTTTTTGAAGTCTTTGTCCACCCTAAAGGAGACTTATGGTTAGCGGTAGGGGATGTTTCTGGAAAAGGTGTCCCAGCTGCTTTATTTATGGCTAGTGCTATTTCCGTCTTGCGGCGGGAATTATCTCAGGAAACACCAGCTGATCCTCACGTAGTTATACACAATCTCAATCAGGCTTTATGTAATGACTTAATTAGCAACAATTGCTTTATTACACTTGTTTTAGCTTGTTTTACTCCCACTACCAGGGAACTGGTGTATGCCAATGCTGGACATATTTATCCATTAGTTTGGTCAAATCATTCCACTGTAGTAGAACAACCAAAGTATCTGAAAGTTCGTGGCATTCCTTTAGGAATTTTATCTGATTGGCAAGCCCAGTCAGGTCGTTTAGTTCTCTCATCTGGAGACACATTATTGCTAGCTAGTGATGGAATCACGGAAGCAATGGTATCAAATAAACCAACATTAACCGTTGACACAGTGGGTGGCACTCTCCCAGCCAGTCGTTTTATGCTGAAACAGGACGGTTTGTGGCAAATATTACAGGAAGAACCACAACCATTGTCTTTGAACCATTTACTAGCTCGCATCCAGGCAGATAACCCCGTGCAAGAAGATGATCAAACTATACTTTCTCTGGAGGTTTTGTAAATGATGAAAAGTGAGCTGCACGTACCAAGTGACTTAAATTATTTAAGTATCGTCGAAAATTGGTTGCTGGGATGCTTAAAAGTACAATTGGGTGAGTCTGTGGATTGGTCAAGACAGTCCAGTCGTCTGCGTCTAGCATTGGTAGAAGCTTACTCAAATGTAGTTCGTCATGCTCACAAGGAGCAGTCGAATATACCTATTTTGCTACGTTTGGAACTCAAGGGCAGAGATATTTCTTTGGAAGTGTGGGATTACGGTACTGGCTTTGACTTAGCTACTTATTTTCCGCCCAATCCAGTAGATAAACAAGAAGGTGGTTACGGGTGGCTAATTATGAATCGATTAATGGATAAGGTGGAATATCAATTACAAGTTGATGGTGCTAACTGTCTCAAGTTGGAAGCTACTATCCCAGAACTCGCTAATAGCTAAAAGTTTCGTTTATTTATGTACAGTAGGGAACAGAGAACAGCGTGGTCTTCTTTAAGGGAGGTTGCGCCAACCAGACGCTTTGCAAATGCAAAGCGTCTCAAAGGGACAGGGTCTTTCCAAGTTTAGCGACTGCGGAGGAAGAGAGAACTTTCAACTGAAACAATATCTTATACACTAAACAATAAGGATTTCCGTTCTTTAGCTACATAGAGATAAATAATTAATAATTACCCCAAATTAAACCCTGTTCCACTGACTAGAACAGGGTATTTTTATATTTAGTCATTAGTCAACAGCCAGAATATCTACTTAACTAGCTAATTATGACCCAGAGTTCTCGAAATAGTCCTTCGCCAACGAAACAATCGCTTTCCCCTTTCCAGTGGCTTTATGCTTTGTGGAAGTTTTCCCGGCCACATACCATTATTGGTACAAGTTTAAGTGTGTTGGGTTTGTATTTAATCGCTGTCGCAATTAGTTCTACTGGTTTTGCAGTGGCTCAAATCATACCTGTTTTGAGTACGTGGGTAGCTTGTATATGTGGCAATGTTTATATTGTGGGATTAAATCAACTAGAAGATGTAGAGATTGATAAGGTTAATAAACCTCATCTCCCCTTGGCTTCAGGAGAGTTTACCCGCAGACAAGCACAATTGATTGTGACCACTATGGGGATTTTAGCTTTGGTTGTAGCCTGGCTAAATGGCCCTTATTTATTGGGAATGGTGAGTTTGAGTTTAGCAATTGGTACAGCTTATTCTTTACCGCCTATTCGCTTAAAAAGATTTCCGTTTTGGGCTGCATTGTGTATTTTCTCAGTGCGGGGAACTATCGTAAATTTAGGGTTGTTTCTGCATTTTAGTTGGTGGGTACTACAAAATAATCAATTTATTCCTTTGGCAGTATGGATATTAACTATATTTATTTTGGTGTTTACTCTAGCGATCGCCATTTTTAAAGACATCCCCGATATAGAAGGCGATCGCCTCTACAATATCACAACTTTTACTATTCAATTAGGTTCACAAGCTGTCTTTAACTTGGCACTGTGGATACTGACTGTTTGCTATTTGGGTATAGTGATAGCTGGTGTGTTGCGTGTAGAGTTAATTAACTCAGGATTTTTGGTGATTTCGCACTTAGTAGTATTGTGTTGGATGTGGGTGCGGAGTTTAGCCGTAGACTTACAAGACAAAAAAGCGATCGCTCAATTTTATCAATTTATCTGGAAGCTTTTTTTCTTAGAATATTTAATGTTTCCCATAGCCTGTCTTTTAGCAAAAAATTATGTTCAATAATTTGCAAACAACCAATGTTTTGTCAATTTTTGTAGTCACTATTGCCATTATTCTGCTGATTTATTTTGCCGTCAAAACGTTAATTACTGCCAATTTATTCCAGCAAGGTGTGAGTCTTTATCAACAGCAAGACTATCCAGGCGCAGAAGCCGCTTTTCGCAAGGTAATTAACATCAATTCTACTAATGATGTGGTGCGCCTATTTTTAGGTGATGTCTTAAAAGCGCAGGATAAAGTTGCAGAAGCCCAAGATTTATACCAACAAGTCATTCAACGTAGTCCTAAAAATCCTGAAGGTTATTTGAGGCTAGCCAATATTTTAATGTTGCAAAATCAACAACAGGAAGCTACAACCAATCTCCAAAAATCTCAAGAACTCTTCCAAAAACAGCGTCAACCAGAAAAAGCCCAAAGGATTGCTCAATTATTAGAGAAAATGAGTCATAAATTAAGCTAAAGAAAAATACGGAATTACTAATTGTCATCAATCCTTAAAAACTAATGACTAATGACTATTGACTAATAACTAATGACTAATGACTAACACAGGAAAAGTTTATCTTGTAGGTGCGGGGTTGGGGGATGTCGCCTATTTAACGGTAAAGGCGCATCATCTTTTGGCTGAGGCTGAGGTTTTAATTTATGATGCCCTTGTAGATGAACAATTATTAGAGTGTGTTTCGCCTCATTGCTTAAAGCTGGATGTGGGAAAACGCGGAGGAAAACCTAGTACACCGCAAGCAGAAATTAATCAATTACTAGTCCACCATTGTCAAGCTGGTAAACAAGTTATCAGGTTAAAATCAGGTGATCCGTTTATTTTTGGACGCTGTACCTCGGAAATCGAAGCTTTAAAAACTTACGGGTGTGATTTTGAAGTAATTCCTGGAATTTCCTCAGCTTTAGCTGCGCCTTTGTTAGCGGGAATTCCTTTGACAGATCCTGTGATGAGTCGTTGCTTTGCAGTTTTCACAGCACACGAAACAGAAGTTTTAGACTGGGAAGCTTTGTCAAGGTTAGAGACGCTAGTAATCTTGATGGGTGGTAAAAACCTGGGAAAAATTGTCCATCAATTACGACGCAATGGCCGATCGCATCTTACACCCATAGCAATTATCCGTTGGGCTGGCACACCACATCAACAGATTTGGGCTGGTGAACTGGGGAATATTTTAGAACAAACGGCTGGTTTATCGCTGTCACCGGCTGTCATTGTGGTTGGGGAAGTTGTGGGGCTACGTAATTACCTACAACCTGAGACAATATCTTCAAATGATCAAAATTCTCGTCTCCAAGCTATGTCTAGTAACTTACCTTTGGCTGGTAAAACTATCTTAGTCACCCGTTCGGCTGGACAATCAAGTCAATTTAGCGATCGCCTCACCTCCTATGGTGCTAAAGTCATCGAAATGCCAGCTTTAGAAATTGCACCTCCTTCTAGTTGGGAAGGTTTGGATACAGCAATTGATAATTTATCGGAATTTCACTGGTTAATCTTGACTTCTACCAACGCTGTAGATTATTTCTTTGGCAGATTGCAAACTCAAGGTAAAGATAGCCGTGCTTTAGCTGGGGTAAAAATTGCTGTTGTCGGGGAAAAAACCTCCCAATGTCTCAAACAACGGGGACTCCAACCAGATTTTACTCCTCCCAATTTTGTCGCTGACTCTCTAATAGAAACCTTCCCCGAAGCACTTCCAGGGAAAAAGATACTCTTTCCCAGAGTCGAAAGCGGTGGTAGGGAAGTGTTAGTAAAGGAATTCAACGCTAAAGGCGCAGTAGTTACAGAAGTAGCAGCTTATCAGTCATGCTGTCCTAGTAGTATCCCACCAGTCGCCGCATCCGCTTTAAAAAATGGCGAAGTCGATGCGATTACCTTTGCCAGTTCTAAAACTGTACAATTTTTCTATCAATTGGTAGACACAATTTTTACAAGTAATGTAGTCAATGCTTTGAAGGGAGTTTGCATTGCTTCTATCGGCCCCCAAACTTCTAAAACCTGTCATGAATTGTTTGGCAGAGTCGATGTAGAAGCAGCAGAATATACATTAGATGGCTTAAGTCTAGCCTTAGTCAAATGGGTAGAAAACTTTTAAGGAACTTCCAACTTAAAAAATATACTATCACTGTTTAGGCAGAGGGGCAGGGGGCAGGGGGAAAAAGAACGATGTGTTCTCTCTGAAATTGGATAATTGATTTTCTGGAAATCCCTAAGTGTTGACTAATGACTAATGACTAATGACTAACCACATTATCGGCTTAACTGGGGGTATTGCTACGGGTAAATCTACTGTCGCCAATTATTTGGCGAACGTCTATGGTTTACCTGTTTTCGATGCAGATATCTATGCTAGGGATGCAGTAGCTACCGGTTCACCTATTTTAAATGCGATCGCCCAGCGTCATGGTCAAGAAATATTACTGGCTGATGGTAGTCTAAATCGTTCTCGGTTGGGAGAAATTATTTTTTCCCATCCCACCGAACGCCAATGGCTAGATAGTATCATTCATCCCTATGTGCGCGATCGCTTCGTTCAAGCTATTCATCAATCTTCTACATCAACAATAGTTTTAGTCATACCTTTATTATTTGAAGCCCAAATGACTGATTTAGTTACAGAAATTTGGGTGGTGACTTGTTCGGAACTACAGCAATTACAAAGATTAATGGAACGTAGTCAGTTAACCTCAGAACAAGCAACAGCCAGGATTAATAGTCAATTATCTTTACAAGAAAAAGCCGCTAAAGCTGATTTTGTCTTGGATAATTCCGGCAGTTTAGCAGATTTATTAAAACAAATCGACAAAATAATCATGGGTAATTCCCATTAGAAATTACCCATGATTATTTTTAACCTGCTCTTTGACCTAAATATTGTCCGTCTAGTCCTTGCTTAACCCACTTTAAGCATTCATACTCTGATTTGAACAATTTGGGAGCAGCAATATTATTTAACAATTCTGGTGGGTAATGATCGTAGAAGTACCTACCATTTTCATGGAAGAGGATAATTAAATTGCGACGATAGACATAGCGAGATTGGAAAATGTCACGTTCACTCACAAAATCTGCATTTTTATCTAGATGTTCCTTGGCAATTTCTACGATATTACCAGTGCTATTACCGTAAATCTGTGCAGGATTCTCTGCTTTATGTAAGTGACTTTTACGCCCAATTTCTGACAACAGTTTATACGAATAAATTTCATACTTATCTGCTTTGCCAAAAACAAATGGAATGATGAGATATCCCTTATATGAAACAGAATTTTCATAGATAAGACGACTCATCTGCACCTCCTGTGATGTAGAAGCTTGAAAAGTGATCAGCCACAGCAATATTGAACCCATGAATATGAGTTCAACCGCAGTGTTTCATGCTAACTTTTTGGTGATTTTGACAAGAGGGGTGTTACCCCCTATTAGAAAATAAGCTCAATAAGTGTTGATCAAAAACGCTTGTGATCACTATTATTACTCTTTTTTGCTTATCCTTAATGAAATATATTCCCAAAGTCATAAAATCATGATTTTATAAAGCTTAATATATAGAAAGTGTCTAATGGGATATAATCTCAGACCAAAAAATTTCTGTTTAAGCCACTGCTAAAAATTTATGTATTTGTTCAAGAAATCAAGGTAGAAATTATTGAAATTATCGGTATCAGTAGTAATTAAAAACTTAAATAAATATACTGATTTTATCGAATTATTTAGCTGCGTCAAAAATCTGCTGTGCAGTTAAATTTAATTGAGGAAAGGTAGGTGATTTAATCACTGCGTTACCTTGGAACGGAGTCATTTGATATTCACCATCGACTAAATTACAGACAAAAATAGTTGGTTGTTTAGGATTACCGATAAATTTCCTAGCCCCCAAAGCAGCATAATCAGCAATCCAATATTCAGGAATACCCATTTCTTCTCTTCGAGACGCTACGCGAACATAATCAGCAAATTTGTTGTAATAATCATCTCGCCAGTTAGTCGATACAACCTCAACCACCAATGGTACAGATGCAGCTTGACTGACTGTTGATTGCTTCTGAAAAAGTGGTTCGTTGCTGAGGTTATCTAGATTTAACAACAATACATCAGGTGAATAAGCAGATTCAGCACTAGGAGTTTTAACTAATGTAGTTTTAGGTATGGTGTAAGGAAGATCCAGGCGATCAAATTCGACAGTTAACTTACGGGCTATAAATCCCACAACCTTTTCATGTTCTCCGTTTGGAGGTGGCATTTCAAATATTACTCCGTTACGTAATTCATAGCGTTTACCATCGTTGGGATACCATTCGATAAATTCATCAAATGTCAGTAATTTTGGCAAAGATTGGGTCATAATCTCACCTTTGTCTCAAAAAATAACTTTACCTTTTGTCATCCATCCTGATTTACACCAATTATCACCATAAACTCAATTGATTGGGTGGCGAGTCTAGTAGATTCCAAGGTAGGGGAGGAACTGGGACAGAGTTTTGTTCTAATAACTGTTGAAAGTGACGGGCTGTGTTAGGCGATCGCTCTTCTAGGGGACAATGAACGAAGAAGTAAATTTTCACTCCCGATTGCAACCATTGCTGAATCTGTTTTACCCATTCTTCCATAAATGGCTGATTGACTGACAATGTGGGATGGGAAATAAATCGGATCAGACTAAAAGGTGCAGTGACGCTAAATTGTACAGGAAGTTTGGGTTTGCGTCGTTCTGATTCTAGTTGGGGGTCATCATCTCCAGTGTAGATGGGGCGGGAATCTAAAATCACCCTACCCACACCTAAAGTTTCTAACATTGCAGTTAGCTGACTGCTGTGAGGTTCTTGAAACCAGTCGGGATGTCTCACCTCTAATGCTAGCGGTGATTCCTGGCGTGGCCAAGCTTCTAAAAATTTAGCTAAATCGTTGATTAATGTAGGGGGATAACTGGGCGGTAATTGAGCGAAAATAGGGCCAAGATGCTGACCTAAAGGGCGCATTCCGGCTAAAAACTCTAAAGCAGCCGGAATATAAGGTTCTAGCAATCCTTTGTGCGTAATCTCCCGTGGTAGCTTCAAACAAAACTCAAAGCCTGGGGGAGTTTGTGTCGCCCATCTGCTAACAGTTTCCGCATTGGGTATGGCGTAGAAAGTTGTGTTACCTTCTACTGTGGTAAAGCGACGACTGTAAAGACTGAGAAAATCCGCAGCACGAGTTTTTGGGGGAAAAAGTTCACCTACCCAACCTTTATATGACCAAACAGCACAACCAATTAAGAAATTCACAAGCTAGGAAAAAATAACTTCTGAAATATGTTCAGTGTTTCCCCCTAATTGTAAATAACATTGTGGTGGTGTTGCATAGATTTTGTTAGTAGTGAGCGTACTTCTGTGTCAGTGGTTTGAGCAAAATCTTCATACCAAATACCGATCGCATATAAATTCTCTACCATCAGCACACAGACAACTTGATCTACTTCTCGTGCTAATTCTTCACAGGTGGAGATTCCAGCGACAGGAACAGCCACAATTAACTCCCGTGGTTGTTGCTGTTTAATAGTAGCGATCGCAGCTTTGATAGTTGCACCGGTCGCAATGCCATCATCCACTAAAATAATAGTTTTATTTTGGATCTTTGGTAACGGGCGATCGCCTTGATACAGTTGATAGCGGCGATTGAGTTCTAGTTGTTCTGTCGCTGCAACACTATCAATAGTTGCTGGGGAAATACTCAACAAATCCACCACATTTTGGTTAATCACCCGCACTTTCCCCATAGAAATTGCACCCATCGCCAATTCCCTATGTTCCGGTACACCAAGTTTCCTGACTAAACAAATACCCAAAGGCGCGTTCAATTGTTTAGCTACTTCATACCCTACAGGTACACCACCACGAGGTAATGCTAGGACGAGAACATCATCATGGTGAGAGTATGCTGTTAATTTAGCAGCCAATAGTTTTCCCGCTTCAGTGCGATCGCGAAATTTCTGACGCATATTGTTATACCTTGTTGATGAAAAAGGTAGAAGTCAGAAGCATTTTAAGTTTTGGATTTTAGCTTGAAAAATTTTCCATCAAAAATATTTCTTATATTGGTTTTTTGAGAGATGATACTAACACCAACTAAAAAATAACTCCTGAGTTCTGTTTTATTGTTCAACTCTTACACAGCATTGGCTATTAATGGCTGATCTGAGACAAATTTTAACTGCTATGGCAGTCCTATATAATTTGTGATAATTCACGGTGTCGATACCCCCGACTTTTCAAAAAAGTCGGGGATCTTGTTTCTCACGAATGATTTATGAATGCTATGGCAGATTAAATACAACCCTTCTCTTCTGTTCACTGTTCCCTCTCATCACTACTTCAGATAAATCAACAAATTCAAGCCAGGAATTGTACGGGAGAGTGTCCATAAAACCAAGGTGATATACAATACGCCCAAACTCCACTGATACCAAGCTAAAGTGGAAATAATTCCTGGTAGGTGTTGGTCTCTGAGGCGAATATCGTTAAATCCTAACCTGACTAAATTATTCAAACTAAAGTCATAATAGTTTAGCCAATTCCAACGCCTATCCCATAATAAAGACATATATCTTTCCCGAAAGACTTGATTTCTAGGAATCACTGGTAAACGACCAATTAATAGACGCAACTGGCGAAATGTCCCGTCTTCCGTTAAATAAGAAACATTCATTAAATCGTGATAGCGGCCTTGTTGATAAAGGCGAATCAGTAAAATCATTGGGATAGGGATGATAATAATTCCTAGACATCCCAGAGTTAGCCAAGGTTGGTCTGTGTTGCGGAAGATGGCTAATAAACTAAAGAACGTAATGCAACTAAAACTAATGAAAATAGCGACGGTTTCGTAATAGGTGGGAATAATCGGGACGGGATGTAAACGACGATAGCGATCAACTAGCCAAAATAGTACACCAAAATACGCGATCGCCATTCCTCCCACACCAAAAACTAACCAAAAATTTGTCCCATAGCCGCTTAAAAGTAACAATACAGTCAAAGACAAACAACCCCAAGCCGAGAGTAACCAATTACCCACAGCTAAAGATTCAGCCACAACTAGGCGATCGCTTAGTTGATTATAGGTGGCTAAATCGATTTCTGCTAAGGTTAATAGTTCGTTACGATTGCGGAATGGTTGAGTAATTCGACGTTGGGCGATCGCTTCTGCTTGTGTTTGGGAAAAACCCAATTTCATCAAACTACTTACAGGCGCATTATTAATATTAATTCCCCATAATTCATGGGTTAACTCTTGTAATTTTAATCTTTGTCTAGTGTACTCTATTTGATTAGCATCAATCACTTGTTGTTGCTGACGAAAATTCTGCACTAAATTTCGCAAAACACTTTGATTCCCCTGTAATGTCGGGACACTAAATATTTTACCAATTCGTCCAGGATTACCTAAAATTTTGGCTTGATTCGAGTTAAACGTCAGTCCCGCCACATTTAACAATGCCGAATTAGCAAATATAGCATCACTAAAATCAGCTTGATTGAGGATACTAGCACTTCGTAAATCTACAGGCTGATTAAAAAACACCTCGCGAAAAATCACAGCTTGATCAAAAGCAGCTTCTTTAAGAGATAAAGACTGATTAAAATTAGCCTTAGCAAACTGCACTTGATTACTAAACTTCACACCAGCAAAGTTTGCATTACCTTGCCATTCGATATGATTAAATTTAGCTAATTGCTTAAAAATAGCTTGATTGAAGTTAGCAGTTTTTACAAATAAGCTACCATAAAAGCTAGTAACATCTTGGAATTGTGCTTGTTTAAAATTCGCCCTATCGAAAAAAACACTACCGCGAAAATTACTAGCCTGGCGAAAACTAGCATTATCAAAACTCGCAGGACGGCTGAATCTGGCTTCACTCCAGTTTATCGGCTGGAGAAAGACAGCATTTTTTGCATTTAAAGATTGCAGAAAAAACGTATTATTAAATCTCACCTCGCCATTAAACCGAGTTTGTTCTAGTATTAAATTACCGCGAAAAACTGTCACCTCACTAGATGCCGTTGACTCAGTATCGAGTAATGAGCGACAATCTTTAGAATTAATTAAAGTTACCGTTAAAGATTGCAAACAAGCTAAACGCAATTGTTCAAGTTGTGCTTTTTCTGTAGCATTGAAAATCGGCGCGATCGCCTGAGCGTACAAAGGCGTTCTTAAACCTAAATCACTGCCTATAAAATCACCTTGAATCAAAGAATAACTTAAATCTAACCCTAATGGTTTAGCCCCATTTTTTTGCAATTCTTTTCGCAATGATTGATAAAAAGCATCCCGAAAACTAGCATTTTCTGGACGCAAATCAATTACCATCCCCCGCAAATCTACAGTTAAATTACCCTCTTTGAGAGTAGGATTATGTAATCGTTCTTGCAACAATTCTAAAGTTAGACTTGTGCGTTCAGGTTGTATAGTTGCTGCCTCTACTGGTAAAGGAGTAAATAATAATAAGAAAGCATAAAAAATAATTAGTAAAGTATTCCATATAGGCTTGAACATGGAGCAATTCTATATAGTTGTGAGTGCTGAGTAATGAGTAATGAGTAATGAGTAATGAGTAATGAGTGCTGAGTTAGGAAATCAATTCCACCTTCCAATCCCCAATCCCCAGCCTTTCAATTTTGGATTTGGGATTGGCGATTTTGGATTGGATTCAATCTAAAATCCAAAATCTAAAATCTAAAATTCCTAGTCCCCAGTCCCCAATCCCCAGTCCCCTCACTCATTACCAATCAACAGCACGATTTTACCCGTAATTCCACCATTCTCGATTAACTGATGGGCTTGATGTGCAGCTTCTAAAGGTAACTTATGACTGACGTGAATTTTCAATTTCCCTTGATCAATCCAGTCGGCGCACTCTGCTAAAATTTCCGCCTGGTGCTGTTGTGCTTCTACTAAGCCTTGTAACATCGGTGTCAGCATTAATTCAAAACTGACGCGGAGGTTGCGATTTCTGGCAATTCTCCACACAGTATCAGCCTTGGGTTCAAGAATTGTGACTAGATCACCATAAACGCGCACAGCCGGAAAACTTTGGGAAAATACTTCACCCCCTACCGTATCAAAAGCTAAGTCTACACCCTCGCCATTTGTCCAATCTAAAGTAGCTTGAGCCACATCTGTTTGACGATAAAAAATCACATGATCAGCACCAAGTTGTCTGACAAAGCGCGCCTTTTCTTCGGAACTAACGGTAGTGGCGACAGTCGCGCCTTTGAGTTTCGCCAGTTGAATCGCCACATGGCCAACCCCACCAGCACCCGCATGAATTAAAACTTTCTCCCCTGGTTCTAGTCGTCCCCGCTCATACAATGCTTCCCAAGCAGTAATTAAAACCAGAGGCGCGGCGGCGGCTTCTGCAAAGCTTAAAGACTTCGGCTTATGGGCGGCGAAGCGTTCATCTATAGTAGTGTACTCAGCATAATTACCCTGATGTCCGCCCAAGCCACCGTTACAAAAATAGACTGCATCACCAGGACGAAACCGTTTTACGTCCTTACCTACAGCTTCTACCATACCTGCACCATCACACCCTAAAATGGCGGGCATTTGCTCAGGGTAAAATGTGCCTCGTTGACGTACCTTAGTATCAATGGGGTTAATTCCAGCTGCTACGAGGCGGACTAACAAGTCTGTCTTACCTAATGTTGTGGGTTTTGGTACTTCTTGTAATTGCAAAACCTCTGGACTACCTGCGGCTGTCATCAAGATTGCTTTCACGATGTTTCCTCCGATTTGAAGCTAATACTCCACCCGATTGATTTTGTCAGGTTGCTGTTGTTGAGATACCCGACTTTTTGAAAAAGTTGAGGATCTATGACCAGCAGACTACTATTCAATCATCAAAAAAAAACCGCGAAACTATAACTACACATAGTTTCACGGTTTTTAGTGTGGTGTGAGGAGCTTAACTAAATATCATGATAGAGTACCTACCCAAGTACGGCGTACTCGTAACAGTTTTGGTAACAGAATTTTTTTGGTCAAGATATGATGAATTTCTTGTAAGGTAAATTTTACTACCGAGCAGTTACAACCCCGATATATTCAAGAATCTGGGTATCTACAAAGAGAAAACTTGACCTTTTACCTTTTGCCTTTTACCTTTTTCCTTAATTCGCTCCTATGAGTAATTTAAATGCTGTGCTACCTCCATTGATTGTGTTAGATCAGCTATTGCAAAGCTGGTTGCTAGAAGATATCGGGAGAGGCGATCGCACTACAAATAGTCTACTAACCACAGATGTCACCCCAGGTAAAGCAAAATGGATAGCGAAAGCACCAGGAGTCATCGCCGGTTTACCGATAGCCGCTAGAGTATTTCAGCTATTGGATAGCAAAGTGAACTTTGTCATGACAGTTGATGAAGGAACATTTTGTGAACCAGGACAGTTAATCGCAGAAATTCACGGTTCATTAGATGCTTTACTCATGGGGGAAAGAGTCGCATTAAACTTGGGAATGCGTCTAAGCGGAATCGCCACCCTCACCCATCAATATGTTGACAAAATAGCTGATTTACCTGCTCAATTGGTAGATACGCGCAAAACCACCCCAGGACTCAGACTTTTGGAAAAATACGCCACATCTGTAGGCGGCGCAATTAATCATCGTATGGGGTTAGACGATGCAGTCATGATTAAAGATAACCATATTGCGGCGGCTGGGGGAATTGCAGAAGCCATTACGAAAATTCGCGCCAAAATTCCCTATCCCTTGACTATAGAAGTAGAAACTGAAAATTTAGACCAAGTGAAAACCGCTTTGGAGCATCAAGCCGACATCATCATGTTAGATAATATGCCCTTAGACATGATGCACACAGCCGTAACATTGATTCGCCAACACGATAAACGAGTCAAAATCGAAGCTTCTGGAAACGTAACTTTAGAAACTATTCGCGCTGTAGCTAAAACAGGTGTTGACTATATTTCTAGCAGCGCACCAATCACGCAATCGAAATGGTTAGACTTGAGTATGAAAATGTCTTAAACACAAATGAATGAACCACACCCCAAAAAAGCCACAGAGTAGGCGATCGCAATTTACCCATAGATGAGTTTTATGAGGTTTGCACCATTAAGACTAAGCCGACTCGGCAGATATTTTCATCTGTAAAGGAGGAAACATAGGCAAAGAGAGACTGTTTCCTCATGAGTTTTTCCTGATGAAAGAATCACCTATTTTACTTTTGCTTTCGTATTCTGTGTGCGTACATATCTTCTTAAAGCATCGAGTTTATTTTTGATAGGCTCAAATCTGTATATGGGCAATAACCAACGTCCCACTAAACTCATACCTACATACATTGGTGAACGAGTTG
Source organism: Nostoc sp. CENA543 (assembly GCF_002896875.1). Lineage (GTDB taxonomy): Bacteria > Cyanobacteriota > Cyanobacteriia > Cyanobacteriales > Nostocaceae > Trichormus. The sequence continues at coordinate 6,197,331 of NZ_CP023278.1, forward strand.
AGAGATAAGCTCGGTGTTCGAGCGAACAAGGTTTTGGGCTATAAGTTTGCGTACCCAATGGAGCATATTCTGGATCATGCCAATAATTAGTTTTGCGAATCGGATCAAGTTTATGATTCCGTACTCCTGCTACTTGATGCAAATGTCGGGGAAAGATGCTAAGACATGGATTTAAGACTTTAAAGCCTGCCTCAATTGCTCGTTGCGCTAGGAATAAATCGCAACCTTGAATACCGAGTTGGTAATTATTTTTAAACGGAGCTAGTGGTGTTCTAAAAATCCAACAGTCATGCGCGCCAGCCGCAGCAATATGGAAAAGTTTCCAACCACCATCTTTGGTTGGTTCATATCGAGATATAGTCCAAAATTCTTCTTTAGTAATATCTTCAGCACGTTCTAAAGCACTGTTTTCATCAAAGTAAATATCACCATTAACAATAATGCTTACTTTATCGTTTCCCCAATTATTTGCCACTTCGATCAATTCAGCATAAGTAGAACGATGATGCACAGGAATGATTTCTAATTTGTCGTGGGAAAATCCATCCAAGTAACCATAATCTGAATCTTCTTTTAGTTCTAAAAAAACTTTCACCGCCTCAATGTAAGGATGTGCAAGGTTTCTCTCCAGACAAGTTAAAAATTCTTGAGCGCGCTCAGGTTTACATTGTGTATAGAGTGTGGTTAGTAAAATTGCCATGTAGTTCTCACTAAAATTAATTATAGTCAGGTGATATTGGTTGCTTAGGGATACAAAACAAAGAGATATATCTATATAAATCTTCACTTTTATGTTCCTGCAACCTAAAATACTAACTGTAGCAAATTATTATCACAAAGCCTTAGTAAACATCTAATCGCACTGTTAAAAATAATACACTATATCGACTAGTAAGTATGGATAATGTGAAACCTCACATATCGACAAAAGCCTAAGTAGTCTACCAAGGTAACTTTGCTAAGTTAAATGCTCTGATGTAAACGCTGCATTTTTTGACGATTGATTGCAGTTGAGAAACTTCATCTTCACTTGAGTCAACAATGTACTTTTTCGCCACGTTACACCCCATTTTTTGGTTAGTTGCTCAATTAGAGGTACTACTTAGCAAAGTTAACTTGGCAGGCTAATATAGGAATTACCCAGGATACGAAAGATCAAGGGTTTGGGTGAGGGTATAGGGGTATAGCGGTGTGCTGACAGGTGTAGGTTTTTTACGTTGTGTACCAAAAACCTTGGTGTAGGGATGTAGGGGTGAATGAAACGATGATTCTGTCGTTAGTCCGAGAGTCATCACTCACTGCTGGGTAAAAAACCTACAGTTGTGAGATAGCGGTGTGGGGATGTAGGTTTTCAACTCATTATAAATATAATTAAGTTTTTCCTATATTTTAAGGTTTTTTGTCAAAATTTTGCTACATCTAGACTATATAAATAGTCATAGGATTCCTATTTGATTTTTGAATAGACTCAGTAAACTTTTCTTCGCTGTTTCTGTTATTGTGTTTTTTGCCTAACTCTAACCTAAGTCTAGGCGTAATTCATCAATCAAACTGGATTACTATAATATTTGCTCAAAAATCGTCGGCGTAAATCTTAACATTATGTAGAGTTATGGAAAGGCTTGAGTTAAAGTCTCTTCACAGAATTCCTATTCTGTCCCTAATATTGCTTTGGCTAGCTTACGCTATTTTAGGATGGTACTTAGCAGCCCATCACATTATTTGGTTGGTGGGAGGTTTCATTGCGACGATCGCTATAGCTGTAGTTCGTAGAAGTGTTTCTTGGTTAGAAAGTTTAGTTTCTTTGGGTTCTCGTACCCTAGTGGTGATTTTAGTATTGAGTACGTCAATTGCTTTAGTTGCTACTTGGTCACTATTATTTAGTCTCTTTCTCATCCCTATAGCTAGCACCTTGTTAGCAGATTTAGAAATGCGGTTTGCAGGCTTTAATAAGAGAGATTCCTTTTGGATTTTAACTTTTTTAGCTGCTACTGGTTTATTAGTAGGTGAAATTATAGACCTTTCGATTTTACCTAGTATTAGATATTAGACTAATTCGTAGTGCTGTTAGCCGCGCTACCGCTAACAGCACTCGTTACTCATTACTCACACTAATTAAATTCCCAGCTTTGCAACGCCATCTGATGAACTTCCCGCCAAGGAATATTGTATTGACGGGCTAATGCTGCACAATCTTCGTATTCTGGCTGAATGTTGGCAACACGCCTATCTGTAGCTTGTCCTTGCCATGCTACTTTAATTCTCACTGTGCCGTATTTCGTTTCTACTTTTTGAATTTCCCGTTCTAAAATAGCGCGTTGCTGGGTAGTGCGCCGGATACCCAAGGTAGTTGTTTCACGAAATACCACAGTTTCACAAGCTGATAAATTTTCTGGATGACAAATCACAGTTAGTAAAATCCCTGGGCGGGATTTTTTCATACCTATGGGTTGGGTAAAGACATCCACCGCGCCAGCTGCAAACAACGCTTCAAATACATAACCTATCGCCTGTGGATTTAAATCATCAATTTGCGTTTCTAGTACGGAGATGGTTTCTAAATTTGTGCCAGTTTCCTGAGAATCCATGAAATGGGGCTGAGAACTAGCACTTTCACCCAGCCAGAGGCGTAGTATATTGGGAATAGGGAGATTAATCGTACCAGATCCTAATCCTATTTGTTTGATGGTCATTGGTGGTGGTGCGCCAAATTCTCGGACTAAAGTAGTTGCGATCGCAGCTCCGGTTGGTGTTACTAATTCTCTATCAATCCCATTACTATAAACAGGACAACTCCGCATTTCCCATAACTTCAAAACTGCCGGTACTGGTACAGCCATCTGTCCGTGTGCAGCCCTGACAGTACCCCCACCCGTAGGAAATGCCGAACAATACAATAAAGGGAATCCTGCCGCATCAGTTCCAATATCTAACCAATCCAATCCTAAACAGGTACCAACTATATCCACAATTGCGTCCACCGCACCAACTTCATGAAAATGCACCTTCTCCGGCGCAATCCCATGCACAGCCCCTTCCGCCACGGCTAATTGGCGAAATACCGCCAAACTCCAAGCCTCAGCCCGTGAAGGCAACCCTGCATTGAGAATCATTTGCTCAATTTCCGGCAGATGGCGGCCATGATGGTGTTCGTGGTGATGGTGATGGTGGTCATGGTGATGTTCAATTAAATCCACATGAACCTTAGTAGCCTGCTGACCGTTTTTTTGTACTAATTCTGCCCTTAACTTATATTCCTGGGATATACCCAAATTATTGAGTTTTGCCGTCAAATATTCGAGGGGAACACCCAGACTTACCAAAGCCCCCAAACACATATCACCAGATATCCCGGCTGGACATTGAAAATAAGCGATTTTAGTCATAAGTCAATATTTAATAGTCATTAGTCATTAGTCAACAGTCAATAGTCAACAGTCAAAAGTTATTAAACTCTTTGCTTTTTACTTTTGTCTTTTGCCTTTTGCCTTTTTACTTTTGCCTTTTTACTTACCTAGTCCTCTAAACATTTGTCTGTGTATGTAAATATATGCAACCCTTAAGTTTACAGAACATCACCGTAAGAGTATATCCCTTCTTATGAGGGAGATTACTAACGGGCATCTATTCTATAATCCATGCCCAATGCCCCATGCCCAATTCTCGATTCCCAATACCTACGCAATATGGCAAAAATTATCTCAGTCCATCCGGAGAATCCCCAAAGTCGCAGAATAGAGGAAATAAGGTCGGCACTTGCCACAGGCGCAGTTATGCTTTATCCAACAGATACAGTTTATGCGATCGGTTGTGATTTAAATGTCAAATCTGCGGTGGAAAAAGTCCGACAAATTAAGCAGCTAGCAAATGATAAACCACTGACGTTTTTATGTCCTTCTCTGTCAAATGTTACTACTTATGCTTTTGTGAGTGACACAGCTTACAGGATTATGAAGCGTTTAATTCCAGGAACTTATACATTTTTGCTGCCTGCTACTAAATTAGTACCAAAACTGGTACAAAGTCCTAAACGCAAAACTACTGGAATTCGGGTACCCAATCATGTTGTGTGTTTAGCATTACTAGAAGCACTAGGGAACCCTATTATCTCGACTTCGGCTCATTTGCCGCCAGATGAAGTGGATGACGGCAAATTTCAAATCAATTCAGAACTAAGATTGTCACGCGTGGAGTTATTTGATCGTTTGGATAAATTCGTAGATGTAATTGTAGATACAGGCGAAGACCCAACTTATGAAGTATCTACGATTGTGGACTTAACTGGAGATGAACCCTTGATTACCAGGAGGGGTTTAGGTTGGGAAGTTGTGGCTGCATGGGTTTAATTATTGAACTTCACAGCCTGTTCCCGTTGTTTCGGAATTATGTCCGTAACAGACTCCAGTTTTTCTATCGTCATACAGACAAACATTGGGAGTGGTGAGGACACAATGACAGTGATGGAGACATATTAAGCTTTTTAGCCATTTTGCGGGCAAAGCAAATATGCTTGTGTTAACCTCGATGGGGTTGCTTGAGAAAAAGCGACACACTACATTCTCTGTAACTTTTTTACATTGCGTACAGTCATATATATGAACAGTGCTTTTGGTTGGTTTTGTGGTTTTCCACTCAAAGCTGACTTTAGCTGCTGTTTGTGCATTGTCTCAAAGGTGCAAAACCACACCCAGGAAAAGTCATGAAACTCAATCTTGCAAATCTACCAGCCTCTACATCTACTTATGTCAATGAAGTTGTTACCGAAGAATTATCCGCTACAGATGCTTTGATACAACTGCTATGTCAGGAAATGCAAGCTCAAGTCAAAGCAACACCTGGTTGTGTACAGAATGTCGCCCAACGTATTGCCAAGGAAGTCCAACGCATTTGCGATAAGAGTTCCCGCATTCAAACCTCTGGGGCGATTCAGTCTTGGCAGGTGACTTTATCTCGCCACCGCCTGCAAAAGTGTCTACATTACTATAAATTAGGTTCTCGACGGGGACGGGTAGAATTACATAGTAGCTTGGGTTCTATGGTTTACCGCCATGTCACCATAGCTGGTTCGGAATTGGGATTTGAAGGTCGTTACAATCTAATTGAAGATTTTCTCCAAGCATTTTACATTGAAGCTATTAAGGCTTTTCGTCGCGAAAACGAATTACCGGAAGATTACACTCCCCGCACGCAGTTGCAGTTGGCTGAATACATGGCATTTACTGAACAGTATGCCAAGCGTCGGATTAATTTACCTGGTGGAAACAATCAACAATTAATTATTTTACGCGCTCAAGGTTTTGCCCGTCGTCAGCCCCAAGAAACAGCTGTAGATATTGAAATGGCTGTAGAATCTGCCAAAAGTGAGGAAGCAGAATCTTACCTACGGAACTCGGCTGTACAACAGATTAGAGCGCAAATGATTGCTCAAGCTCATGTTGATTTATCAGAAGAATCAGAACGCGATCGCATTATCTCTGAACTCATTCAATATTTGGAAGCCCAAGGACAATCTGATTGTGTAAATTACCTGGTTTTAAAGCTGCAAGACTTACCAGCACCAGAAATTGACCAAATTCTCGGTCTTACTAGCCGACAACGCGATTATCTCCAACAGCGTTTTAAATATCATGTGCAGAAGTTTGCCAAGCAACATCATTGGCAATTAGTACATCAATGGTTGGGTGCAGGTTTAGATCAAAAATTGGGATTATCTGCCCAACAGTGGCAAACTTTAATGACTACCTTATCTCCCCAACAACAGCAATTATTAGAATTAAAAATGGCTAAACAAAGTGATCAGGCGATCGCTAAAACCTTAAAATGTACTCCCAAGCAACTACAAAAGCGTTGGACACAATTACTAGACATGGCCTGGGCTATCCGCAACGGCCATACTGAAATGCAAACTGGCTAAACTTCAGCATTACATCACTTAAGCGTTGATTTCAATGAGAAATATACAACATCCCTATTTTTAGGTTTTAGCCCAAATTCTCCACTAAAGCATATTGAATTATCTTATGCCCAGTCGCTTCAGAACCCTGATTTCTTAAAGAAATCGGGGTTCTTAAATTTCTAAAATCATCAAAAAATCTCCTAATTTTTTAGTACATTTGCACTGAAAATAACAGAAATTGAAAATTCATATTAAGTAATTGTTTATTTACTCCCATTTCTATGAAATCCTGGAATAAGTGAGATTAGCACCAACAGTTACAGATGATGAGTAAAAACGAAAATTATGCAAGTTCTCCGTAGGTAAATTTAGTCTACAGGAATTATCTGTAAGTTTTGAATTGTGAATTTTGAATTCCTATGACTCCGGGCGCAAGGGCAAATCAAGCAGGAAAGATTTTAGAAAGTAATGTAGATGCAGTATTAACTGCTTATGAATATTTTCAAATTGGCAGTCATATTACTAAAGAGTATTTACTGAATGCTAGTTTGTTAAATAAACGCTATGGTAAGCAAGTTGGGATTGGTAACGGCATTTATAATACTGCGCTTAAAGTTGATTTTTATGTAATGGGAATACCCACTATTCCTGCTGGATTAATTATTGAATGTAAATGGCAAGAAAGCGGCGGTTCAGTTGATGAAAAGTTTCCGTATCTAAACTTGAATATTCAAGGATATTATCCAGCACCGACAATAGTAGTGATTGGGGGTGAAGGAATGCGCGGAGGGGCTATTGATTGGTTAAAACAGCAAGTGAAACATAATCATAATTTAATAGCAGTTTATACATTAGATAGATTTATCGCCTGGGCTAATAAAAATTTCTAATAAGATGTGATTAACAATTCATTAATCAGCCCTCTTTTTTGGGTATTAGAGTTAATAGAACGGGCAGCTACTATTTTATGGATTTTAAAATCAATCTCTTGATATAAATCAATAATAAAATCAGAATCCGAATTACAAACAGCAACTTTCACCCCAATACTTGCCAATTCTGCACAGACATCTCTTAATTTCTCTTGCTTTTTCTCATCAAAAACAGTTTGATGGTAACTGGTGAAATAACTTGTGCTACTGATAGGATGATAAGGCGGATCACAAAATACAAAATCATCACAACCTGTAGCATAATTTAATACATCGGCAAAGTCAGACTGTTGAATTTCTGATGTATGCAAAACAGCAGATGCTGCTCTGAGTAAATCTTCTGGGCAAATATTAGGATTGGCATATCTGCCTAAAGGTACATTAAATTTACCTTGGGAATTGACGCGATATAAGCCGTTATAACAAGTTTTATTCAGATAAATAAATCTAGCGGCTTTTTCTAAAGCACTACCACTAGAGTTAGCCCTAACACTGTAATAATAATCTTTGCTATGTCTGAGTTTATGTTCTTTCAAAAGAAAAATTAATTCTTCCACATGATCTCGGACACAGCAATATACATTAATCAAGTCACCATTAATATCAGTTAAAAACGCTCGTCGAGGTCGCAAATAAAAAAATAAAGCCCCACCCCCCAAAAATGGCTCATAATAATTTTGATAATTCTTGGGTAAATAGGGAATATATTGTTGTATTAATCTACTTTTACCCCCAGCCCACTTTAAAAAAGGGCGCGGGCAAGTTTGCTTGGAGATTTCACTAACCATTGCACGGCAATTCAGATATAGGCTAATAAATATAACATCATATTTCAGAGAATATACAGGATTCAGGACAATAAAGTAATTCTGAAGAATCTTACTAATAGATATAGTCGTAATATCAAAACTTGATTGATAGCTGAATTCTGCCGATAAGATTCTCAACTGTGACAATATAACTAACGAAGCATATTTTATATTAACTGAGTAGTTTTCCAGCACAATGGATTACAATAAGGGGGATAAACTACATCAAAACAAACGTTAATTCTATAACAAGGCAGTCTCAATTAAAATGTTTGACGGATTTTGGGATAACGTTTTTCGCTACCCCCGCTACTTGATTACTATAGTTCTAGGTTTGCTGCTGAACACCTTTGAACCATTGTTCCCACTCTTAAAGCGTCCAGTCACCCTAGTGGCTGTTTTGGGCTTATTGATAGGCGGTTTGGCATTCCTGACTTTCACATTACGGGCGATGTTGGGACTGAGTACCATCTAGACTAAAAGTATATTGTCGATCGCTGTTAAGGACAGTGTTGGTTCATCTACAACCCTTGTCCTCTCTTACTTATATTTGTTGTTGTCTTACCTCTGTGGAGAGGGATTATTTATATGGCTACAAATCGCCGCGTTTCCCGTGTTGCTGAATTAATTAAACGGGAAGTTAGCCAAATGCTACTTAATGGTATTAAAGATGACCGTGTGGGTACAGGAATGGTCAGTGTGACTGATGTTGATGTTTCTGGTGATCTCCAGCACGCTAAAATCTACGTCAGTATCTACGGTACAGAGGAAGCCAAAGCCGAAACAATGGCCGGACTCAAATCAGCCACCGGTTTTGTGCGGAGTGAACTTGGCGCACGAGTTAGGCTGCGTCGGACACCTGAAGTAGTGTTTATTGAAGACCGTTCCATTGAACGAGGAACAAAGGTGCTATCACTATTAAACCAGCTTCAGTACCAGCGATCGCAAGAAACATCCGACGATGATGATGAGCAAATTTCTGAATAACTAGCCATCATCACTGCTTCACCAGAAAATAGTTGATTTCAAAACAATCCGCCAAAACATTTCCAGACGTGTTTTAACCACGTCTTTTTTAATTTGTTGAAAATTTTGATCTAGCTGATATTTTAAAAATAACGGTTCTATTTTTCAGTTAGACTCGTCTATATTTTTACACAGATCAGATACTATGACACAACTGATTTAAGCACATATTAATTCAATTTATCGCAAAATATTCCAATCCAAAGACTTTTAAATCTGACAGAATGTAAATATATAAATCAGTACGCTACAACACGCTCATAAATATATGTCTTTGAGAGCTTAAAGCTTGTTTATTCTATCTTTGGAGCGATTTTTACTATGTTTAGCTACCCTTCGCATATTGACTGCAAATAATATGAATCCCCAAATTATATCAAGAGCATAAATTCATTTATAGTTGCTTTTTTGGATTTAAGCAAAACCTCAATTCAATATGATGAATCTACTTTTTACAGATATGCAGTTTTTATAAAGTTATTATGAAGTTGATTTTAATCTACCTTATAATTACTACTGATATCTTCATAAATTGGCGTAGTAAAGGGTTCATAAATAATTATTAGGAAAATCTGAAGTTTTTCACATTAGATTTTTTTGTCTTCAATGTAAAAATTTCATGAAGACATTAAGTAAAAAGTGACTTTTCTCAGTAGAGATACTACGATAAGGCTGTGTATGTTAAGTACCATTGTTGCATAAACTACGGCTAAAATTCAGTATTTTCCCTAAATCATCAGTTTCTTTGTGCAACAAAGTTCCCTTGGGGTGTGAGTAATGCGAAAACCAGTTTTAACGATTTTCTACCAGTACAATCCCTGGTGTAGTTCTATAGGCGGAATTCAGACACTCATTAATACATTTATCAAATATGCGCCTAGGGAGTTTGAAGTCAGACTTGTAGGGACAGCAAGCGATCGCTCCCAGACTTTAGGTGAATGGCGACAAGCAGAATTTGCAGGCAGAGAAATTAGTTTTTTACCCCTGTTTTATATAGAAAATGACGATTTTAGAGGTTTAATTCCCACTACTGTTAAATATACAGCTGCCTTGGTTGGGCGTAATTACGCTTCAGATTTTATGCACTTTTATAGAATAGAACCAACCATAGTAACTCGTCATTGGCAGGGGGAAAAGACACTTTTTATTCAAAATGACATTCAAGCCCAAATAGCAGCCAAAGACGACAAAAACGCCATCTTGTGGCGCAAATTTCCCTCCGCCTATTTCGCCCTAGAAAAGATGCTGGTAAATCAATTCCAGCAAATCTACTCTTGCAACACCGAGTCCATGAAACTCTACCAACAGCGATATCCCGACTTGCAAGAGCGAGTAGCTTTTCTCAAAAACACCTTTGATGAGGATATTTTCTATCCCCTAACCCCCGACAAAAAAGCCCAAAGTAGACGGGAAATAGCAACGCGCTTAGGGCTAGATGTAGACACTCGCTTTATTATGTTTGCCGGTCGTTTACATCCCCAAAAAGATCCCATCCTTCTGATTCGCTCCCTAGCAACTTTAGACGACCCCAACATTCATTTATTAATAGCGGGTAATGGTGAATTAGCCGAGTCAGTGCGCGCAGAGATTACCCAACTCGGACTAGAAAAACGAGTCACAATGCTAGGTGCAGTCCCCCAAAAAGCCTTAGCCGACTTGCATCGTGTGTGTCACGCCTTGGTGCTGACGAGTGCTTTTGAAGGCTTACCCTTTGTAGTCTTAGAAGCCTTAGCTTGCGGTACACCCATAGTTACCACCAAAGCAGGTGAGACACCGCAATTACTCTCACCTGAAAGCGGTGTTGTCTGCCAAGAAAGGACACCAGACTGCATCGCCCAAGCTTTACGCCAAGTAGTCATGAATCCAGAAAATTATCCCATCTCAGCCTGTATCAAAACCGCCCAACCCTACGCAGCCAGAACAGTAATTAGTGGAGTGTATAAAAAAATGTGGCAGCGTTGGGAAAAAAAGTCGTTGGTCACAATCAATACAGGGGCATAGAAGAGGAATTGGAGCAGGGTGCAGGGTGCAGGGGAGAGAAGAATTTCCCCATTTCCCCCTGCTCCCTGCCCCCTTGCCTCCTTCCTCCCAATCCCCAATCCCCAATCCCCAATCCCCATTCCCTATTAATCGAGATTGACAATGAGAGTTGCTGTAATTGGTGCTAAAGGTATACCACCAAAACAGGGTGGTATTGAACATTATTGTGCGGAAATTTATCCCCGCATGGTTTCCCAAGGTCATACTGTAGATTTATTTGCTCGGACATCATATACAGAAAATACTGGCTGGCAAAGTAATTATTATCGCGGAGTGCAGGTGATATCCGTACCAGGGTTAGATTATACTGGCGTGGATGCTTTTGTCACCTCCGCAATGGGAGCGATCGCAGCTACTCGTCAGCAATATGATATTATTCACTTCCACGCTCTCGGCCCTGCTTTATTTACCTGCATACCCAGACTGGCTAATTCTGCCAAAATCGTCGTTACTTGTCATGGTTTAGACTGGCAAAGAGCGAAATGGGGTAGCCTGTCTACCAAGGTAATTCAACTAGGGGAGCAAACAGCAGTGCGTTTTGCCCACAGTATGATTGTTGTCTCAAAAGCCCTGCAAACATACTTTTGGCAAACATATCAAAGAAATACCGTTTATATTCCCACCGCGCCTGCTGATTACGGCGAATCAGACCCCAATTTCGTCTATGGTCGTCATTTAGGACTAGAAACTGGTCGTTATATTCTATTTTTAGGCCGACTTGTCCCAGAAAAACGTCCTGACTTGTTAGTAGATGCTTTTTGTCGCCTGCAACCCCAAGGCTGGAAACTAGTTTTAGCTGGGGGTGTCAGCGATACCAAAGGCTTCACTTCCCAACTACTAGAAAAAATTGCTCATCAAAAAAATATCGTCTTTGCTGGGGAATTAAGAGGTTCTCGCCTGTGGGAAATTGTCAGAGGCGCAGGCTTATTTGTTTTACCTTCCGATTTGGAGGGATTACCTTTATCCATGCTAGAAGCAATGCGAGAAGGTATCCCCGTTTTGGGAAGTGATATTGCACCACATCAACAACTATTAGCAGAAGAACGCGGAATACTATTTAAAGCTGGTAACTTAGACTCTTGTGTTTCCGCCCTTGATTGGGCTTTGCACAATCCCGAAAAACTGCCAACAATGGTCAAAAAAGCTCAAAAATACGTCAGTCTTAACTACAGCTGGGATCGCATTACCTCAGAAACCTTAAGACTATATACACAAGTTCTCCATCCCTGTGAAATCACCGACAAATTACAGACGGAAACTACAGAAGGGGATTTGGCAAAGTTAGGGGCAAAAAATCGGTAATTTCTACAGATGCTCGAAAAGATTGCCTTCCCGTAGCCACTAATCGTTATCACGCCAATTTTGAATTTTGGATTAAAAGTCCAGATTCTTAGACTATTCCAGACTCATACCACCTATCCCTATTTGGTATCAGATATGATAACGAGTAGTTAATATTCTTTAATAATTTACGTAATTGTGCAACTTATGAGCGCAACCTTTCTTCAAATCTCTAGGGAAGTGATGAGTGATGAGTAACGAGTAATGACTAATGACTAATGACTAATGACTAATGAGTTAGGTTTTTTAATTGCGAATTGCGAATTGCGAATTGCGAATTGGTATTACTTTAGCTTTGAAAAAAAATTAAGGTATACGTGATGGGAAGAGGTATTTCAACCTTATTTGCAGTATTGCGCCGCAGGGGTTTACCTGCTGTGTCTACATTAGCTGCTGTTATTGGTGCATCAGTGGCCTATCTGGCTATAACGCCACGTTTTTACGCGACATCAGCCAAAATGATGGTTGATGCCAAAGGGGTGAGTGTTTCGGAGTTGGGACGGGATTTAACACAACCTTCTGTAGTGGGACGTAGTAGCAATCCCTTGGCTGATCAAGCAGAGTTAGTCAAATCACAGGCGGTTTTGGATCAAGCTATCAAGACACTAGCTTCTAAACATCCACAGATACAGCTAACACCTACAGATATTAGCAGTGCATTGAAAGTGAGTATTCTACCTGCTACTAATATTTTGCAACTGAACTATTTTCACCAAGATCCGCAATTTGCTGCTGATGTGTTAAACGCTGTTTCTCAAGCAATGGTGGAAGAAAATATTCAAGCTATTAGTTCCGAAGCAACCAAAGTTAGAAAATTCCTCGAAAAAGAAGTCCCAGTGGCGCGGAATCGTCTCCAACAAGCCGAAGTCGCGGAATCTAGGTATAGACAAAAAAGTGGTGTAGTGGCAGATACTGACCAAACTAAAAGCTTAGTCCAAAGTTTAACCAATTTAGAAGACCAAGAACGGACATTAATCGCACAATTACAAGAAGCGCGATCGCGTGAAGCTTCTTTGAGACAATTAACTGCAACTAAAAATATTAATAACGCTTATACATCAGTACGTAGCGGTCAAGATGAACAACTCAGAAGCTTAAGAGCTAAGTTAACCGAAATCGAAACGCAACTGATTGAAGCCCGCTTACAATTTACAGATAATCACCCCAAGGTTGTCTCTCTTTTAGGACAAAGAGAACAAATCCGCGCTTTATATGCACAGCAAGTAGGTCGCGTCTCAGCCAACAATCAAACTATCCCTACTGAAGATGTCGCCTCAGACCAAATCAGTCAAAATCTCACTACTCAGCTGATTAATAATGAAGTTGAGCGTGTCGCCGTCGAGAACAAACTGCAAACCGTCCAATCTTTGCGAAAAAACCTACAAGCGCAGTTAGCGGTTTTACCTTTGAGACAGCAACCACTCACCATGCTGACTCGCCAACGAGAAGAAGCCGCCGAATCATTAAAATTGCTGCAAAGCAAACTAGAGGAAGCCAGGATTGCAGAAGCGCAAAAAGTCAGTAACTTGAGAATTATTGAACTGGCTCTAGTTCCCACTGATTACGCCTATCCTAAAAGATCAGTGGTGTTGGCGATCGCGATTTTCTTCGGTAGCATTCTCGCCACAGGTGTAGTTTTACTCCTAGAGTTAATGGATAATAGACTCTACGAAGTTGCAGAAGCCGAAGAATTGCTCAAGTTACCCCTGTTGGGAATTTTACCTCGTCTTCCCGCCACCAAACTTACCCTAGAACCAGCCGAAAAGTTTTTAGATGATGTCGGTTTAGTCGAACCTTACCGAATGCTGCTGAAAAATCTAGAGTTTCGCAGCCATGAAAAATTACAAGTCGTCGTCGTTACCAGTACCATCTCTGGAGAAGGTAAATCAGTCGTGGTTTCCCACCTAGCGGCTGTTGCAGCTATGCTCTTTCGTCGCACTCTAATTATAGATGCAGACTTACGGAGGCCTGTGCAGCACACATTATTTAACCTCCCCCCCAAACCCGGAATTAGCGATGTCATCAATGGTAATAGAACACTACTCAATGCTGTACAGCCAACAGACATTGAGAATCTCTCTGTCCTGACCTGTGGTGAACTACATGGTAGACCCTCACAATTACTAGAGTCGGAAGCCATGAAATCCCTAATCGCCGAAGCCGCACACCACTATGATTTGGTCATTATCGATACTCCTCCCATTGGTGTTTGCGCTGATGCCTCTACCCTGAGTCAATACAGTGATGGAGTAATTATGACCACACGTCCCAGCGTCACCATGAAAGAATCATTACAAAGAGCCGTATCAGAACTCCAGCAAAACCGCATCCCCATACTAGGGGTAATAGTTAATGGTATGACCACCGATGCCGAAAAATATTATCGCCATCCCATTGAAGAGAAGCAATCTTTTTTACCCAGGATAAGTTTACCAGGTAGTAATAGAAATGGCGATCGCAACTAATACCAATTCGCAATTCGCAATTCGCAATTCGCAATGTAAGAAAGTTAGATACTATCTTGGTTTCAAGCTTTGCATCTCTCGCTTAATTTTGGAGAATTGGTATAAATTCTGCCCCCTTTAAAAGCCCATTCCCTGTATTGTGTTCCCTTTTTCATCTCGGTTAAATAACCATGTTGACGAATAAACGCTCAAGTCGTTATTCCTCACTAGGATTCTTAGTTGGGGTATTCGGTATTGGTATTGGCCTATTAACAGGGTTTTTAGTTGGTGTTAGTCCCCTGTTAATTGGCTTACCTATATTTGCTGTAGCAGTTCTAGTCTGGTTTTTTGCTCAGTTTGAGCAAGCAGTCATTGGTTTATTAGTTCTACGTAGTGCTTTAGATACCTTCTCCGCACAACAATTACCTGCGGCTTTTGCTGTCGGTTTAGATGGCTTGGCTTTACTTTACGTCATCGTATCTTTATTAACAGGTCAAGCCGTCAAAGTAGATAAATTTTGGTGGTTTTTTGCGGGATGGGTAGCCCTACAAGCCATGTGGGTAGTATTATTACCCCTGGGAGGTTTAGGTTTAGACAGTACATACCTATTTGAAGGTGTACGTGAGTGGACACGATTATTTTCGTGGTTAATGGTTTATCTCCTCGTTATGCAGCTACAAGGGAAGGTAAAACCACAAACATTAATTACTACCTTATTTCTCAGTCTGGTCATTCCCCTGACGGTAGCATCCATGCAGATGTTTTTACCTGCTTCCCTGTTACCTTCCTTTCTGGTACAAAGTAGTGTAGATGCTGGTAGTTTAGAACCAGCCTCCCGCATCCGAGGAACATTAGGTCATCCTTCTTCCTTCGCGACCTTTCTACTGTTATTTATCGGTTTTACCTGTTGGAAAATCCGCGACACACGTAACCGTGCGCCGTGGTTGTTTTTATTAGCTATCTTGACGGTATTTTTCGTCAGCACTAAGGCCTTGACAATGACAGCAATGTTATTTGTGTTTGTCTTTGTCATGATTGCCCCCAAATTAAATTTACTCAATTTAATGGGGGGAATTTTACTTTTAGGATTAGTAATTCTTCTTTTTACCAGTACAGATTTTGGTCGAGAACGTCTTGGTTCACTGTCCGATACACCACTGCTAAATCCCCATATGGATATGTGGCGAGCGATTTTATTATCGTGGACAGATGGCAATAGTTTTAACTGGAGAATTGCCCAATGGCATTTTATTTGGGAAGCTTGGAAAAATGCCCCCTTATTTGGTTATGGTCTTAGCACTGCTTCCTATGTCACAGTTTTACAAAATGAAGCTCACAATGATTATCTGCGTGCTTTAGTCGAGGGCGGAATAGTAGGATTTATGACATTTTTGTCCTTAATAGCTGCTCAAGTTTATCGCCTTGTACACATTATGTTTACATCCCCAAAAAATAGCTCACAGCAGAATTTTTGTTTTATTCTCATCGCCTTATTATCAGCTATCCTGCTGGGAATGTTTACAGACAATATTTGGAAACACACGACCCTTTTCTTTTATTGGTGGCTATCTTTATCAGTCGTCGGTTGGGATTGGAATCAAACTCCCCCCTCAGATACTAAAAACTATCAGACTCCTGTGCGATTTCTGCGAAGCTAGGTAAAAGTTTATGCCTTCTTACCCCTTCTTCGTCCCCTGACTACAAAAATAATGTTAGGAATCTAATTTGATTCCTACAGTGCAATGCAAATCTATTCCCTAAATTCGGCAGAGATATGAATATTAAAAAGATTTTAGTTACAGGCGACAAATTTATGATCAGTCGCATGAAATTTTTATTCCAAGCAATGTCTGATGATTACGATAGCATTGAATCTTTGTCAGTCAATAGTATTTATAGTTGGAGATTATTAAAAGATATTGCTAACTTTATTCAGATAAAACTGCCATTTTTAAACATCAAAAGAACAGGATATTTCCGTAAGAATGCCAAAACCTTTATCAATAGCTCACGCCAACTAGAACAGAAAATTATTAAGGGTGGTTATCATCCTGATTTAATTTTTCATCTCTATGGGATGTTTAGTCCCTGTTGGGATAAGTTTGATATTCCTTATGTGACATATTTAGACTATACAATGACTCTCGCCAGAAAAAATTGGATTCAATGGGCCCCTTTCCCCACAGAAAAAGAATTTCAAGCTTGGCTGGACTGTGAGCATCAAACCTATACAAAAGCTCTCCACATTTTTACTAAAAGCCATAAAGTCAAATATTCTTTAGAACAAGATTATGGCATTAATTCTGATAAAATTACAGTTTTACATTCTGGTGGTAACTTCTTTGAGCCATATCAAGGTGAAAAGAAATTTGGTAGCAAACAAATCCTATTCAATGGATACGATTTTTTCCGCAAAGGCGGAGATTTACTAATAGAGGCATTTAAACAAGTAAAACAAGTGATTCCTGAAGCTAAGTTAGTGATAGTAGGTGATATTTTATCGATTAATGAAAATGGTGTAGATAACCCTGGATATATTTCGTCGCCTACTGAAATGCAAAGAATTTTCCTCAACACAGATTTAGTAGTTTCACCTGCACGTTGTGAACCTCTAGGTCTATTTTTAGTTGAGGCGATGAATTATGGGATTCCTTGTATTGTCTCTAATCAAGATGGAATGCCTGAAATTATTGAACATGAAATCAATGGTTTGGTAATTTCTCAACCCACACCAGAAGTTTTAGCAAAGCAAATGATTAATTTATTGTCTGATAGTCAGACTTTAGAATTTATGTCAGAAAATGCTAGAAAAAAAGTGAAAGAGGAATTAAATTGGCCAGCCATTGCTCAAAAAATAAAACAAACACTGACTAATATTTAATGGCGGACAGTAAGTAGAACGACTTGAAAAAACCAAACTATGTAAAGTAATGTAAAAAAAACTGAATTTAGTTCGTAGTAAGGACTTTAGTCCTTAAGAGAGGACTAAAGTCCTCACTACAAACCTTTAATTATTTACACCGTTCTGACTTGAAAAAGGGGTGTAGGGGTATAGAGGTGTAAGGGAAAGACTTTTTCATGTTTTCTTGTGTACGCAGTTCATGACGGCTACTTATTATGTAGTGGCGTATCTAGACTAAAATAGTTCAAATATTTAGGCGTAGGTTGGGTTGAGGCTTTGCGAAACCCAACGCTATAAACAATGTTGTGTTTCTTAACGTCAACCCAACCTACAATTTTTTCGCACTATTTTAGCCTTGACATACCACTACGCGGTTACTCAAGAATCAAATTGATTCCTATAACTAAAAAATTCATAATTTTGAGAGTAATATTTATGCCAAAAGTTTCTGTAATTATTCCTGCTTATAATGCGATGACATTTTTGCCAACTACTTTACAAAGTGTTTTACAACAGACCTTTAATGATTATGAGGTCATCATTATTAATGATGGTAGTTCTGATGGGATTATAGATTGGTTTACTCAAGTTACCGATATCAGAGTCAAATTAATCTCCCAAGAAAATCAGGGGCCTGCGGCTGCGCGCAATCATGGTATCAATCAAGCGCAAGGAGAATATATAGCTTTTCTTGATGCTGATGATATTTGGGCTGAAAATAAGCTAGAAAAACAAGTGAATATTTTGGATGAAAATCCCACAATAGGCTTAGTTTATAGTTGGGTGGGTTCAATTGACTCTCAAGGTAATATTGGCAATAAAGTTCGCAAGAATAATGCTGAAGGTCGTGTTTGGGAAATCATTCTAGAACATAACATTATTGAGTGTGGTAGTAATCCGATGGTGCGCCGCATTTGTTTTGAAAAAGTCGGTGTTTTTGATCATCGTTTAGCTTATGCCCAAGATTGGGAAATGTGGGTGAGGGTTGCTTCTCGTTATCAGTTTCAAGTCATCAATGAAACATTAGTATATTATCGTTCCCATCCCAATAATCGCTCTAAAAATTGGAGAATTATGGAGCAGAATTATAATTTGATTTTTGATAAAAGTTTTGCTCACGCTCCAGAATATTTATCTGTTGAAGATTTAAAAAGTTTAGAAAATCGCATTTATGGTTTTGCGAATTTGCGTATTGCATGGAAAGCTTTGCAAAGTGGAGATTATCAACAAGCTAAGGATTTTCGCCAAAAGGCTGTGCAGCGATATCCTCAATTAAGTTCTTTACGTAATTATTTAGTTTTGGGTGCAGCGATAATTTTAGTAAGAGTTTTTGGGATTCAAGGCTATAACAAAATCAGAAATATGATTTACAATCTCATAGGAAAACGTGTATCAAGTATTGCCGGATAATTAAATCAAATCCGCAGGAGTTGATTTAGTAGGTATAATCTGATTTTTGTAGAGAATACTACTAAATCTAAATACGCGAAAATGAAATTTAGCGAAATTGTAGCCCAACTCGGTGATCTGGTCACTAGCCATAGTTTAATAGGCAATCCTGACCATAATCCAGAAATTAGCGGTGTAGCAGCGATTGATGAAGCTAAAAGCGGTACTATTAGCTACGTGGAGGGGTCAAAATATGCAGGGTTTATCAGTACAACTAATGCTAGTGCATTAATTTTGCCGGATGACTCCACAATACAAGCACAAGCACAAGAGCGAGGAATAGTTTGGTTAGGGACAAAACAACCAAGATTATTATTTGCTCAAGCGATCGCTATCTTCTATAAACCATACACCCCTAAACCTGACATTCATCCCACAGCAGTCATTCATCCCACAGCCAAAATCGGTGAAGATGTCTATATTGGCCCCCATACGGTAGTTCAGGAAGGGGTAGAAATTGGTAATAGTGTAATTATTCACCCCAACGTCGTGATTTACCCTGATGTCAAAATAGGCGATCGCACCATCATACACGCTAACTGCACCATCGAAGAACGCTCTCACATCGGTGCAGATTGTATCATTCATAGCGGTGCAGTCATCGGCGGCGAAGGCTTTGGCTTTGTTCCCACCCGCACTGGCTGGGTTAAAATGGAACAGTCCGGCTACGTAGTATTAGAAGACCGCGTTGATATTGGCTGTAACACCACAATTGATCGTCCAGCCGTCGGAGAAACGAGAATTGGCAGTGATACCAAAATTGATAATTTAGTACAGGTTGGTCATGGTTGCCAAATTGGTCAAGGTTGTGCGATCGCAGCTCAAACGGGTATGGCTGGCGGTGTCACATTAGGCAATCGTGTCATTCTAGCCGGACAAGTGGGTGTTGCCAACGAAGCCAAAATTGGTGATGGTGCGATCGCATCAGCACAAACCGGCATTCCCCACGATGTCCAACCAGGGGAAATAGTCTCCGGTACTCCTGCTGTTCCCCACAAGACTTACCTGAAAGTGGCTGCACTTTCCAAGCATCTGCCAGAAATGTATCAATTCTTCAGACAACTACAACGTCAGTTTAAGGGGAATGGGGGGTAGGATGCAGAAGGCAAAGGGGCAGGATGCAGGGAGAAATGGGGAAATTCTTCTTCCCCCTGCACCCTGCACCCTGCTCCAATTCCTCTTCTATACCCCATGTCCCAATTTTTCTAACACTGGCTTAGTAGACACAATATGTCTTTCTAAACCTAATTCTTGGGGACTAACTCCTAAAGCTAAAGCAATTAATTGGGGTAAATGTAATACTGGCAAACCTAATTTTTTGCCAATCACTTTTTCTACTTCTGGTTGACGGGAGTCTAAATTTAGATGACACAGAGGACAAGGGGTTACTAAACAGTCAGCACCGGCTGCTATGGCTTCTTGAATGTGCATCCCAGCCATTTGAAAGGATTGGGTAGTAGCGTAACTAGAAAGAGGCCAGCCACAACATTGGGTGCGACCATGATAATAAATTGGGGTTGCACCTACAGCCCGAAACAGATTTTCCATTGCTTCTGGGTTATATCGGTCTTTTTCAGGTACGGATTTTTGGGCGCGGAGGAGATAACAGCCGTAAAAGGCGGCACATTTTAAACCGGATAACTTACGAGTTACACGTTGGCTGATTTTTTCTAAACCATAATCGCTAACTAGTGCGTAGAGCAGATGTTTAACTTCTGTACTACCGCGATAAGGTAGACAACCTTCCTTGTGTAAAAAGCCGTTAACTTGCTGAATATATTCAGGATTACTGGTATGAAACTCTTGCAAGCGTTCATTAACGTGACCAATCACACCCTGACAGGTACTACAGTGAGTGAGTAGGGGTAAATTTAATGCTTCCGCTAAAGCAATATTTCTGGCATTTACTGTATCTTCTAACAGCTGAGAATCTTCTTTAAATGTGCCTGATCCGCAACAAGCAGCTTTTTTTAATTCAATTAATTCAATGCCCAAAGCTTGGGTGAGAGCTTGAGTTGACTGATATAGTTCCCCGCAAGCACCTTGAGCTACACAACCAGGGAAGTAAGCATATTTTAGTGTCTGAGATAGCATAAAAATAAGGTTTGTTTCAGGCAATTGCCCCGATGATAACTGTTTTATCACTCCTCGCCTCTAGATACTGAAGAGGGAATGTATTTTTTTTGGACATTCTTCCAGAAATCTAGTAAGAATTGGTAACAAGCAAAATTTCAGAGCCTTACTCTATTCCAATTTTGGACAGGGACGTATACGGGCGATCGCGCTTTCCGATAAGATGTATATGCTCAAAACCATGTCACCCATAAAGAGCAGACAGTAGCAACTGGTAAGGAATTTTATCTTATGAGTCAAACAGAGACATTTGAAAAAGTCAAGGCAATTGTTGCCGACCAACTCAGTGTAGAAGAGGAAAAAATCACACCACAGGCAAATTTTGCCAATGATCTAGGGGCAGATTCCTTAGATACAGTGGAATTAGTTATGGCTTTGGAAGAAGAATTTGACATCGAAATTCCCGATGAAGCCGCCGAAAAAATCACAACCGTTCAAGAAGCAGTGGATTACATCAACAGTAAAGTTGCCGCATCTGCTTAAGAAAGTGCTGAGTCGTGAGTGCTGAGTCATGAGTTATGAGTCATGAGTCAGATTTCCAACTCGGAACTCCATACACTAGCAGAATTCAGCACTCAGCAAGAACTTTGAACGGAGGTTTCCTCCCTAGATGCTGCCTTCGGCTTGCCGCAGGCATCAGAAGTTTGGTAACTCAGCACTCATTACTCATTACTCTTTTTGCAACTTTCTCGCCATCTTTATACTGAGTCATGACAGATTATAATCGTAAACGCGTTGTTGTCACGGGTGTTGGCGCGATTACACCTATTGGTAACACACCTGCGGAGTATTGGGAAGGATTGATCAGCGCACGCAATGGCATTGACTACATCACCGCATTTGATGCCTCTAGTCATGATTGCCGCATTGCAGGTGAGGTAAAAAATTTCGATCCACAGGAATACATGGATCGTAAAGAAGCCAAGCGGATGGATCGATTTTCCCAATTTGGAGTCGCAGCCGCCAAACAAGCACTTGCTGATGCCCAGTTAGTTATCAATGAACTCAACGCCGAACAGGTAGGAGTTATTATTGGTTCTGGTGTGGGTGGTATTAAGGTGATGGAAGACCAACAAACCATCTACCTCAACCGAGGGCCTGATCGCTGTAGCCCATTCATGATCCCCATGATGATTGCTAATATGGCGGCAGGATTGACAGCAATTCACACCGGCGCAAAAGGGCCAAATAACTGTACTGTAACGGCTTGTGCTGCTGGTTCTAATGCCGTGGGAGACGCGTTTCGCATGATTCAAGGTGGTTACGCCCAAGCGATGATTTGCGGTGGGTGTGAAGCGGCGATTACCCCCTTATCTGTAGCTGGTTTTGCTGCGGCGCGCGCCCTTTCTACTCGCAATGATGACCCAACTCATGCTTGTCGTCCCTTTGATCGCGATCGCGATGGATTTGTCATGGGCGAAGGTGCGGGAATTCTGATTTTGGAGGAATTACAACACGCTTTAAGTCGTGGCGCACGTATTTATGCCGAAATCGTGGGTTATGGCATGACCTGTGATGCCTACCATATCACTTCTCCAGTTCCTGGAGGTGAAGGAGCAGCTAGAGCCATTAGCCTGGCATTAAAAGACGCAGGCATCACCCCAGAACAAGTCAGTTATATCAATGCCCACGGCACAAGTACCCCCGCCAACGACTCCACTGAAACTGCTGCCATTAAAAAAGTTTTGGGTGATCATGCTTACAAAATCACTGTCAGTTCCACTAAATCCATGACAGGACACCTTTTAGGCGGTTCTGGTGGAATTGAAGCGGTAGCCACAGTCCTGGCCATTGCCAATGATCAAGTTCCACCCACCATCAACATCGAAAACCCTGACCCAGATTGTGATTTAGACTACGTACCTCACACTAGCCGCAAACAAAAGGTTGACGTTGCCCTGTCCAATTCCTTCGGATTTGGCGGTCATAATGTCACCCTCGCTTTTAGAAAGTACGTCTCTTAGGAGGCTGAGGATAGAGGCAGGGGGGCAGAGGCGCAGGGGATCTGAAAAAGACAAAGGTTACTATCTTTTACTCATCACTCAGCACGGGCTAAACGCCCCGCTACCGCTAACACTACTCAGCACTCACCACTCAAAAAAATTCAGAATTCAGAAATCAGGGGACAGAATAATTCAAAAATTAAGGGATAATTTGAGTAATTAAGTTGCTCATCATCCTAAATATGAATGAAGAATCCAGAATTCAGAAATCTTGAATTTTTCTATTCTGCATCCTGACTCCTGAGTTCTGAATTCTTGCTCCTAACTTTCCAGTTCTCAATTCTCACATCGAAGCAGAAAATTTAACCTTTGTCAGCTATCCTGTAATCACAATCACAACAGTATCGTAAATGTCATTCCACCACTAGCCAAGAGTTCAACTTGACCGAATTTTTGGCTTGATTAATTACCAAAAACTCAGGATAACCCGCTTGTCTATGCACAATCGGGAATGGGATGATGATACCGCAGGGGAAGCTGAATCAGTTAACAGTAAACAGTGAGATAGTGCGTTCCTGTCGCCTTGCCTCGGCAAGCAACTATCGTTAGCGCAGCGTTAGCGACGCAGGAGCGTCACCCGTAAGGGTTAACAGTTATCACAATAAAATTGATTGCTGATAACTGATAATTGATCACTGATAACTGTTAAAAAGTACCCCAATAAGACTAGCTCCACGAGTGCTAACCCGTCGTTAAAAATAAGAGATCATGGCTGTTGCAACCCAATCCCTCGAAGAACTTTGTATTAATTCCATCCGTTTCTTAGCTGTTGATGCTATAGAAAAGGCAAAATCTGGACACCCAGGACTGCCGATGGGCGCAGCTCCGATGGCTTTCGTACTCTGGGATCGCTTTATGCGGTACAATCCCAAAAACCCCAAGTGGTTTAACCGCGATCGCTTTGTCTTGTCTGCCGGTCATGGCTCGATGTTGCAGTATGCCCTGCTCTATTTGACTGGCTTTGACAGCGTATCCATCGAAGATATTAAACAATTCCGTCAATGGGAATCCAAAACCCCTGGACACCCTGAAAACTTCATGACCGCAGGCGTGGAAGTGACCACAGGCCCTCTAGGTCAAGGTATTGCCAATGGCGTAGGTTTGGCTATTGCTGAAGCTCACCTCGCAGCTAAGTTCAACAAGCCCGATGCCAAAATTGTTGACCATTACACCTACGTAATTTTAGGTGATGGTTGTAACATGGAAGGCGTTTCCGGTGAAGCTGCTTCTTTGGCTGGACACTTGGGCTTAGGTAAACTCATCGCCCTGTACGACGACAACCACATCTCTATTGATGGTTCTACAGATGTAGCCTTTACCGAAGATGTTTCTAAGCGGTTTGAAGCTTACGGTTGGCACGTCCTCCACGTTAAAGACGGTAACACCGATTTAGATGCGATCGCTAAAGCAATTGAAGAAGCGAAAGCTGTCACCGACAAACCCACCATGATTAAGGTGACAACCACCATCGGTTATGGTTCTCCCAACAAAGCTAACACTGCTGGTATTCACGGTGCTGCTTTGGGTACAGATGAAGTCGCATTGACCCGTCAAAACCTCGCTTGGGAACATGAACCCTTTGTTATTCCTCAAGATGTCCTCAACCACACCCGCAAAGCCGTAGAACGCGGTGCAGGCTACGAAACCGAATGGAGCAAAGCCTTCGCAGACTACAAAGCTAAATATCCCCAAGAAGCGGCTGAATTTGAGCGTTACCTGAGTGGCAAACTCGCTGATGGCTGGGATAAGGTACTACCAACCTACACCCCCGAAGATAAAGGCGTTCCCACCCGGAAGCACTCCGAAACCTGCTTGAACAAATTGGCGGCGGTTGTTCCCGAACTCATTGGTGGTTCGGCTGACTTAACCCACTCCAACTTAACCGAAATCAAAGGTAAAGGTGACTTCCAAAAAGGACAATACCAAAACCCCAACATCCACTTCGGCGTGCGCGAACACGCAATGGGTGCAATCTGTAACGGTATTGCGTTACATGGTTCAGGGTTAATTCCTTACGGTGCTACCTTCCTCATCTTCACTGACTATATGCGGGCTGCTATCCGCTTATCAGCCTTGTCTCTAGCTGGCTCAATTTGGGTAATGACCCACGACTCCATCGGTCAAGGTGAAGACGGCCCCACCCACCAACCCATCGAAACCCTAGCTTCTCTCCGCGCTATTCCTAACTTGACAGTGATTCGTCCTGCTGATGGTAACGAAACATCTGGTGCTTACAAAGTAGCCATTGAAAGAGCAAAACAAAATGATCCTACTTTGTTGGCATTGACTCGTCAAAACGTCCCCAACTTGGCAGGTACATCTATTGATAACGTAGCTAAGGGTGGATACGTATTAGTAGATTCTGAAGGTACACCAGACTTAATTTTGATTGGTACTGGTTCAGAATTGAGCCTCTGTGTAACTGCTGCTGAGAAACTCACAGCCGAAGGTAAGAAAGTTCGTGTTGTTTCCTTACCTGCTTGGGATTTATTTGAAGCCCAAGACGCAGCTTACAAAGAATCTGTTCTACCTAAAGCAGTCACCAAGCGTATAGCAGTAGAAGCTGCTAGCAGTTTTGGTTGGCACAAGTACATCGGTACTGAAGGCGACACCGTAACCATTGACCGTTTCGGTGCTTCTGCTCCTGGCGGCGTTTGCTTGGAGAAATTTGGCTTTAGCGTCGATAATGTGTTAGCTACAGCTAAAAAATTGTTGGGTTAATCGCAACAGAATATTCTCTTGAGTTTTAAGGTGGGTAGTTTATACCCACCTTTTTTTTAAGCAAAGTGGCGCGAATTGCAGTAAAAGTTTTTTAGGAAATTAACACAAGCGAGGTAGCTAGAAATCAGAATTGCTTTTGAGGTGGCAATGTTGCTAGAACAAAGATAAGAGTATTAATTATATAGAGTTAAACAGTATGTACATCCAAATTAAACCGGAACTAGAGCAATTTATTCAGGCACAGCTTGCAAGTGGCAGATTCGCTAGTGTAGATGATGTCATAAATGAAGCATTTAAAATGCTATAAGAAAGAGAGCGGCGAATTGAAGATTTACGACAAAAAATTGCTGTAGGAACTGAACAAATTGCTAAGGAAAAGTAACTGATGGCGAAGCTGTATTTGACAGATTACAAGAGAAAATTCGTTTAATTGCTGAGAAGTCCTCTGGATGAATAATTATTCGCTTTCAGATGCAGAAATTCAAGACTTAGATGAAATTTGTGAATATATTGCTCGTATTAACCCAAAAGCAGCGTCTCAGCTTTTTGATGACATTCGCCGGAAATGTAAATTAGTAGCTAATTTTCCTAATATGGGGAAAAGTTATGGAAGGCTCATCCCAACCCTGCGAGGTTTTATTGTAGTCGAAATATCTAAAGCCGTGAACTAGAAGTATAGCACTACGAACATACGTTAGGACATTGCTTAAATGCAGCATCTACACAATCACGAAATGCTTCAAATTCATCCCACCGTTGCCTCATCCAGTTTTTGAGTACAAACCACCAACGTTCAATTTTGTTAAAATCGGGGGAATATGTGGGCAGATACCAGATTTCACATTGAGCTTCTGCCACAATTTCATTGATGAGTTGAGAACGATGAAAAGTTGCATTGTCAATGACAATTACATCACCTGGTTGCAACTGTGGCAGTAGACACTGCTCTAACCACATCTCAAATAAATCGCGGTTACAAGAACCCTCAAAAGTCATGGGCGCAAAAACTTTGCCTTCTTTGAGGGCGGCAATCCAACTGACTCGTTGAGTACGCCTTCCGGATTTAAGACTATGAAAACGCTGTCCAATCTCACAATAACCATAGGGATATTCTTCCCGATTATCTATCCCTGCTTCATCTACATACACAATCTGATGTGGCTGTTTAGTTTTCAGTCTCTGCTGAAATTCTTGGCGTTTTTTTTCATCTCTTTGTTGGTAGCCGTAAGTTTTTTTTTCCGACTAATGCCCATCTTTTGAAGGGCATCACTGATGTTTTGCTGTGTTACATTGTCTCCCCACAACTGTGCCATTTGACCTTGAGTTTTGTCCCCATACTGTTGAACAAATTTACTAAATCTTTCCCAGTCAGTAATTTTATGACCACTACCTTTTTGAAAATTAACGTTCGCCTGACAGTCCCCTGTTTCTTCTTCTCGTTTTAACCATAGGTCTAAGGTGTTCCGGCTAATGTCAAATATCCGACACACATCTACTTTCCGTTCTCCTCGTTTCACTGCTTCTATCGCTTTTATACGTAGATCATAACTGTAGGGGGCTGGCATATATCATTTATTTGCTTTCATCCCTAACATCTTACGTCTTAACGTGTCTTCGTATTGCTATATGTGCTGTACTCTCGCTGCTAACACAAAGGCAATATTGCAGGAGGAAAATCCACACTGCAATTTGCCTTGTCTAAGTATCTGTTCAAAAATCAAGTAGGAATCCTATAGTTAAGTGGTTGCTTCTTAATAGCAGGTACACCCTCATATCTAGCCTCTAAAAGTCCAGATAGTTCCTTACTAAAACAAGATACACTATCAACTAACCAATTAATTTCTGCCAGGTTATTGGCCCAACGATAGCATCAGCCAATAAACCATACTGTCTTTGAAATTTCTTCACGGCTGCTTCTGTTTGTGGGCCAAAAATGCCGTCAATCTCAACACCTATACGGTGTTGTAAATATCTGACTACAGGGCCTCCAGCATGATTAGGTCTCAGGATACGTTTGGCGAGAATTTGATTAATAATATTCCAGGTAGTTTCTCCCACAATTCCTGTTTGTTCTATGCCCACTATCTTCTGAAATCTTTCGATCGCGAATTTAGTTTCAGGATTAAGTTGATTATTTTCTACTAGTGCTTTACCGTTTTTATCAGTAACTTTGAGCCTATTTAAAGACTTTTGTAGCCTCATTACACTAGTATCTATATTTTGTTCTTCATCTGGAACAGCATTTACAGCTACTGTAGGTAATTTACCAGTCAAGCCTTTAACAATAGCGTCAGCAGTTGCTTCAGAATTAAATAGATTCATATCCTTTTGAGAATCTATGAAGCAACATTCCACCAGAATTGCAGGCATATTAGTATTTCGCAAAACAAATAGGTGAGAACCGTTTTTTACTCCACGATTAAAATATCCTAATTTAACTATTTCATCTAATACAGGTTGAGCAATTCTTCTGCCTGAGTCGCTAGTTGCAAATACTTCTACACCATTGGCCTGTCCATTAAAGGCATTGAAATGGATAGAAACAAAAACTTCGACTCTAGAAGTATTAGCTCTATTGCATCTTTGTGAGAGGGAATCTCTAACTGAAGCAGCTTTATCCGGCTTACATAACACTACTTCGTGACCTAAAGCCTGTAACTTAGAGGCCACTTTGGTACCAACATCTATAGTTAAATTATCTTCAAATCTGATACCTCTAGCTCCTGTATCTGGTGGGCAATTGTGACCCATATCTATGCCATATTTCATGAGTTCATCCTCACATAATTTTCCAATACACTGATTGCTGTTTATTTTTGATTTTGATTTTATATCCTGTTTGATAAAATCCATCACCTCTACTGGGATGGAGTATTTTCACTGCTGGGGGTGAATATTACAAGATATTGCTGAAAGAATTCCATTGAACAAGTTCGTATTTTAACAAAAAAAAATTAGTCAATAGTCAATGGTCAATAGTCATTAGTCATTAGTCATTAGTCATTAGGGAACAGGGAACAGGGAACAGTTTTTCTGATCTCCTACTTGTCTCCCAATGCCCAATGCCCCATTCCCCATTCCTCATTTCCTCTGGGTGGTGAATACGCACCACATGACAAACACTGTCAAACTCAGATAAATAGACACAGTTAGCCACTCTTGCCAGCTACCAGATAGATTATTCATCAGTAAGAATGCGGTAAATCACTAAAATACTTCTCTATTCTCTAATCTACGGGCTTATACTATCGGTAGATTCCTGGATTGATTTTCTCAAAAAACTTTGGCATTTTTCCGGAAATGACTAAAATGCAGTGGTATTACCTATTAGTACAGCTAAGTACAACGATTTATACAGAAACTTTATATTGAACCCCTGGGGAATATACCCCCTTTACAATTGTCAAAAGCCTGGTGTTTAACGCCGGGCTTTTGATTTTGATACCCAGTTGGCGATACACATCAGCATTTGAGCCTAAATATGTTCCTATGGTGGCAAACCGCATCATCTCATTTTTGAGTAGATTAGCAATAGGTAATCTTTGGGGCAATTATGACTTTTGTAACAGAGCAGGATTTGGTCTTAGTCGTTGGTGCAACAGGTGGAGTTGGACAGCTGGTAGTAGGAAAACTTTTACAGAAAGGTGTTAAAGTACGCATCCTAACAAGAAATACCCAAAAAGCTACAACTATGTTTGATGACAAGGTGGAAACTGCGGTTGGAGATATCCGCAACCTCAGCACACTTACCGCCGCAGTAGAGAATGCCACTCATATCATTTGTTGTACGGGAACTACTGCTTTTCCTTCTGAGAGATGGGATTTTAACCCGCAACCTAACTTAATTGATTGGGTGAAAATTTTTCTGGATGCTGACTACAGAGAAACTGCGGCGAAAAATACCCCCGCAAAAGTCGATGCTGAAGGTGTGAGTAATTTAGTCAATGTTGCGCCAAGCCATCTGAAAAGGTTCGTTTTTGTCTCATCTGTGGGGATTCTTCGCAAAAATCAAGTACCTTTTAGCATTCTCAATGGCTTTGGTGTGCTGGATGCTAAACAAAAGGGTGAGCAAGCAATTATCAATTCGGGATTACCTTATACAATTATTCGTCCTGGCCGTTTGATTGATGGCCCTTATACTTCCTATGATCTCAATACTTTACTGAAGGCTACTACAGGCGGTAAGTTAGATGTGGTCATTGATAAGGGTGATACTCTAGTCGGTGATGCCAGTAGAATTGATGTGGCGGCTGCTTGTGTTGAGTCTATTTTTTATCCCTCTGCTACCAACCAAGTTTTTGAACTAGTTAATAAGGGAACAAGGCCGCCTGTCATTGATTGGGAAAAGCTTTTTTCAGGTGTTGCATAAATGCAAAATGATTTAGATAACCTCTTACTGATTTAGGACATCTTTCTTGTGTTGCGGTGCAGCAGCTACCGCAGCAACTTCTGCTAGTAGCTCCTGAGAAACTCCCATCTCCTTCAAGGTTTCCATCAAATCCTCTGCAACCGCATCAAAATGTTCGCTGCTTAAACCTTGTTTTTCCACCAAATCTTTGTGAGCTTCTCGCATATAGCGACCGTTATACTTATCAGTTCCACCAAAGGCATAAGTTAGAAAAGCTTTCTGATGTGCGCGTTGCTTCTCCATATCCACATCAGCAAAAAAGTGCTTGATGCGGTCATCCTGCAAGACTCGCTCATAGAATTTGTCAACAGCTAAGTCAACAGCAGCATCACCGCCAAGTTTTTCAAATAAAGTCGCCATAATTGCAGTCCCAATATGTTAGTAGATAGTGATGAGATGGAATTAGAATGAGGTACATTGATGTCTGCCAATGAATCGGATCTCTCCTAATAACCTGATCCACAATTTCAAGGCTAAGAAACAGTTTGTAAACATTTATAGACAATAAATTTAGACTTTGTAAGTAGTTTTAGTATTCAAAGAATCATAACTGTATTACATCATATGATTCACAGACTTTAGGTAAAAGTTCATAATTCTTTCTATCACGACTTATAGGTGAGGCGATGTCTGTCACCAGTATGCAAACTATCCTCTGCAACTTGGTACTAATGAGAATTCACAACAATGCTCTGCCTTGCTAGGCTAACACAATTGAGAAACTTAGGTTTTAATCAACTTTATTGCTACCACTAGCGATAACACACCCACCTGCTAGTAAAAAGGCTAAAGTCGTCCCTACTGCACCTATGAGGGGTGTAATGCTTTGGGGTTGGGGAAGGAATACGCCGAATAAACTCATGGCTAATGAAAATCCCCCGAAGTACATTCCTATTCCTAAGCCTGACCAACGTTGGGGCATTAATTCTAAAGCAAAGGGAATTGTGCCGTTAATAATTAAACTAAAGCCTACGATAATTATTAATATCAAAGCAACTGGTAAACCTGCGAAAACTATTAATAGTAGAGAAATAATAGTTAAACCAATACCAATTAAAATAGCGCGACTATTACCTATTTTAGTGGCAACCCAACCAGCAGGAGGAGAGGCAAAAGCGATCGCAATTCCTACCGCCACCATTAACCAATCATTCTGCCCAAATTGCGCTTGTAAATTTTTACTCACAACATCCATGAGTAAGCGAGAACCCCAACCAATTCCAAAGCCAGCACCCAAAATTAAACTGAGTTCTGACCAAGGTATGGGGTTGATTGCTGCGTGATGTTCGTCAACTGGCTTATCAGGAGGGGTAACTATACGTAGTGCTGCTGTTACCGCTAATAATACAAAGGAAGCGATCGCAAAGGTGAAAATCGGCCCTAAACCCAAAATAAACTGATTCACCACACCCCGAAACGCCCCAATTATTCCCCCTGTTAATGTGACAACACTAAACGCTAACGGTAACTCGGCAGGGAGAGAATATTTAATTAATAAAGCTATAGCCGGTGAGCGAAAGATAGTCATGGCGATCGCCCATGCTATTAATGTAAAAGGGAGGAGCGATCGCCAAACCTCAGTCGGCGGGACAAAAGTTACAATACTAGGAATTGCTATAAATAATGTGGCGGACATAATCACACCCGCCGATATCAACAAAAATCTACTACCTACCCGTTCCTTGGCTTTGTCTGACAGTCCACCCATGAGAGGTTCTAAAATTACAGCCAAGGCGTTTTCGATAATTAAAACAACCAATGCGAAGGATGCGGGAAAACCAAATTGGGTTAAAAGTTGCGGTACGTAAGCATTATAAATTACCCAACAGATGGTAATTGCTCCTTGCAATGCTGCTAATGTCCACACTTGCACCCATAAAATATTAAATTGTGGTTTGGCAATATTCATTTAAAGCGTGATCAATAATTCCCCTATACCAATTCGCAATTCGCAATTCGCAATTCGCAATTAAAAAACTTAGATGCAGCAAAGCTTTTAGTGTTTATGTCTGTATCAAGGTTTTTGTGAATTGGTATTAAGTCTAAGATACAGAGATTTTGGGGCTTTATTTGTAAATTAAATAGAAGTTTTTTTTACAATTCGTAATGGACTAATACCAATTCACTAAAATTCTGATAGAGATACAAACCCAAAAGCCTCTGTCAAGTCAGGATTTATCAATTGCGAATTGCGAATTGCGAATTGCGAATTGCGAATTGGTATAACGTCCAGCTACGCTAACGCAATTAAATAGATAGTTTGCCATTAATTTTATCTTTGATTTTTCTGGTAGAAGCAACTAGAATTTTGCCAATTTCTTTGGTTTCTTGCAGAAGAGGTTCAAATTTATTTTTTTCAACTAATTCTGATTCGATTAATATTTCGAGCCAATATTCAGTTTCTCTTTCTTCTTTAAGTGCAATCTCTAATTTGTGAAGAAAATCTTTATCGGATTGAGCAGATTGGGCTTCTCTGACATTTGCACCAATGGAAGTACCGCTACGTAGCAGTTGTTTTGATAATGTTCGATACACTCCAGGTTTTTCATCTAAAAAACTACAAGCTTTAACTATCCTGATTGCTAAGGCTTTTGTTCTCTCGCTAATACCAATATTTTGATTCATACATTTAAATCTGAGTTGATAACATTCTTACTCACACTCAATTAAATGTCTTTTAATTTAGAAAATTGCGAATTGCGAACTGCGAATTGCGAATTGTTTTAGATGTTACAGTTTACAAGTCTGGATGCGAGAGAAAAGAACACCCCACTTAACGCCCCCTAACCCTACCAACCCCCCCCTAGCCAATAACGGGAGGTGTCCTCTAGAGAAGAATGTATCAAAAGTTACTTGACTATAATCTATCCAGTTTCCTTTCACTCTCCATCCTACGCGATCGCCAAATTTTTCCCAGGCTTCTTTGTAATACTGACCGTCTGGTTTACCACCAACGCTTAAGTAGATTTCTTTTTGAACACTGAAGCCAAAATGTCCATTGCTATATTTTACCCACAGGCGGTCAATGGTACGGAGGTCAGTACAGGGAAAGTTTAATAATTCTTCACTTCTAATCCAATCTCCATCCTTACGCCCTACTACCTGAAGCATTACCAGATAGGTTTCATAGTCTGCTTCCTTCCATTTTTTTGCTGCTAGTAGGTCGCGCAATTTCGTATAATCTACACCTTTTTCTGAGGCTAATTCATTTTGACGTAGTTTTTCCGCTTCTTCTTGTTCGCGTTTTAGTCTTTCGGCTTCTTGTCGTCGTATTTCAGCCTGTTGTTCTCGCTTTAGCTTTTCTGCTTCTTCCTGTTCTCTTTGTCTTCGTAAAGCCTCAGTTTCCTGTCTTTGTCTCTCAGTCTCTTCCCGTTTGCGTTGGCGTTTCTGCTTAAGTTCTTCCACCACAGCGCGGATACCTCTAGCTACATCTGTAAAAGCCTCATCTTGATCAGTCCAAGATTTGACAGGTTTAGCATTTTTAGGTAAAGCTTGTAATCTAGCAAATGGCGCGCCAGCCCAATCAACACTCCGCAAAATCACCGGAATTACACAAGCTTCACCTTTGTCATGGCGTTCTATTGCCCTTTTAACTTCCACATCCCAACAATACCTAGAAAAAAGGAAGTCGGAACTGACAAGCAACAGAATAATGTCGGCTGTATTTAAATTGTCGTTAATTTGATGATCCCATTCTTGCCCAGGTAGTATCTTGCGGTCATGCCAGCTTGATATTACACGCTGATATTCTAATATAGTCAGGTGTTTAGCTAATTCATCCCGTAGAGTTTCATCCTTGTGAGAGTAAGAAAAGAAAAGCTTGAAAGATACCTCTGACATTTTCGCGCTCAGGAGTAGGATAAATTAGGCTTAGGTTAAATTATAGTGTTTTTGCCTAATTTCCCTGCGAGGATGTTTGGAAACTAAAGACCCCTCTCCATAACTTGCTTCTCTTATGATGGCGTAAGCCTACCCACAGGGTAATTCTCCCCTGCAAGGCTACGTGTAAACACAAGTATTAACATCTGACCCAGTATCGTTTTGATCCCCCCTAACCCCCCTTGAAAAAAGGGGGGAACAAGAAAAAAATCAAAGTCCCCCTTTTTAAGGGGGATTTAGGGGGATCGAACCCACATTCAGTCAAGCCGAAAAAATTTTATTTAGTATAACTTTTAACTAGATTCTTCATCTAAAGCCTTCTGTATTGCCCTCCTGCAAAATTCCGAAGGATCATCTTTTGCCTTCACTGCGTCTTTCATCTCTTTAGTGACGCGAAAACTTAGGTTGTCTGTTAACTCTCTACTCTCCTGATTTCCAAAATTCTCTGGTTTACCTTTAGGGTTTGACATTATCCCAAGAAATTTAAAAATAAATCTAATCGATGCGCCTATCAATCTACATTATTGAATCAATAATGCAATCAAGCCAGAAAAATTTTCTTGAGTATAACTTTTAACCAGATTCTTCATCTAAAGCCTTCTGTATTGCCCTCCTGCAAAACTCTGGAGGATCTTCTTGTGCTTTCACCGCATCTTTCATGTCTTTAGTGACACGGAAACTTAATTGTTCTGTTAATTCTTTACTTGGTTGATTACCGAAATTTTCTGGTTTACCTTTGCGGTTTGACATTGTATAGAAATATAAATAACGCTTGAATCCGATGAAACCAACGGTATAGAGTTTTTAAACGGTGGTGGTAACAAGCTGGAAACTGGTACACCACCGATACCACTTTTACAAAGGGCAATACTTATTTTATGCTTTTTAGTCGCACTGAACTAGAACTGTTAACCATTCCCCAACTAAAAATGCTTTGTAACCGCTATGGATTAAAACCAACAGGGAATCCAGGTTACAAGACCGCATACATCACAACCTTAATGGCTTTTCCTGCACTAGCATTAAAGCAACTAGAAGATGGCAGAGGCTTAAAATTCCCTACTTTTGTTAGTTATCAAGCGGTAGGTAGTGCATTAGAAGAAATGGGAACACCCACTACAGAACAGTCCGCACTCATCAGAATTTCCCTGGAAGGTAAATCAATTAATCATCCTGAAAAGTATGGTCAGCAAAAATTAATCGCCTTATACAATGCTAAAGATCATCTAGAACGGGCAATCAGTTTGTTAGAGATTCAGTAGGGACTGGGGACATAAGAGGTAGAGGGCAGGGTGCAGGGAGAAATGGGGAATTTTTCGCCCCCTTGCCCCCTGCCCCCTGCACCAATTCCCCATTTAGTATTCAGGAACGGAAGGATCTACTTCCCGACTCCAAGCGGTGATACCACCTTTAACATTTGTACCGACAATTCCCGCATCCTTGAGGATAGCTAGAGCTTTAGCCGATCGCCCGCCCATTTTACAATGAGCAATTAAGCGATGACCGTTGAGTATTTCTTTGACTTTGGCTACACCATTACCATTTTCAATTTCTGGTAAAGGTACTAATACTGAACCAGGAATTTTGGCAATGTCGTACTCGTTGGGGTTACGCACATCTAGTAGCACAAAATCCTTTGCACCACTATCAAGTAATTCCTTCAACTGAGTTACAGTCATTTCTTGAATATCTTGCTGCTGTTGCGCCTCGGCTGCTTTGGCTTGGGGAATACCGCAAAATTGTTCGTAGTCTATCAGCTTTTCAATTACTGGGCGCACTGGGTTGGGACGCAGTTTTAACTCTCGGAATTTCATATCTAGGGCATTGTACAGCAACAATCTGCCGCTTAATGTATTGCCATTCCCCAGAATAATTTTGACGGTTTCTGTGGCTTGAATGACACCAATAATCCCTGGCAGAATCCCTAATACACCACCTTCTGCACAGGAAGGAACCATTCCTGGTGGTGGTGGTTCTGGGTATAAGTCGCGGTAGTTCGGCCCACCTTCGTAGTTAAATACTGTTGCTTGTCCTTCAAAGCGGAAGATTGAACCGTAAACGTTGGGTTTGTTTAACAATACGCAAGCATCGTTAACTAGATATCTGGTGGGGAAATTATCTGTGCCATCCACCACGATATCGTAATCTTTCACGATATCTAGGGCATTTTCGGAACTTAAGCGAGTTTCGTAGAGATCCACCTGACAATAGGGGTTAATCTCATGAATGCGGTTTTTTGCAGATTCAATTTTGGGTTTACCTACCCAGGATGTCCCATGAATAACTTGACGCTGGAGGTTGGAAGTATCTACAACATCGAAGTCAACAATACCGATGCGACCGATACCTGCGGCTGCTAAATATAACAGTAGTGGTGAACCTAGCCCACCTGTACCGATACATAATACACTGGCAGCTTTCAGGCGTTTTTGCCCATCTACTCCCACCTCTGGCAAAATTAGGTGACGAGAGTAGCGTTCGTAATCATCTTTGGTCAACTGGATCTCATCCAGATTGGGATTAAGCGACATATCGTATACCAATACTTTCAGCGTTTAATCTAGTATTTCTAGTACCAAAATAGTAATTTAAGCATTAAAGCAGTTTTAAACGCTTTGTGTCGTAGCTTTTTGGCTAGTAATATTCTAGTTTACTACTAGGTAGCACATCTTTGACCCCTAACCTTACGCATTTTAAGCTTGTACCCTTAACCTCACCCTTTCCATTCCGACCAGTGACGATAACCCAACTCACTCACACAAAAGTTATATATCCGCTAATTCTCTTTGCTTATCTGGTTGTAAATAATGTTTCATTATCTTATCTACACTTGTTCCACAAACATCAGCTAATAATGCTAGGTCTGTACCATTATTAGCTTGAATACTGATAAAGGTGTGTCGAGT
The DNA here is from genome assembly GCF_002896875.1 of Nostoc sp. CENA543. Taxonomy (GTDB): domain Bacteria; phylum Cyanobacteriota; class Cyanobacteriia; order Cyanobacteriales; family Nostocaceae; genus Trichormus. The sequence continues at coordinate 6,234,220 of NZ_CP023278.1, forward strand.
TGAGTAGGGTTTAAGATATTGAAGTTTCCCCTCATTAACTAATGTTGTGACAATTCCGTTATAAACTCTTCCTTCACTGTATTTTTTATCCCAAACTCCAGCTAAGGTATCTAATGAAACTCGTTTACCATTTAGTTTTGTAAACAACAAATCTGTACCAGAACAGTTCTTATTAGCTGTGTTCAACCTATCTATTAACATAGCTAAACGAGAATTTTTCTTGAACTTAAAGATGCGAATAACATTAGTTTTTGTTTCTTTAATTTCTTTGCTAACAGAACTATAAGCATCTTCAAAACGTATCCAGCCCTTGTCTAAATTAATATGTCTCCACTCAAGAGCAAAAGCTTCTCCAGGTCTACAACCTGTAAGAAATAGAAATTCTATTAATTCTGCTAATTGTCTGAATGATGGTTTTTGAGAAGAATAAAAAGAGTTGATGATCAAATTCCTTTCTTTGATTGTATATGCTCTACAATCTTCTTCTTCCTGTAGTTGTTTTGACTTTTTTTGTGGTTTATAAAATTTCTTTATTTCTGCAAAATAATCTTTTTTTAGTGTGCCGTTATTTATGGCTCTTTGGGACATTGAACTTAAAGCACTAAATAGTTTACCAATTGAATCAGAATTAGTGCGTCTAGCACACAGATCATCTATTATTGTTTGGGCTAATTCTTCTGTAAGTGGTTTATTTAAATAGTTTTTTAGCAAGTAAACAAAACTTCCTTCATATCTTCCTATGCGTGTACCGTTTGATATCTGCTTGGTGTCAACCTTCCAATTTACATACTCTTCCCAAAGTTCTTTAAGTGTAGGAATTGGAAGGCTACCTGGAAGATTTACAACATTGCTCTTGAGTTCAAGATACTTGTTTAAAGTAGGGTCAAAATTAATACCATTCTGGTAATCAATATCTTTTTGAATTCGTCGTGTTATTCCTTCAGCCCAATTTCTATTATCATTTGTATCACTTCTTCCCAGTCCTATATATTTTTGTCTTTTTCCGTAAAACTGTTGAGAGACACGACTGTTAAACTGCAATCGTAGAGAACCTTTGTCAACTCCTAACCTCACATCTGTTTGCTTGCTGGATTCTTGCTTACTGTACATTGCTAGTATTTTTCTAGTATTAGAATACAGTAGTTATTGTATGGCAAAGGTTTTTAATTGATTATTATTATTTTTTAAATCCAGATTGGGATTAAGCATAGCAGTTTGAATGAAGACGCGCGGAATATTGATTGTATCGAAAAATGATGTCTGTGTTTTATTTTAAGTATTGAGATTATGTTATCAGGAATATGGGGCATGGGGCATTGGGAAAGTCTTCTTAGTCTCCATTGCTAGCCTCTAGTGCTGAATTATCTCGGTTTGAAATTGATGATTTTCGTCAAGAGTCCAACTGTTGATTTCACTGGCTACACCGTTTTGAACGGAAACTATGATGTATGAATATCCTGGCCAAGCATACAAGCGATCGCATTCTGAGGGAACGGCGGGATAATTGGGATGAGAATGATAGATACTAATGATATTTAAGGCACGCTCCCGTGCTGATTTTTGTACTTGTAACATGATTTCGGGAGCGATCGCATATCTTCGTTCGGTGCTGTGGGTGTTACTATTCTCAGCAAATTTTTCTGCTTCGCTATTCCAAACATTGGCTGTGGGTATCACCTCAACTACAGTTTTCACACTCCCAATGACATAGCCTAAAATTAACCCACAACACTCCTCTGGGTAAGTGCTTTCAGCGTGACGTTGAATGGTTTGTAAGTGTTCTGGGAGCAGTTTAATCACTGGTGGAAGTATGACATTGACTTTGCCGAGAAATAATTATGCCATCGGTTGGCGTTACCGTGGTTTTCGCTTTAATATGACTACTAAATATTACGTGAGTTCGACAAATTTTAAAAACCCCTCTCCAAACCTCTCACGCCAGTTGCTACAACTGGGGAAACCCCCGCAACGCACTGGCTCCCCTGCAAGGAGAGAGGCTTAAAAACTTTTTTCTCCTTGATCTTTAAAAGATATTTAAGCCCCTCTCCGATGCGGAGAGGGGTTGGGGAGAGGTCATCGAACTGACGTCAAATATCAACCATTCACCCTCAACGCTGAAATTAATCATGATTGATCAGGAACAAGTTCGTAAAGTTGCTTTGCTGGCGCGTTTAGAATTAACTCCCGAAGAAGAACAACAATTTACTACTCAGCTAGGTAGTATTTTGGAATATGTAGAGCAGTTGAGTGAGTTGGATGTCACCAATGTTCCGCCTACAACACGGGCTATTGATGTCAGCAACGTGACAAGAGAAGATGAATTACAGCCCTATCCTGAAAGAGAAGCTATTCTCAACAATGCACCAGAGCAAGAAGGCGATTTCTTTAAAGTACCAAAAATTTTGAATGTGGAATAGTCATTAGTCATTAGTCATTAGTCATTAGTCATTAGTCATTAGTCAGCACTCAGCATCGGCTAAACGCCGCGCTACCGCTAACAGCACTCATTACTCATTACTCATTACTCATTACTTCGTCTACCTTGTCTCCCATGCCCAATGCCCAATGCCCCATGCCCAATGCCCAATTCCCCACACCCCTCAACCCTCCGGTGTAGGCATCGTAAACTGCGGAGTGGGCATAGTGGGTAATACTATAGGCTGGGGTGTGGCAGCATCTAGTTGTAATTGTGCTTCATTGCGCGCTCTGATTGCGGGCTGGTCGTTTGGCTTGTATTTTATTGCTTGATCATAGGATGCGATCGCTTCTTTGTAACGTTGCAAACTATACAAGGCGTTACCGCGACTATACCAGCTTTCGTAATGATTGGGTTTGTAGCGTACGGCTTGGCTATAGGATGCGATCGCATCTTCGTATTTTTGTAAGTTATATTGAGAGTTGCCTAAACTATACCAAACTTGATAATTCTTGGGTTGAATTTTGGCGGCTCGATTATAAGCTTCTATGGCTTCGGTGTAATTTTGGTTTTGATGTAATGACCAGCCTTTACCATACCAAGCTTGATAATTATTAGAGTTGATTTTCAAGATTTGGTTAAATGTTTCAATTGCTTCTGGATAACGTTGTAAGGTAATTAAGCTATTCCCTTTTGATAACCAAGCTGCTTCATAATTGGCGTTATATTGTACCGCTTTATCATAGGCTTTAATGGCATCTTCATAACGTCTCAAGTTAACTTGAGAATTGCCTAAATTGTACCAAGCACTAACATAATTAGGTTTGATTTCTACGGCTTTATTATAAGCTGCGATCGCTTCATCATATTGTTTTAAATTTTGGAGGGCTAAACCCTTATTATACCAAGTCACATAATCGTCTGCTTTTAATTCTAACGCCTTATTATAAGCATTAATAGCATTATCATACTGTTTTAATATACTGAAGGTTTCACCCTTAGCACTCCAGATTTCGGGAGAATTTTGATTAAGTTTTAAAGCCTTATCAAAAGAGGCGATCGCTTCTTGGTGTCGCTGTAATTTTTGTAAGGCAAAACCTCTACCACTCCAAGCTTCTGGGTAATCTGGTAAAATTTGAATAGCTTTATCATAGGCTGTCAATGCTTCTTGATATTTCTCTAATTTCGCCAGAGTTCTAGCTTGTCCATACCAAGCTTGTGGATAATCTGGTTTCATGGTGGTGGCTTGGCGATAAGCATTCAGAGCATCTTGATAGCGTTGCAATTCAAATAATGTGTTACCTTGTTTAGAAAGTTCTATGGCATTATTAATATTGACATTATTAATTACATAGGTTGCAGCTACACCAGTTAAACCCGTTAATAAAATTGCAAATAAAATTTTCAGGAATATACCTTTTCGATGCGAAAAAAAAGATGTTTTCTGGGGTGGTAGAGTAGGGGTTACAGGTAAAGTATTAGATACTGATTGGGTTAATTCCTTAAGTGCAGATAAAGCGGACGTAGCTGTGGAATAACGTTGACGAAAATCATAACAAACCATTTTATCAATCAAGTTAGCAAAGTCTGAGGAAACTGTAGCTTGATTACGCCAGATAATTTCATTAGTTTCGGGATCTTGCTCAATTTGCAAAGCTGATAAACCTGTGAGTGCTTGAATAGCAAGTATTCCCACTGCATAGATATCACTGCTAAATTTGGGATTACCTTGTGCTTGTTCACCAGGAATATATCCAGGTGTCCCAATAACTACAGTGGATTTCGGTTCACCTGCGGTATTGATGATTTGGGTTGTAATTTGTTTCACCGCACCAAAATCAATCAAAACTAATTTACCATCCTCACGCCGTAAAATATTACGGGGGTTGATATCACGGTGAATGACATTTTGCTCATGCACAAATTCCAAAATGGTCAGAATTTCTGCTAACAGTGCGGTGACTTCCGCTTGAGAATAGGTAAGTCCTGTGGCGATTTCTTGGGAGAGATTGTACCCTGGAATCAACTCCTGTACTAGATAAAACTCCGCGTTATCCTCAAAGTAAGCCAAAAGTTGCGGAATGCGATCGTGTTTGCCTAATTTATAGAGTACCTGGGCTTCTGTATCAAATAATCGCCTTGCAATTCCTAAAGTATGAGGATCTTTCGACTGGGGTTGGAGTTTTTTCACAACACACTTAGGTGAACCAGGCAAATGGGTATCACAAGCCACAAAAGTTTCACCAAATCCCCCTCCTCCCAAGTGGCTAATAATTTGGTATCTTCCCACAAGTGTGTTTCCTAGCATCCAGTGTACCTAGTCAAGTGCATTGCAATCTGATTCCAATCTTGCCATAGGTTTGGGATATTGGGCATGGGAGGAAAGCAGAGACAGCAGGAGAGAAACTGAATAAGCTGTTGTACTTTTAAATTGCATATTAATATTTGCAAGGGGGCAGGGGGCAGGGCGCAAGGGAGAGAGTTTACAGCTTTTATCGACTAATTAAATTATGCAACTTATGGGTGTAACATCTTAACTCAATAGAACGACGGAAAACAACAAACCATGTTAATTAATGTAAAAATAATATGAATTCAGTTCGTAGTAAGGACTTTAGTCCTTTTCTGTTCGCGTAGTGTCTCACTAGAGAGAACTAAAGTTTTGACTATAAACTTTTAATTATTTACCTTGTTCTACTTATCTAACTTTAGATACTTGCTTCGTGGCATCCTAATCCCTTAGTAGTGTTTTTTTATATATCTGATGAGAGATTGATTTTTAATAGTAGAAAAATCATACTCAATCAGATTTATGCGATGTCTCCAAACTGATATCGCATTATGATTTGGATTTTCCTATGTCAATACCCAATGTTGACCAAATTGGCTGTCAGTTATCTCAAGAATTGATATCTATACGAGAAAAAATTACTAGATTAAAAAAATTAGAAAAACAATATCAGCGCAGACAAGCATTACTTGAGGCACAAATCAAAGCTACCGGAGTTCAGCCACCTTTACAATTAATTAATGGTGGAGTTGCTAGTCAGGAATTACAACCAGAAAGTGAAGAACGGCTGAGACTGGCTTTAGAAGCTGCAAATATGGGCTTTTGGGATTGGCATATCCCGACTCAAAAAGTTATCTGGTCTGAAAATCATGAACTTTTGTTTGGTTTAATTCCTGGTAGTTTTGATGGGACTTGTGATGCTTTTTTAGCTTGTTTATATAGCGAAGATAGAGAAAGAGTTATACAGAAAATTGCCCAAACTCAAGCAGAAAAAACACCTTATAGTGATGAATTTCGTATAGTTTGGCCTGATCAAACGGTACATTGGATTGCATCTAAGGGAAAATTTTTCTTTGATCACCAGGGACAAGCGATCAGGATGATTGGAACTTGTATGGATATTACTGAAAGTAAACAAGTAGCAGCAAATACACAGAATTTAGTGAACAAAATTCAAGAACAAGCCAATATCTTAAATGCTATTCTTACTACTTCAGTAGATCACATTTTTATTTTTAATCGTACAGGTGAATATCAGTACGTTAGTCACGGTGGTGCGGCGGTATTAGGTTTGCGTCCAGAAGAGATGGTGGGAAAGAATGTGAGAGAATTAGATTTACCACCAGAACTCATAGAAAAAGTAGAGAGTCAATCTCAAACGGTCATCGCAACGGGTATACCAATTAAAGATGAGTGTACGTATGTCACAGCAAACGGGACTCAATACTATGAATATATTCTGACTCCACTACGTAAAGCTGACCAAAGTATTGAGGGTGTGATTACGGTTTCGCGTAACATTACAGCGCACAAGCAAATTGAACAATCCTTACGCCACAGTGAGGCTAGATTCCGGCGGTTGTTTGAATCTAATTTAATTGGGGTGGCTTTTTGGACTGTTGATGGCTTGATTACCGAGGCCAATGATGCTTATTTAAAATTGGCTGGCTATACCCGTGAAGAATTCGCCGCTTTGGGTAGCATTGATTGGCGAGAACTTACCCCACCTGAGTATAGTCATTTAGACGATCGCGCGATCGCCCAAGTTAAAACTCATGGTGTTTCCCAAATTTACGAAAAGGAATATATTCACAACGATGGTAAACGGGTAGCAGTGGTGTTAGGGATAGCTTTACTCAATGACTCCCAAGATAGAGGAGTGGCGTTTGTGCTGGATATTAGTCAACGCAAGCAAGCAGAACAAGAACGCGATCGCTTACTACATCAAGAAAGATTAGCACGCCAAGAAGCAGAGGTTGCTAACCGCATCAAAGATGAATTTTTAGCGGTTCTTTCCCACGAACTCAGAACACCACTCAATCCGATTTTAGGTTGGTCAAAATTACTCCGTTCCCGCCAGTTTAATCAGTCTACTATTGACCAAGCCCTAGAAACCATCGAACGCAATGCTAAACTACAAACGCAACTAATTGAAGATTTATTAGATGTTTCCCGCATCCTACAAGGTAAATTGACATTAAATTTGTGTCCAGTCAGTATAGTCATGGTAGTGGAAGCGGCGGTGGAAACAGTGCGACTAGCAGCAGAGGCTAAGTCTATTCTCATTGAGACAGTTCTTGACCATAATTTAGGTCAAGTCATGGGTGATCCCAATCGACTGCAACAGGTAATCTGGAATTTACTATCTAATGCTGTGAAGTTTACACCCCCTGGTGGTAGGGTGAACATTCACCTCACAGAAGTGAATCACCAAGTGCAAATTCAAGTCAGTGACACAGGTAAGGGTATTGCACCGGCTTTTCTTCCTTATGTGTTTGATTACTTTCGCCAAGCTGACAGTACCACTACCAGAAAATTTGGCGGTTTAGGTTTAGGACTAGCGATCGCACGTCAAGTTGTAGAATTACACAGAGGGAGTGTGCAAGCATTTAGTCCAGGGGAAGGAATGGGTGCTACCTTTAGAGTCAACTTACCACTGATACACAAACATGAACCCATGAGTTATGAAGAAGAACAACCGTTATCAACTCACCATCCGTCTTCAATACTGACAGGTAAAAAGGTTTTGGTAATAGATGACGAACCAGATATCAGAGATTTGGTCAGTTTTATTTTGGAAGACTATGGCATTGAAGTAACCGCCGTCAAGTCAGCACACGAGGCTTTAGAAAAACTATCTGAGTCATTACCAGATATTTTAATCAGTGATATCGGGATGCCGGAAGTAGATGGTTATATGTTGATGCGACAATTAAGACAACTACCACCAGAACTTGGCGGAACTATTCCCGCGATCGCTCTGACGGCTTATGCTGGAGAAATCAATCAACAGCAAGCAATGACGGCGGGATTTCAAATGCACATATCTAAGCCTGTCGATCCTGATGCTTTAATTGAAGCGATCGCTAGTTTAGTCATTAGTCATTAGTCATTAGTTGTGATTCTCTATTCCTGTGTTTTTTCTTTGTCATCTAGAAGTTACAGCCTGTTGTTGTAAAAAAGCTAAAACAATATCTCCTTCTGGAATTCCTTGATTAATTAAATCTTGAGTAATACCAGTTTCTATGCCATCATATTCAATCCAAACTTTGCCATCTTGAATAGTCGCATAAATTAAATTTCCTCTAACTCTTCTTCCTCTGTCCCATCCTACCTGCATGAGTGCATAACGACTTTGAACGTCATCAAATACCGTTTCTAGTCTAATTTCTCCATGAGAAGGACGGAGTCTAGCATATTTTTGCATGACTTGTTTTACGATGTTCTGATAATTCGTGTTGGTATCCATTGCTTAACCTCTACCTTCTCTGTATCTACGATTAGCAATCTCATGGGCAATTCACTAATTACAAGTTGACCAATTGGTTCGCTGAATATTTCTTCATAGGTGATATCTGTAATTGCTAGATATATTACACGATCCGGATCTACTTGATTGAGTAATAGCTGATAGAGAATGTATTGACCAATCGCTTGTTCTAAATCAGCGATCGCAGACCGACCTCGAAATTCTTTAATTTCAATTGCAATTCTACTATTTTGACGTTTAGCCCCAATCAATTTTGCTGGTAATTGCGTTGAAATATAGCTTTCGTTAGCCGCTAAATCTACAAATAAAAATCGTTCTCCATAAGATATGACAAAGGGATCATCTGTAATTTCCCAGCCATCTTTAATAATAGCTTGTTTAACAATGGTATGGATATTATCTCTTGGTGGCATCAATTAGAGGTTTTTAACTTAAAAAATATCCTATCACTTTGTAGATAGGGGACAGGGGAGATACAGAGAATATCAACTAAGTAATTTGGATAATTGATTTTCTGGAAGTCCCTGGTAAATCCCTTGCAGTTTATATAGAAAAGCCTCCCATATTTAGGAGGCTAAGACGTTAAGCGGAGACAATTTTAGTACCTACACCCAGACAACAGCGATCGCGCCTCCGAAAGCAGCGAAAATGGCAGATACTACTGCTGTGGCGAATAACCACCAAGCGGCGGAAGCGGCGGCTTTGCGGGTTTCTTCGGCTTGTCTTTGGGCTTGGTGTTTGACTTCTTCTAAACGGCGTTGGGCTTCGTGTTGTAGGCGTTCAGCACGTTGCAGGACTGTGTTCCGGGCGCGTTCAATTTGGTCGATAATCCGATTAGCATCGGCTTCGGAAATATCTTCACGGGAACTCATGATGGCTACGAGAGTTTCACGATTGAAGGATGAGAGGCGATCACGTAACGCTTCAAATCCTGCCTGCGGGTCTTCAAATACTATACGGATATCATGTTTAATCCCATCATAGTTGAGTTCGGGACGCTCTAAGGAATTGAGATAGTTACGAATTCTGGCAAAAATTCCGTCAATCACATCTTGAATCCGGCGTTGAATACTCCGCACTTGTTCCACAAATTGATCACGCACACCGATGATATTATCGGCAATTTGTGCTGCTTCTTGGTCACTGAGGTCTTCCCGAATTTTCAACAGGGCGATAATTGTAGAACGGTCGAAATGTGACAAGCGATCGCTTAAACTTTCCATCCCCACAGCTGGGTCATGCAAAAGTAATTGTATATCCCGCTTGATGCCTTCTGGGTTCAATTCTTCCTTGCCAGTGTACCGTAAATATGATTCCAGATAAGTTTGGAAGTTCTGCACTCTTTGTTGGGTGCGGGTAGCAAGGCGACGGGGTGCGCGCACGATATTGCGAATGGAAGTTTGCACAGAGTCAATGACTTCATTAACTTGGGTTTCACTCAAGTCTTGACGCTGACTCAATAATTTCACTAAGGTATCTCTGTCTACTTGGGACAACCGCCGCCGCAAAGCCACAACCCCTTCACTGGGATTTTCAAACAGTCGATTTAAGTCCCGTTGAATTCCTTCGGGGTTGAGTTCTGTTTTACCTGTGTTGCGTAAGTAATCGGCAATGGTGGTAGTTACAGAATCATATTGTGCTTTGGCTTTGTCAACTACGGCTTGGGGTGTATGGCGAATGCTGTGCCAAGAGTCTTCTACTGTGTTGATAATTTGCTGTGCTTGTTCCTCGCTGATATCTTGCCGTTGACTCAGTAATGTTACTAAGGTATCACGGTCAAACCGAGACAACCTAGCGCGGATGGCGGCAATACCTGCTTGGGGGTCGGCGAGTAAGGTTTTCAGGTCAGCCCGAATGGCATCAGGGTTTAACTCGGCTTTATCGGTGTTACGCAGATATGATTCGATATTTAACCAGAGAGTTTCAGCTTGATATTTGGCTTGTTCTGCGAGGTTTTTGGATTCTATCAAAGCGCGATCGCGTTGTTTGTCGATTTCATCCAAAACGCGCTCAATTTCATAAAACTGAAGGTCATTACGTTGCAGCAAGATTTTTTGCATTTCGTGACGGTCAAGAATCGCCAACCGTCTAGAAATGGTTTCATAGTCTGCATCAGGGTCTGTAATCAGGGGTTTAAAATCCCGTTCAATTCCCTCTGGAGTCAAATCAGCCTTAGCTGTCACTAGTAAATAACTCTCGACTCGCCGTTCTAAGTCCTGAGATATTTCCCGTTCTTCCTCCGCCGTCACCAGTAATAATACTTCTTGACGGACTGCTTCTAGGCGATCGCTAATATGTTGAATTTGGCTTTGGGTGAGTAATCCCCTATCTTGAAGAATATTCGCAAAATCTTCGCGAGAGAGTCTTTCTATTTCCCGCCGCACTGTTCCAGAGTCGGCTGCTGGATCGTAGATCACATCCCGAAATTCTTCGGCAATTCTTTCTTCACTCAATTGCCAAGCATAGGTAGTATGTAGATAGTTTTCCACATCAGCGCGAATGGGGCTGTAGGGTCTCGAAGGTGTGGGTAGTCCCAATTTATCAGCTTGGGCTGTAGCTTTTTCCTTGGCTGTAGTCAAAGCCTGCCAAATTGTTTCCACATCCAAATCAGATAAATCAGCCCGTCCTAAAACTACCCCAGTTAAAGCCGATAATCCCTGTTGTAGTGTACTTTGAATTGGCCCTGGGGCTGCCTTTTGTTCCTCACCTTTACCTGGACGCAGTTCTGCAATTAACCTGTCTAATTTGGCATTTAGTTCATCGGTTTTAGTTTGTCCTGTTGGGAGAGTTTTGAGATAGTTTACCAATTCACTCAGGCTGTCTTGCATTGGTTGTTGCTGACCCATAACCTGTTGCCACACATTGTATAAACTGTCAGCAATGCGGTTAACATCTCGCTTGGATAAGTCTGTACGACTGCTAACTAATTCCACAAACTTTTGGCGGTCAATATGACGCAAATCAGAACTAGCAGCAATTCCTCTGAGTTGTGGATCTTGGAGTAAATTTTCAAATTCCCGACGAATATGAGTTACGTCTAATTCTGGTGGACGCAGCTTTTCAATATAATCTTCTATGTTTTCTCTGATACTGATAGGGTCAATTGCGCTGCCTAACTCTCGACGTACCGCAGAGGCGGCGGCTTCAGCTGTAGCGACCACTTGCTGATTCACAGCTTTAGCACCCAAGGCGGCGGTAGCTGTCCCCATAATCGCCTGAAAGCCAGAGGTGGCGGTATTAACTACCGAACCAATTAATGAACCAACGGTAGTGGAACTCACCCACACCAATAAGAGAAAGTACGCACCCCAAATCACCAAACCTAGAATTGCACCCAATCTGGGGTCAAATACCAAAAGGCTTAACTTGACTGAGAGAAATGAGGCAATTAATAAGGCTATGGTGACAGAAACTAAAGTCCAAAGTCCTACAGCCGTGCCAATTTTGCGAATTGTACCGCCAAAACTGCCCTCCGAATCACTACCGGAATCAGAGGGACGACCCAAATAAGAAATCCCCGCCGCAACAGAGAGATTAGTTAATACCAATTGGAAAGCAAAGGCTAAAATTACGCCCGATAGTAAAGCCACAAAAAAGCGTGGCCCCGAAGTCAACAAAGATAATTGCGCTGGTGACACACTAGAGGGATTAGGATCAATTGGGACTTGTGCCACCCACCATAGAGGCTTGTAGAGTGCCGTAATGATATCTGTACTTTGAAAAAACATTGTATGTCCTTGCACTAGTCGGTTAGAAAATTTGGTTAATTAGTGTGTGAGTAGCAATGATGGTTTAAGTATGTCTTTATGGGTATTGGCTACATTTTTGGTTATTATTAGAATCCTGAAAATTGACAGCTAAAATCATCTCCCTAAAGATTGAAAGCATATCTGACGCGAGATAGAAGTTTATTTTTTATATGGGTTTATTTTCAATAAATGAGCAAATAATAACTAAATAAACCTGAATATTTCAGAATAAAAAGCTTGTTTTTTTAAGAATTTCCTAGGAATCATTTATTTTAGTAATTAACTGGCTTTATTACAGTTGCACACCGAGATTTACATTTATTTACAAATATAATTTCCATCACCTCCAGAAGATGGATTTGATACTAGAAAAAGCTTACAACTAATCGTCCGCAAGAAGTGTGCAGAGATTGTATCTATTGACAGAAAGCAATCACCTAATCGCTAGCTAAAGTTAAGTTAAGTAACAAATTGTTTGGAGTAAAAAAATGGAAACACGTTCTTCCAGTAGTAGTCTGCCAACAATTGCTACAGAGTATAACGGACGCGATCGCAATGCCTTTTTATTTGGTTGGACACCCCAATCAGAAATCTGGAACGGTCGGTTAGCAATGATTGGCTTTCTCGCCTACTTATTGTGGGATTTAGCAGGTTATAGCGTCCTCCGCGATGTCCTACACCTAATTGGTTACTAATACTAATTCAAAGTTCCAAATTCAAAATCAATCAGCTAAATTTTGGCAGGTGTTTGAGTTTGAATCTGTTGATAAATTTTGTAGTGTTGGTGCATTCAGCAATCACAAAAGTTAGCAAAACAGCCTAAATAGACTAAATAATTAGGAGACTAAAATGGAAACTCGTGAAACTCGTTCTACTACAGATTTACCACCAGTTGCTAATGCTTATAACGGTGTAGACCGCAACGCCTTTTTGTTTGGGTGGACACCCCAATCAGAAATTTGGAACGGTCGGTTAGCAATGATTGGTTTTCTCGCCTATTTATTGTGGGATTTAGCAGGTTACAGTGTCCTGCGTGATGTGTTGCATTTGATTGGATATTAATCAAGTAACGCCAGACCTAACCCCCTAACCCCCTTCCCTGGTAGGGAAGGGGGAATTATGATGTTTTAAATCTTCAAATTATTTTATTTCTTCCCCTGCCCCCTGCCCCCTGCCCTCTACTTCCCTACTCTCCGAAACACAACTGATAATTTTCAGGAGTCACACTAGCGTTAGTAGTGAGATAATCGTTAAGGCGATCGCAAGCTCGATTGAGTAATTGATCTACATCTAAAGTTTGCAGTTCTATCCCGTCTAAATTCCACAATTTAACTGTTGTGTCCTGTCCTCCAGAGACGAGTAGTTTACCGTTGGGACTAAAATTCACACTCCTCACACTGCCTTGATGTCCTTGGAAGGTAGTTAATAGAGTTCCGTTGGTGACATTCCACAGTTTAATAGTGCCGTCATCACTAGCAGAAGCGAGAGTTTTACCATCGGGGGAAAAATTGACATTCAACACTAAATCTGTGTGTCCTTGTAGGGTGTGTAACAGTTGACCTTCGATACTCCACAGTTTTACGGTCGCATCTTGACTACCTGAAGCAATAACTTTACCATCAGCAGCAATAGCTACACTCCAGATGCTAGCACTATGACCTTTGAGAGTTTGCAGTAATTGACCATTTAAATCCCAAATTTTGATGGTTTTATCCGCACTGGCGGAAATGATGTTTTTCCCATCGGGAGTAAATTTAATATCTGTCACCCAGCCGTTATGTCCAGACAGAGTCCGGAGTAAACGACCATCCACACTCCACAATTTAATTGTTTTATCTGCACTTCCAGAGGCGAGAATTTGACTGTCTGGACTAAAACTCATCGTCGTCACCCAATGGTTAGGACTTTGCAGAGTGCGGAGTAAAGTCCCGTCTTGGTTGCGAATTTGGATACCTTGACTATTGCTAGCTAAAGCGACTAAATTGCGATCGCTACTAAAACTCACACTAGTAACATCAGGAATGGGCGAAATTAAGGTTTTGGTAATCTGTCCGTCTAATTTCCAAAACTTCATGGTGCTATCAGCACTCAAGGAAATGACAGTATCACCATTATTAATAAAACTTACATGACTCACACTACCCTTATGTCCATAAAAAGTTTTGGGTATGGTTCTATTTAAATTCCAAAGTCGGACGGTGTTGTCATCACTAGCCGAAGCCAAAACCCGATTATCTGGACTAAAACTGAGGCTGTTAACTTCGTGAGTATGTCCTAAAAATGTTCCTAAAATACTCCCATCTCGCGACCAGAGGATGATTTTTTTATCAGCACTGGCGGTTGCTATCATCTGTCCGTCGGGTGAAAAAATCACTCGCCACACACCTTCTTGATGTCCTTCCAAGGTTCTCAGTAAAGTACCATCACGACTCCAGAGTTTGACTGTGTGGTCGGCACTAGCGGACGCAATGGTTTTACCATCGGGACTAAAGCTGATGCTGTTTACTTCCTTGGTATGGGCGGGTATAGTTGTTAATGTTCTCCCGTCAATACTCCACAGTTTCATAGTTCCGTCATCGCTAGCTGAGGCGATGGTGTCGCCCTCTGGCGAAAAGCTAACAGCACTCACAGCCCCAGTATGTCCAGGCAGAGAAAGTATCAATCTACCATCACGACTCCATAGTTTCACTGTGTTGTCAGCACTACCAGAAACTATCATTTGGCTATCTGGGGAAAAACTTACACTATTGACACCCTGGGTATGGCCTTGCAAGGTATGGAGTAGCTTACCGCTACGATTCCAGAGTTTGATTGTACCGTCGGTACTAGCAGAAGCCAAAATTTCCCCATCGGGGGAAAAAGCTACACTATTGACCCCATCACTATGACCTGTAAGAGTATTGAGTAACTTGCCATCACTGCGCCACAGATGAATTGTGTTATCTGCACTAGCAGAGGCTAGAATTTCTCCGTCAGGGGAGAAACTCACGCTTATCACCCATGAATTATGCAGTAGACGGTTGCGTTCTTGGGTAGTGTAGACAGCTTGTTGCAAGATAGTTGCAGTTTGATTGCGGACGGCTGGCGGAAAGCCCAGGTTAATTTTCTGTACTTCCCTACCTGCTTGGACGCTGGTTAACAGCCCTTCTAATTGCTGATGAGAAAGCAAGTAGTTAGCCGCGAGGGAATTGAGGGCTTGAATTTCTTGTAATTGGGCTTTTTGAGTTTGTTGGTAAGCAAATACAGCTAAACCGAAAGCAGTTAACCCCAAGGTGCTGATAATGGCTACAGCCCGTTGTGCTTGTCGGAGACGATTTTGTTCTTTGAGTTGCTGTTGTCGCCTAGCTTGTAAACCAGCCGCAATAAAATTTTGGACATCTAAAGATAGTTCATCGGTGTAATTGATATAAATTTCTTCCGCTTCTGCTAACCGTACACCTTGTAAAAGAAAGTCGGCTTGACGGTCATTTTGTACCCAGAGATTAGCAGCTTGTGCAATTTGACGCAGCGATCGCAATCTACTACGATTTTCCTCCAACCACCAGCGTAACGTTGACCAGTGACGAATAATAATTTCATGGGCTACCTCAATCGTCACAGGCGATGAACTAAATAATGTAGCAACCTCTCCTTGTCCCCCCTGTCTACCTTGTCCCCCTTGTCCCTCTTCCACATTCACCACTACCAACTTAGCCGCCGTCAATATCTGCAATGTCCTCTCTACCAAAGCCACCGGATATTTATTCACTACTAACTCTGATTTTCCTACCCGTCGCCTAGTATCTTCAGTTCCTTCTCCTAACTGAGTCAGGGCTAAAAAAATCCATCTAGCACATTCTTGCACTTCCGGTTCTAAACTTTCATAAACTGCTTGGGCTTTCTTTTCTAACGCCCCTTTTATTCCACCCAAGTGTTGCTGATAAGCCTGTAAGGTAATTACACCAGATTCCCGATATTCCCATAATTGTTCTAGAACAAATTCCAATAATGGTAAATAGCCAGGAGAGTAATGTAATTCCTGTAATAGTACCTCTACTAACTCCGGTTCTACAGTTAAACCCACTTGTTCCGCCGGATGAATAATAATCCGGCGATATTCTTCTTTAGTTAAGCAAGGTGGTAATAAAACACTAGATTTTTGTAATAATTGAGCTAATTTTGTGACTTCCAAACAAAGAGAAATAAAATCAGCCCGTAGGGTAATAATTAACTTAAACTTCTCTGGGATTTTCTCGACTGTTCCCAGGACAATTTCGAGGAATCTTTGCCTGTCTTCGCTAGCTGCTAAGGTAAATAATTCTTCAAATTGGTCGATTACTAAAACTACCATTGGTTCAGGTCGCTGATGCACCCAATGGGTAAATCCTTCCGCACCTTGATATAAAATCCCTTCTAATTGCATTTGCTGATAAGCTTTTTCTCGCTCAGTTCCGCTATCTACCATCCGGCGCGATAAAGTTTCTAGAGGATGTTTTCCAGGACGAAAGCTTCTCACCCACCAATCTTGACTTCCCAGTAATTTTTTACCTCGACGCAGTTGCGCCATCACACCCGCCTGTACTAAAGAAGATTTTCCACTCCCAGAAGCCCCGACTATCCCCAGAAAGGATTTTTTCTCTAACTCAGCTATAAGTTGTTGGGTGAGGGTTTCCCTTCCGTAGAAATACTGTGCATCTTCTTCCGTAAAAGCTTGTAATCCAAAGTAAGGACAAATGCCTAAATCAATACTAGCTGGTGTCTGATTATTCCTATGACTTGTATGGGTGGGAATAATTTCAATCACTCCCTGAGTACCAGATAGCCAAATCTGTAAAGGGAGTAAATTTGCTGTCCAAATTTGTTGCAATTGGCTAATCCAGCTAGCAGCTGATAAACTTGGTTGTGCTTGGGCTGCTTGCAAGGTAGAGTATAAAGCTTGGGCAAATTGTTCGGAGTTTTCTGGTGATGAAGCCGCCGCTATAATACATTGTCCTTGCTCAAAGCCCAGTTGTAGGTCTTCTACCCAATCTTTGACAGTTCCTTGACTATCAGTCAGCACATCTAAAATAATGATTTGTTGGTTGTAGGGAGAACGTCTGAGTTGTTGTCTTAACCAAGAACGACTCAAGCGGGTATCTTCTCCCAGCACTATCATCGGTTCTCCCGCTTCTGTGGTGGCTAAACGTCCCCGCAAATATAACAGCACCGTGGCTAAGTTTTGCGGTTGAGTTTGCTTTTCTAATTCTGTGGTGTGTAAACAAGTTTGAATTATCGTCTGTAAATCTTGGCTGGTATGAGTGCGCGGCCAATACTCAACTTCAAAACCTCCCACAGCCTGTAATAGCTTACTTAACCCCAAAATAGTCTGATTGGTGGCTAATCCCTCTACAATTAACCCTTGTCGGCTATCGGCAACTTCCAGTAATGCAGGTTTCACCCCTAAAATAATCTCACCTACTCCTTCCACAATGCGTTTAGGCGTTTGTAGGGGGTATTCCGAATAAAGTTTGTTGTCGCCTCTGGTGCGATTTTGTTGGTTAATTAAGCGTAATTGCTGGTTAGTTTGTTCTATATATTGTTTAGTTTGGTGATAAACATAACGATAAAGCCCGTCTGCATCAATTAAACCTTGATTATCCGCCGCCTCACCTCGTAAACCCCGCATCAAATAATAGGTAAATACTCCGTGTCCCAATTCTGGGAATTCCCATGACTGTTGATTAGTGTCACAAGATAGTAAAGCGTAAAAACCTTTACTTTGCTTGGCTCTATGGCGGAGTAATTCCACTATTTGAGGAGTGGGGTTAGGAACAGCAGACTGGCTGGTATCGCCTCTTGCGCCTCTGAAAGTGAGGCTACCACTATGACAAGCATCTAGCCAAACTAATTGAGTTTGTGCCTGACTATTCCCTAACAGTTGCAAAAGTTCTTGTAAGCTTAAACCTGTATTGAGTAAATCATCAGTTTGGGTATCTGCTAGACACAAAATCGCCTGTTGGGAGTTTGGTTCTAGCATTCCGTGACCGGAGAAATAAAATAATATGGTGTCTTGTGGTTGGGCTGTGCTGATGATTTGGTTTAAACTATCACGGACTTTAGATAATAGGGGCTGTTGGGGGACAAAATCGTGATGAACCCATTCTTGTTTATGGGGAAAACCTTGTGTTGCATCAGCTAAAGCCGCCGCTAACCCTTGACAGTCAACAGCCGAGTAACGCAGCGAGGGAAGTCTCTCATCTTGGTATTGGTTGACTCCCACTAGCAACAACCAGAGCTTCGCTGCTCCTGTTTCTAGGGTGTGAGTAAGATGGCTGGTAGCAATACCGAATGGAGACATTGTTTTAATTAGTTATTAGTCAATAGTCAATAGTCATTAGTTATTAGTCATTAGTCATTAGGAAACAGGGAACAGGGAACAGGGAACAGGGCATAGAGCATCAGAAAACAAATCTACCTTGTCTACCTTGTCTTCCCAGTCCCCAGTCCCCAGTCCCCAATCCCCAAGGGTAGGTTTCGTTATTTTATTACAGCTTCACATCTCAAGACTGCTGGAGTCTTTAATAATTTTATACATTTTCTATCTTTGGTGATATCTACAAAAAGATTGTTGAAGTTTTATAGCGAAAAAATTTGTCAAAGTGGCGACAAAGGCTAGATGGGTTTTGATAGAGTGTTGGCAGTTAAGCGATCGCTTGTTTCAATCTAGCGCAGCATATCCTGGTTGCTCTCCAAAAAAAGCAGCCAGACTAGATTAAGTCTGCTGCTGTGGTTTGAGGCATTGCTTGCTACTTAACAGTGCTGAATATGCACTTTAAATAGATAAACTCTTGTTGATTTCCTCTGTTTATTACCTCGTTCAATTTGGGATGAATGAGGTTTTTTTATTGTAAAAATTGGTATTATTTGCTGGCATTAATGCCAATGACACCAATCACAATTAAAGCAATAGAAACAAATTTGGTGAGGGACATCGATTCACGAAACCAAATAATACCAATGCTAGCAATTAACATTGTGCCTAAACCCGACCAAATTGAGTAAGCTACACCCACATCAAGTTTCTCTAAGGAAAGAGTAGAGAAAGTAAAACCACAACCATAAAATACAAATATCAATATTGAAGGAATTAAGTTTCTGAAACCATCAGATAGTTTCATGCAGGTTGTGCCTAAAACCTCAAACAATATTGCTGCCATTAAGTAAATCCAATTGATTAACATATGTGTTGTGAATCTTTGACAAGAATATCGTTGTTATAGTCAATCTCTACTGTATGAAAGTTTTAATAGGTAGTTCTGCTATTTAGATGACAGAGAATTAATTAAACATGAATTAATGATATCTCTGTAAGTTTCCATTTTCTTTACTTAATAACTGTGATTTCTGTAAACAAGTCGTATCTCTATATATAGAGATACGACTTGTTTTTCTAAATTTGTAGGGTTTACCGAACAAGCTATAACGGGTTTACCGTAACGTTTAGATGAGTTCGGTAATCATCATGATACAGGTGATAAAAACCGAATTTACACCTACAGTATTCCTGAATAAGATGAGAACAAATCAAACAATAAACATTCAGTTAAACACCAACTTAATTCTCATAGGAGTGAAACATATGGCACTTATTCACTGGAATCCTTTACAAGAATTGAACACCATTCAACGTCAACTCAATCACATTTTTGACGAAGATATGTTAACCACAACAATTTTAGATCGGACTGTAACTAAAGTTCCTGCTGCGGAACTACAAGAAACAGATGATGCAGTCTACTTAAAACTAGAAATTCCTGGTGTAGAAGCTAAAGACATTGATTTGCAAGTAACCGATAAAGCTGTATATATTAGCGGTGAACGGAAATCTCAAACTAAGACTGAAGAGAAAGGTAAAATCAAGAGTGAATTCCACTATGGTAAATTCCAACGTGTAATTCCTCTACCAGCACGCATTCAAAATACTAATGTCAAAGCCGATTACAAAGATGGTATTTTGCATTTGACTTTACCGAAAGCGGAAGAAGAAAAGAATAAGGTTGTTAAGATCAATCTAGATTCTGTTGGTTAATCAGATTTTCTCGGTGAAAATATTTAGTCAAAGATCCCCGACAAATTCAAAAAGTCGGGGGTCTTTTTGTACTTAAATGACTTACTATAGGTGTGCATAATTAAATTATGATTTGCTGATAAATAGGCATAAAAGTTATTTTTGCCTATGAAGAGCATAATTTTGTAAGTAGAACATGGTAAATAATTAAAGGTTTGTAGTGAGAACTTTAGTTCTCTCTCGGAGACGCTCCGCGAACAGAAAAGGACTAAAGTCCTTACTACGAACTGAATTCTAGTATTGTTACATTGCTTAACTTAGGTTGTTTTTTTCCAGTGGTTTTACTTATAGGAGTAACAGGGAACAGGAGCTAGATTTTCTTGGTGTGTGAATTCTATTTTTAAAGGTTGTATCTCACTCCCTATCTGCTGTAATTAAGTGTTGTCAAGGTGTAAATAGAGGATTAAGTGTGCTACCGAATATCCGCGCTGCTATTTTTGACATGGATGGGTTACTGTTTGACACAGAAAGCATTGCTCGCTGGGCTTGGAAGCAAGCTTTAGCTAGTCACGGCTATCTGATGAGTGATGATTTTTACTTTGAGTTTGTGGGGCGGGATTTATCTTGGCGGGAAAAATTTCTCAAACAACGATATGGGGGTAGTTTTCCCTTTGAGTCAGTGACAGCACAGCGAATTGAAATTGGCGATCGCCGAGAACTTCAAGAAGGTTTACCATTAAAAGCAGGTGTATTAGATTTACTGCGCTGGTTAAATGATTTCGGTATAGTTATTGCCTTAGCTACAGGGACATCCCGTCATCGCACTATCCGCCGTCTTACCAATGCAGGCATTTTGCAATACTTTACTACTATTGTGACCAGTGAAGATGTTGCTCAAGGGAAACCTGCGCCAGATATCTATTTAGAAACCAGTCGCAGAATTAATATTGCACCTGTGGAGTGCTTAGTATTTGAGGACTCATGTGTAGGTATAGAAGCTGCTTTCAGCGCAGGAATGTACCCAATTATGATTCCCGATATAGAAAAACCATCACCAGAAATTAAATGTTTAGCCTACCAAGTTTTAGACTCATTAGAGCAAGTCTGTGAGTTCTTAGAACAGGGGTTAGGGACTGGGAACAGAGGATGAGCGATAAATTGATTCATCAATAAAGGCGATCGCTGCCCTACATGATTCATTCTAAAATGTTTAGGGGATACTCCATGTAGCAGCAAGCGATCGCATTTTCTCAACCTACATTCTCTCTAATACTTGAATCCCCAACAAAGATAAACCGAGTTTCAAAGTTCTGGCTGTCAAATCACACAGCACTAAGCGGGATGTCCGCAGTGGTTCTTCTGCATTTAATACAGGTACTCCTTGATTGCGGTCATAAAACACATTAAACTTTTTACTTAGCTCATAAAGATACTCACATAAACGATTAGGGAGTAAATCTTCTTCCACAGTGCTAATCACTTCACCTAATTGCAACAAGAATTTCGCCAGAGCAAATTCTGTTTCATGTTGTAATATCACCTTGGCATTGCTTCCTAACTCTGCAAAGTTAATTTCACCTTTGCGGCTAATACCTTGAATCCGAGCATAAGCATACAACATATAAGGCGCGGTATTGCCTTTGAGATCCAGCATTTTATCAAAGCTGAAAACATAGTTACTAGTACGGTTTTGGCTTAAATCAGCATATTTCACCGCACTAATACCAACTACCCCAGCTACTGTGTCAATAAATTCGGCTGTTTCTTCCCGTTCTTCTGCTTTTAATCTTACTTCTAAATCAGTACGCGCGCGAGTCACGGCTTCATCTAATAAATCCCGCAGTCTTACAGTATCACCAGAACGGGTTTTAAATTTCTTGCCGTCTTCACCTAATACTAAACCAAAGGGAACATGAACTAATTCCACATTATCGGGAATCCATCCAGCTTTGCGTGCTACTTGGAAAAACTGAGCAAAGTGATTAGCTTGTCCAGCATCAGTAACGTAAATAATTCGTTTAGCTTCGTCTTTTTCTATGCGGTAACGTAGTGCAGCTAAATCTGTTGTGGCGTAATTATAACCACCGTCTGATTTCTTGACAATTAAAGGTAAAGGTTCACCTTCTCTGTTAGTAAATCCATCTAAGAAAACGCATTGCGCGCCTTGATTTTCTACTAATAAACCAGACTTTTCTAACTCTTTTAGAACTCCTGGAAGTAAAGGGTTATAAAAAGATTCGCCACGTTCAGTTAATTTGATATTCAATAAATCATAAATTACTTGAAATTCTTGGCGTGATTGTTCACACAATAATTTCCAAGCATGAAGCGTATCTTCTGCGCCTGCTTGCAATTTCACTACTTCTTGGCGTGCAGTTTCTTGAAAGGCTTCATCTGCATCAAACCGTTGTTTAGCTTGGCGGTAAAAACTCACTAAATCACCAATATCTAAAGCATTTGCAGTGGTTAATGCTTCTGGATACACTTCCCGCAAATAAGCAATTAACATCCCAAATTGCGTACCCCAATCACCCACATGATTTAACCGCAATACATCATGTCCGCGAAATTCCAAAATACGGGCTATACAATCACCAATAATAGTAGAACGCAAGTGTCCGACGTGCATTTCTTTCGCAATATTCGGACTGGAAAAATCAACAATTTCCCGTTGTGGGTGTTTAGCGGTAGGAACACCAAGCCTAGAATCTGCGTGAATAGCGTTAAGTTGTGCTTCTAAGTATGCTGTTTTCAGTTTGAGATTAATAAAACCAGGCCCGGCGATTTCTGGGGTTTCGCAAATTTCCGAGACATCCAATTTTGCCACAATAGCAGAGGCGATCGCCCTTGGTTGCTGTCCTAATTTTTTACTCAGCGATAAAGCCACGTTAGCTTGATAATCACCAAACTTAGGATTACTAGCAGGAACTAAAATCGGATCTACTCCGGCGTACTCATCGCCAAAAGCAGCCATCAAAGCCTGTTCTAGTTTTGCCTTTAGTTGTTCTTGTGTAGCGTTCATATAATGAATTGTATTTGTTTACGGGGCTAGGGGCTGCCTACTGGACTGTCTTCCAAGGCTTGATTATTTTAACTCTAAAACTCAGTAAGTCGGTGGGGAAAAACTTAGGACTGATCCACTGAAGCTAGCAACTATCTTTCCAACTGCGCTATTTTAGCTACAAATATTTGCCAAATTATACTAATTTTTTAGTCATTTTCCATATATTTTGCAATTGTTTCTTTCCATTTTAAATACCCCTGACCGTTGAGATGAATCCCATCTAAGGTATATTTTTGATCTAACTGATTTTTATTGTCAGACAAGCAAGAAAATATATCTATGTATTCATGACTAAACTCTTTTGCTAGTTCTTTTAGCTGCGAATTAAATTTCATAATCAGAGCGTTGTCATACAAGAAACTTTTATCATTATTTACAGGCAAAAGACTTTGAATGATAACTTTTGTTTGTGGTGATACAACTTGAATTTTAGTTAATAAAACCTTGTATAGATTTAGCACTTCTGTTAATGATTTATGTTGAAATGCCAAATCATTAATACCTATCATTAAGAAAATTTTCGCTGGTTTTGAATCTAATACTTTATCTATACGATTTAGAACTCCTTCTATCGTATCTCCACCAATTCCACGATTGATAATTTGAGGATTATTAAATAATTCTAACCATTCTCCCTCATCGGTCAGACTATCGCCCAAGAAAATAATATTGTCATTGGAGTGGCTTAAGATTTCAAATTGACTGGTTTTATGGTGATAATACGCTGAAGCGTTATATTTATGACGATTATGAATTAATTCATCTATCTTTTGATATATGTATAATACTCCTCCTCTCTTATAAATAACAAAGGCAGTTAAGCTAATAAAGAAAATATTCAATAAAACTGAGATATTTAATAATGTATTTATTTGCATTTTCATGAAAAACACTCTGGAATCACATCTTATTCAATCAAAGTTAATAAATTTATCTACACGCTGCAATACATTATCCAATAAATTAGGATCATTATTATCAAACCATTCAATTTGGGGATAAGCTCTAAACCAAGTACGTTGGCGTTTAGCAAATTGCCTTGTATGTAAAATAGTTAATTCTTTAGCTACGTCTAAAGAAATTTCTCTGTTTAAATATTGTTTAATTTCTTGATATCCTAAAGTATTTAATAAAGGTAAATCTGCACCATATTTTTGACATAAATATTCAACTTCTTCTACTAAGCCATCTTGTATCATTTGTGCAGTACGTTTAGCAATACGTTGTGCTAAGTTTTCCACATCACAATCTAGTCCAATTTGCAAAATGGGATAAGTCGGGGGATTTTCTCCTTGCTGCTCAGAAATAGGAATTCCCGTCACATAAAATACTTCTAAAGCTCGCAAAGTCCGCACAGGATCATGGGGATGAATTTTTTTAGCTGCTGTGGGATCAACTTGCTGCAACATACCATAGAGTGTATTTTGTCCCAGGGATTCGAGCTGCGATCGCAATTCATAATGCGGTGCAACTTTAGGAATCTTCATCCCCTGTACAATCGAGCGAATATATAAGCCAGTACCCCCCACAAGTAGCAGTGGAGAAACACCAAGAGAATTAATTAAATTTTGCGCCTGTTCTTGATAGTCTGCTACCGTCATTGTTTCCTGGGGATCGCAGATATCTATCAAGTAGTGGGGAACTGATTTTTGTTCAGTTAACGTTGGTTTCGCCGTTCCAATATTAAACTCACGATAAACCTGACGCGAATCAGCACTGAGAATCACAGAACCCAACCGCATCGCCAAATTCAAAGCCAATCCAGATTTCCCCGTCGCCGTAGCACCACAAATTACGATTAGTTTAGTCATTAGTCAATAGTCGTTAGTCAATAGTCGTTAGTCATTAGTCATTAGTCATTACTTCTACCTTGTCTACCTTGTCTCCCCTGCTCCCCTGCCCCCTGCCCAATTCCCCACACTATGCTAAAATCTTGAAGCCTTTGCCACTTCCCATACCAGACGCTACAAGCTTTTTGTCTTTTCTACTCAAAACCCCCTAGTGTATGTTATAAATCTGTGAAATTTGAAATATTCAAGGAATAAATTCAAAAAACTTATGGGGATACATCCCCTATATAAACTTCTCACAAAATTGCCCTACAGTCGCCATCAAGCCTTTTGTGTTAAAATTTTGGTGTGTTTTGACTTTATAGCCCTTGGGCGATTTCAACCCCACACATCAGGAGAATTTTCATGACGAGCAGTTACAGTGCCGATCAGATTCAAGTTCTGGAAGGTCTGGAAGCCGTCCGCAAACGACCGGGGATGTACATCGGTTCTACCGGCCCGCGAGGACTCCACCATTTAGTTTATGAGGTGGTCGATAACTCTATTGATGAAGCTTTAGCCGGTTACTGTACTCATATTGAGGTGGATCTAAATGCTGACGGTTCAGTGACGGTGACAGATGACGGTCGGGGAATTCCTACCGATACTCACTCACGTACAGGGAAATCGGCTCTAGAAACTGTATTGACTGTGCTGCACGCTGGCGGTAAATTTGGCGGCGGTGGTTATAAGGTTTCTGGGGGATTACACGGGGTTGGGATTTCTGTTGTTAATGCTTTATCGGAACTGGTAGAAGTTACTGTTTGGCGAGATAAAAAGGTTCACACCCAGCGATATGAAAGGGGTATTCCTGTCACGGAACTCGTCGCCAAGTCTTATAAAGAAGCAAGAACAGGGACATCTGTTAAATTCAAGCCAGATGATCAAATCTTTACCACTGGTACTGAGTTTGATTACATTACCCTCGCAGCACGATTACGGGAATTGGCGTATTTGAATGCGGGAGTGAAAATCACTTTCACCGATAACCGTCTAGAACTCCTCAAAAGCGATGCACCCAAGGTAGAAACCTACGAATATAAGGGTGGGATCAAAGAATATATTGCTTACATGAACCGCGAGAAGCAACCACTGCACGAGGAAATCATCTATGTGCAGGGAGAACGCAATAACGTTCAAATAGAAGTTTCCTTACAGTGGTGTACCGATGCTTATACAGATAACGTCCTGGGTTTTGCTAACAATATTCGGACTGTTGACGGTGGAACTCACTTAGAAGGTTTGAAAGCGGTTTTAACGAGAACCTTAAATGCGATCGCTCGCAAACGCAATAAAATTAAAGAAAACGAATCTAACCTCAGTGGTGAACACGTCCGCGAAGGTTTGACGGCGGTAATTTCCGTAAAAGTTCCAGACCCCGAATTTGAAGGACAAACCAAAACTAAACTCGGTAACACCGAAGTTAGAGGTATTGTTGATTCCTTAGTAGGGGAAGTTTTAACCGAATACCTAGAATTTCACCCCAGTATTGCTGACTCCATTTTAGATAAAGCCATTCAAGCTTTTAAAGCCGCAGAAGCAGCACGCCACGCACGGGAGTTAGTCAGACGTAAATCTGTACTAGAATCTTCGCCATTACCTGGTAAATTAGCGGATTGTAGCTCCCGTGACCCTGGAGAATCTGAGATATTTATTGTGGAAGGCGACTCAGCAGGTGGTAGTGCAAAGCAAGGACGCGATCGCCGCACCCAAGCCATCCTACCTTTACGCGGTAAAATCCTCAATATCGAGAAAACTGACGACTCGAAAATCTATAAAAACAACGAAGTTCAAGCCTTAATTACAGCCTTGGGTTTAGGTGTTAAAGGTGAAGAATTCGACGCTTCCCAACTACGTTATCATCGGATTGTCATCATGACCGACGCGGACGTAGATGGGGCGCACATCCGCACACTTTTACTGACATTCTTCTATAGATATCAGCGATCGCTCATTGAACAAGGCTTTATTTACATTGCTTGCCCCCCACTATATAAAGTAGAACGGGGACGCAATCATGAATATTGTTACAGCGATCGCGAATTGCAAGAAATAATTGCCAAATTCCCAGCCAACGCCAATTACACCATCCAACGATTCAAAGGTTTGGGTGAAATGATGCCTGGACAACTTTGGGACACCACCATGAATCCCCAAACTCGCACTCTCAAGCAAGTAGAAATTGAAGATGCCGCCGAAGCCGATCGCATCTTTACAATCTTAATGGGCGATCGTGTCGCACCCAGACGCGAATTCATCGAAACCTACGGTTCTAAACTCAACCTAACAGATTTAGATATCTAGGAATTGGGGACTGGGGACTGGGGACTGGGGACTAAGAAGATGGGGAAGTGTGGGGAGTGTGGGGAGAAAGAGGGGAAAGATTTCTTCTATATCCTCCCACCCCTCCCACCCCTCCCACACTTCCTGCTTGCCCAATGCCCCATGCCCAATACCCCATGCCCCATTCTCATTTTTAAATGCTCCCTTCCCTAAAAACTACACCATTGGGATGAGGAAGGTTAAAACAAAGAAATTGACTATTGTAAATAAATCTTTATTGCAATGAAATTAAACCAAAGCCATGACAGCAAACAGCAGTTTGGCAGTTAAAGCATTGTTTAATATTCTAGGTGCGGGTAGCCTGATCATCTTATCTGCCTGCGCCCAACCAACTACAGAAACTCCCACAACTAACCTTCCAGAAGCTACCTCAACCCCTGTAAACACAGCAACCGTTCCACCTGTATCGCCTACTCCTACAGTTACTAATACTTCACCCACTCCTAACAGCACCACTACATCTAATCGCAATTTAGCCGAACTAGCAACCGCAGCAGCCAACCAAGGACAATTTCAAACATTAGTCAAGGCAGTTCAAGCCGCAGGTTTAAGCGATCAATTAACCACACCAGGGCCTTACACTGTATTTGCACCCACTGACGCGGCTTTTGCACAGTTACCCAAAACCACGCTTGATAATCTCTTGCAGTCAGCTAATAAACAGCAATTAGTTAAGCTTTTAGCGTATCACGTTATCCCTGGAAGATTTACCTCTCAACAACTCAAATCAGGACAGGTTAAAACCCTAGAAGGTAAAACAGTTAATATCAAAGTAGATCCCAACAATCAAACCATTACGGTAAATGACGCTAAAGTCACTCAAGCAGACATTCCCGCCAGTAACGGTATTGTTCACGTAGTAGATAAGGTAATCCTACCCCCAGATCTTTCCAATAGTTTAAACACAGCACCTAAAACAACTCCAGCAACTCCTCGGTAACTGTAAGGTGTAGGGGTGTAAGGGTTTAGGGGTTTAGGGGTTTATGGGTAAAAATTCAGATAATTGATACCTCAAGACGGTTCAGTTAAGAAATTTCTCCTGTAGAGAAAAGGGAAAAGTAAAAGACAAAAAGGCTTATCTGCAACTATATTGATTTAAACCCTTAAGCCCTTACACCCTCACCCTCACACCCTCACACCCTCAAAACCGAAAAATCCTCGGAATGCAGAATATCTGCTTAAAAATTGTTCCGGGGAATTTTTTATTATTCGTTAGGTAAAATAGTCTGATAATATACATTAAGAAAATATTAACCTTACTATCAGCTTTCCCAATGCCAAAAAGCACAAAACCGACTTTGTGTCAAGAGTTTTTCATCAAATTGATTGAATATTATTTTTTATTGCTTTAGTAATTCAAAAAAGTATTAATTTTTGGCCACTAAGCTGTTTAACGCTACCATCAGAAACAGTATTTGTTAAGCTGATATAGCAAAGCCACCAATTAATTAAAATAATCTAACTAGCGCAGTATCTTCAGCATCGAAGATGACAAAATCACAATATTTCCCTGACAATCAGGTGAATTTATTGCCGTTTTTTGACAAACCACCCCATAGAAAATCACTTGCAAATCTATATGATGACTAAAATCAAGCTTTGGCTTCTCTGAAGCAAAGAGACAATAACAGTCTGTTACTAGCAGGCTAATATGTTCTCTTTTTAACTTGAGAAAGCTAACATTTTATCTGTATTCGATAAAGTTTTGCTTTAAGTTGGCAAATATCCGGAATCTCAACTGTCAAATCTCTTTTGAATTGATTAAAATATCGTTGGATACAATAATCAAAGTTTGTCAAGATTCAGAGGTTTGAAATCTCAGCATTGCGCTAATGTGTGAATAAGGCTGAATTCCTGACATCTCAATTAACTATCACAAGGGTAGTCTCCACCTCCCTTACTAACTAGTAAAGGAGATTGACACACAGAAAGTTCAGTCTTTCAACACAAGAGCTATCTCCAATTGGTGTCTCGATTTAGTGGAAAGTCTTACCCAATTCTCCGGACTAACACTTTTATGAAGGAAATGTAAAAATGGGTGACTCAATGCTGCCGGACTAAGTTAACATGAAATACACTATTTCTAGGTGATTCATGTTTTACATAATACCAGAAATTGTGTGAAGACAGCTTTAAATTCCAGCGAATGTAAAGATAATGCCACTGCAATTCCCAAAAACTTTAGAGAAAATTTAAGTGCATCACTACCATGTTTTATGTCTTTTTGATAGTAGTGGCTTTACCTTGCTTAATGACTTCATGATTAACACACAAAAAGAGTGCAATTTTTGTGAAACAGGCTACAATCGGAACAGTCTTTATAGGAAAATATGCCAACAGTCATAATTTATTTCTATGAAGTGGTAGATTTTTTATCAAGACAAGTCTTTTTTGATACAAGCCAGTTATACAGTTGCCAACAACAGCAAAAATGTTGGCTTCCCATGAAGTGAGTAAGCTACTATCCAGTAAAGCTATTCACATTCGTAATGGAAGAGTAAAACTTCCTTTCAAACATCAGGGAAATCCATCTAAAACCCTATTTTTTTCTTTGTTAACTAGCTCATTTTAAAAAGAGCAGTAACCAAATCTTGAGTAATTGATTCTGCAAGGAGCATGAGGAACGCGGCATGAACCAGGCTAACAACGTACTCGATAGCATTTATCAGCCTGACCTAGAAATAATGAATCAGCCTGAAGAAATCGAGTTAGAAGACCTCTTAATTGATGACGAGGAGGACTTGCTGCTTACCGATGAAGGCGAAATTGATGATTTTTTAGAGCCTCAGTCTGATGAGGACGACGCAAAGTCTGGAAAAGCCGCTAAATCGCGTCGTCGGACACAAAGTAAGAAAAAGCACTACACCGAGGACTCGATTCGTCTTTACTTGCAAGAAATCGGTCGAATTCGGCTGTTGCGTGCTGATGAAGAAATTGAATTAGCGCGGAAAATTGCCGATTTATTAGAGCTAGAACGGGTGCGCGATCGCTTGCAAGACCAGTTAGAACGCGAACCTGAATATAAAGAATGGGCAGAAGCAGTCCAACTACCACTATCAGCATTTCGTTATCGTCTGCACATCGGTCGCAGAGCAAAAGACAAAATGGTGCAATCGAACCTACGTCTGGTAGTTTCTATTGCCAAAAAATACATGAATCGCGGTTTATCATTCCAAGATTTAATCCAAGAAGGTAGTCTGGGTTTGATTCGGGCGGCGGAAAAATTCGACCATGAGAAAGGTTATAAGTTCTCCACCTACGCTACATGGTGGATTCGCCAAGCCATCACAAGAGCGATCGCAGATCAATCCCGCACTATCCGTCTACCAGTCCACCTTTACGAGACCATTTCTCGAATCAAGAAAACTACCAAGTTACTCTCTCAAGAAATGGGACGTAAACCCACAGAAGAAGAAATCGCTACTCGCATGGAAATGACCATCGAGAAATTGCGGTTCATTGCGAAATCTGCTCAATTACCAATTTCTTTAGAAACTCCTATTGGTAAAGAAGAAGATTCTCGCTTGGGTGACTTTATTGAATCCGATGGCGAAACCCCAGAAGATCAAGTATCCAAAAACTTGCTACGGGAAGACCTAGAAAAAGTCCTTGATAGCCTCAGCCCTCGTGAACGCGATGTCTTAAGACTCCGCTACGGCTTAGATGATGGTCGGATGAAGACTTTAGAGGAAATCGGACAAATTTTCAACGTCACTCGCGAACGGATTCGCCAAATCGAAGCCAAAGCACTCCGTAAGTTACGCCATCCCAACCGTAACAGCGTCCTAAAAGAATACATTCGGTAGTCAAAGGTCAATAGTCAATAGTCAATAGTCAAATCTAGTGACAACTGACTAAAATCTCCAAATCTTTGACTGTGGACTTTGGACTATTGAATACACTTGATAAAAACCTGGAAGATTAATTCTTCCAGGTTTCTTATTTATCTATGTTTTATCTATTGATAACTAACAGCAGTTGATATTAGAGAACACCCCAGAAGTGCAAGAAGCCTTGACCTGAGAACAGTTCAATTAATACAGCTGCCAAAAAACCGATCATTGCTAAACGACCATTCCAAATTTCGGCTTGGGGTGTAAAGCCCCAACGCCAAGCGTTACGGTCTTCAATTACAGGCGCAGAGATTTTTGTTGTGTCTGTCATGGTGGACTCCAAACGCAAATTACTAATGATTGTTACTGTATGTAAATTAATATAACAATTTTTTTCAAACTAGCAACATTTATTGATACTTTTTTGGTTTTAAATTCAGAGTCAATTTTCTCTGGATTCAATAGATAACTTGATAAATCCATCTTTCAGAAGATGGATTGCAAACATAAGCAAGTAGTCACTTGCAGTCATCTACATAAAGAAAAATTAATATTGCGATTATTTATCAATAATTTTAGCAAATGCTGTAGGGAAATTTCAAGTGCAGGGGTAAGAGAAAACAGTAGCTTTCTAGAATTACTCTGGACTTAGCCTGCGTAATATGAGCAGTATTAATGCCCACCTAAAGCTCACTTAAAATATCTATCAGACTTTCCTATAAAGCATATGACTATTAATAATCTTTACTATTAAATAGGAGTTTGATCGATTTTTAGATTGCTTCAGCTAATCCAAAATTGTTTGACTGTTAACTACAGTCAAACAATTACTTCTGTTTCAAGCACTGTATGAGTCTACGATGACTTAACCTCAGCAACTGTGATGATTTTTTCATCACGGTGAAGTTGTAGGACGCTTTCACCTTTAGCATCTCTCCCTGAAATCGGCACTGTATCTATAGAGATTCGCACTAATCGGTCTTTGTTAGTCACAAGTGCAACTTCGGAATTAGCGATCGCTGCCACCATCCCCACTAAATTATCTGTTTTGCTGGCAAATTTGATGGCTTGTGTACCCAAGTCCGCACGATTAGCAGCCTTGAGTTGATTTATTGGTAAGCGTTTAGCGAATCCTTCTTCTGTCACTAACAATAAGTGTGTGGCTTGAGCCAAACTCACACAACCCACCATATGTTGATGTTTGAGGATGCGTAAAGCCTGTAAACCCATCGCAGTGCGTCCCATGATGGCTAGTTGTTCATCATTGACAGGAAAACGCAGCAATCGCCCGCCAGAACTAGCTATGACTAAATCCTCATCTGATTTGGTGAATTGTGTTAGCAACAATTCATCATCGTCTTTGAGTTTAATAATAGTCACTCCCCGCCTTGTCAGGTTAGATAGTTCACTCAACGACAAGCGTTTAATGCGGCCTTGTTTGGTTAACAAAACGATTTGCTGAGTTGCTAAATCTGTCGGGAGAATAAAGCGGCTGACTACAGCTTCTTGAGTACCTTGAGCTGTACTTGTGAGCATGGTAATTAAAGGTGTTCCCCGTGGTGAACGTCCTGTAGTGGGCGGGATATCTCCGACTTTGATGGGGTAGAGTTTACCACCACTAGTTAGCACCAATAAATCTTTGTGGGTATCAGTTAATTCGGTTTGAATAATAAAATCGTTATCATTTAAACCGTTTTCTAGTTTGGCTTTTTTCCCCGATAGTTGAATTCGCCGCACATAACCGCGATGGGTAGATTCTAAAATTACTTCCTCTAGAGGTGCAGTAGATTCTGTTTCGGCCTCTGTACTGGTGGAACTAGCTTGTTTATCTGTACTTTTGGCTTTTGGTAATTCCTCTCCACCTAACTTAGTTCTGCGGGAATCGCCGTATTTCTTTTTGAGCGATCGCAAATCTTTTTTCAAAGCTTTGAGTAATTCTTTGCGATCGCTCAATAGTTTGTCCAGTAAAGCTATTTGTTCATTGAGTTCTTCAAACTCACGCTGTAGGTTTTGCTGTTCTAAACTTGTCAAGCGACGTAAAGGCATAGCTAAAATCGCATCCGCCTGACTCTCACTTAAATCTAGCCGGCTACATAGGGTAATTTTGGCTGTGCTACCGTCGGCGGCTTGTCGCAAAATTTCAATGACTGCATCTACATTTGACAAAGCCGTTAATAATCCTGAAACGGTATGTAGGCGAGTTTGCGCCTTGTCTAACTCGTAACTATAACGGCGATTGAGTGTTTGTTCTCGGAAATTGAGAAATTCCTGTAAAAGTTGCCGCAAACTTAACTGACGGGGTTGTCCATCGACAATTGCCAGCAGAATCGCCCCAAAGTTAGTTTGCAAAGCTGTTTGGTGATACAAATGTTGGAGGACTTCTTGGGGATTAGTATCGCGTTTGAGTTCGATGACAACGCGCATTCCTTCGCGATCGCTTTCATCTCGAATATCGGAAATACCTTGCAGGCGACCTTGATTTACCAACTCAGCCACCTTTTCAATCCAGCCTGCTTTGTTCACCTGGTAAGGCAATTCTGTCACCACAATGGCTGTGCGTCGCTTACTACCCCGACCACCAGGAACTTCTTCGACTGTGGCGACTCCCCGCAACACAATCCCACCTTTACCTGTAATGTAAGCTTCGCGAATCCCCGCATCCCCAACTATTTCTCCCCCAGTGGGAAAGTCAGGCCCTGGAATTAACTCTAGTAATTTTTCATCTGCTAAATCTGGTTGGTCGATGAGGGCAATTAACCCATCAACAATTTCACCCAAATTATGCGGCGGAATATTTGTCGCCATCCCCACAGCGATTCCTGCACAGCCATTCAGTAGCAGAAAGGGCAATTGGGCAGGTAAAACAGTAGGTTCTTGCTGGGAATTATCGAAGTTACCCACAAATTCCACTGTTTCTTCGCCAATTTCTGTCAACATCCCCTCATGGCTAATGGGCGCGAGTCGGGTTTCCGTGTAGCGCATCGCCGCCGGTGGGTCATTGTCAACGCTACCGAAGTTACCATGTCCTGCTAGTAGGGGATAACGACTGGAAAAATCCTGCACCAGTCTCACCAGGGCATCGTAAACAGCCTGATCACCATGAGGGTGATATTTACCCAATACATCCCCTACCACACGGGCGCATTTCCGATAAGGTCTATCCGGTGTTAAGCCTAGTTCGTGCATAGCATACAAAATCCGCCGATGCACGGGCTTTAAACCATCACGCACATCTGGTAATGCCCGCCCTACAATCACACTCATGGCATATTCTAGGTAAGACCGTTGCATCTCGGTGTGCAGGGCTGTTGTGATTACCTGTCCCTTAGAGAGAAGGTTTAACTGTTTTGCCATGAGTTTTTTCCCTGAGATTGAACTATACAAAAATCAGTGTTACTAAATAATGCAGCAAACAAAGCATAACGGATGAAATGGGTTTCATAACATATTCTTGATGATCACGGTATAAAAAGCCGTAGGATCATCCTTGATGATGAGTGTATACATACACTATTAAAAAGGAGATAAGTCTTTTCATCAAATGCTGGCTGATGCTCACGACTATAAATTGCATACAGTGCTGTATTCAAGTTAATTGCTATGATGAGATTTCTTAATCGTAAATTTTGGTTTCTGGCTTCCCATTGGCGGTATTCTGATTCAACCAATGGGATTTTAAACTTGGAATTGATGTTTCCCCCTTACCTCCATACATAAAGTTCTCATGAAAACAGTTTTGATTGTTGAAGATGATCTCATTAATGCCCGCGTTTTTTCTAAGATTTTGACTAAACGAGGTGGTTTAGGTGTTAAACATACAGAAAATGTAGAAGAAGTGATGAAAATTGCCCAAGCTGGAGAAGCAGACCTCATTTTAATGGATGTTTCTCTCTCTAGAAGTGTTTATCAAGGTAAATCTGTAGATGGGATCAAAATTACCCAAATGTTAAAGTCTGATCCCCAAACCGCCAATCTACCTGTGATTTTAGTGACGGCACACGCGATGGAGGGTGATCGCGAAAATTTTCTCAAACTCAGTGGTGCTGACGGCTATATTTCTAAGCCTGTTGTAGACCATCAACAGTTTGTTGACCAAATTGTGGCACTTCTCCCTAGAGACAACTAATGAAAACTTCAGACATTTTCTGAGGAATATCCCCTCACTAATGTTTCTGATGAACAATTCCTCATTATTTAGTATATACGTACTATATTTATTTCTAATCCGCAAGTAGGAAATTAGTCACTCATACCAATTTTGGATTTTGGATTTTGGATTTTGGATTAAAAGCCTAGATTCTTAGACTATTCCAGAATCTCGAAACAATACTACCTATCCCAATTCGGTATCAGAAGTTGTCATCCATTCAGGGACTTCCAATTAAAAAATATACTATTGCTTTAGTGAGCAGGGAAAGCCTGACAAATTTAGGTGCTGGAAAATCTTGCTGCAAGGGAGGCAAGGGAGATGCAAGTCTGTTGCGAAAAATAAAGGAGTAGAGAAAGGAGGAATTTTTAATCAGTGACTAAATTCCTCACTACTCACTACTCCATTACAAAACGCAATCTATTTTTGCGACTGCTTTCTAATTTGTGGGAGTTGATGCGTCAACTATTTCGGCGCATTCTCTTTTTGTTCTAAAGCAGCTTGGATGCGCGGTAATTCGAGGAATTTTTGCGTATCAGACAGTAAGCGATCGCCCCAAAGATTTTCCTTGAGAAAATCTAAATTGGCATAGCGTTGATCAATACGCAAGGCTGCTTCGCCTAGCGATAAACCCTGTTGGCGATCGCCTTTGGAGTATAGGGCTACAGCTAGAGCGAGTAATGGTTCGGCGGCTTGCTTATCAATCGCCACAGCAGTTTGCCAGCGTTTAATTGCTGCGTCAACATTACCCTGTTCATATTCAATTAAGCCAATATTATTAATCGCCGGCCAAAATTTTTGGTCTTGTGCCACAGCTTTGTTATATTGCGCGATCGCATCGGGTAAGCGTCCCACCATGTAGTAAGCATTACCTAAATCAAATAATCCTTCTGGGTCGTTGGGTTTTAACTTCAACCCTGCTTGATAATGTTCTATAGCTGCTGGATATTTTTTTTGTTGAAAATTGGCTGAACCTAACGCAAATAAAACATCTGCATTTTTGGGATTCAGGGATTTGGCCTTATTTAAAGATGCGATCGCCGCATCATAATCTTTGGTTTGCAGCTGCAACCCACCCAAAAGAAACCAAACTTTGTCATTACCAGGAGCCAATTGACTAGCTAGTCTAGCTCTAGGTAAAGCCAACTCAAACTGTTGAAATTGTCCCAGTTGAGCCGCTTCTTGCGCTAAACCCAATCCCTGCTTTTCTAATTTAGCCGTATCTAATTGCAAAGCATGAGGTATTAATGCCTGAGCATGAGCCGTGTTTGGTACACTCCACAAACCACAGACAACTAACAGAGAAACTAAACGAAAGTATTTAGGCACACTACCGCCTCTTAAATCACATATCACATAATCTTTCAGCTAGCTTAAACGATATCCGCTTGAGGTGGCAGGCAAATTTTACAAGTTGTTAGCACAGAAGTAGCAAATAGCAAATAGGGAATAGGGGAGATAAGGTAGACAAGGTAGACAAGATAGACAAGGTAGACAAGGTAGACAAGGTAGACAGAGTAGACAAGGTATGAGAGAAAAACTGTTCCCTGTTCCCTAATGACTATTGACTATTGACTAATAACTATTGACCAGATAAATTAATAAGTATCCAATTACTTATTTATGGCTCGTACTCCTAAAATCACTAACCAGCAAATCTTAGATGCTGCCCGTGAAGTCTTCCTACAAAAAGGCTTTAGTGGCTCTACCCTAGAAATTGCTCAACGAGCTGGAATTTCGGAAGCATCTATCTTCAAACGCTTCGCTACTAAAGAAGACCTATTTTTTGCCGCTATGGGTATGCCTGATACAGCCCCTTGGATAAAAGAATTAGAGGTTTTTTGTGGCAAAGGTGATCTCAAGCAAAATCTAGTTGCTATATTCCTCCAGATTTTGGATTTTTATAGCGTCGTCTTTCCGCGTATGATGATGCTCCGTTCTCGTGGTATGGATTTGCCAGAGATGAGAGGTAAAAATGCAAAACCCGTTCAAGAGTTAAAAATATTAATGGATTTTCTAGAACAAGAGATGAATCAAGGGCGGCTTCGTTCTTGTGATGCTCAAGCTTTAGCTCATATGATTATGGGTGCATTGATGAACTATGTTTTTTTGGGGCAAATATCATCTCCCATGACTTCACCTACACACTCACCTCAGATGGGAATAGAACTTCATCAATCAGTACAATCTTCAACAGCCACAAGATTATTTGTAGAAAACTTAGTGGAGATAGTCTGGCAGGGAATTGCACCTCACTAAACAATTGGTGTTGCATGATGAAGGGATGAATTGAGCCAAACCGGAAAATCGGATTATCTAAACCTAGCAACACCAAAAATGATCGAGTCAACTCAAAATTTTTTTGATTAATTAATAAGTTAGTGCTTACATTTTATTGCTGAGGGTAATTTTTATGTGGCTACGTCGTGCTTTCCTGTTAGGAATTATCTGCTTTTGTTTTGGTATTAACTTTTTTTTAGCTGCACCATGTCCTCAGTCACAATCATTAAGTTTACAAATGCCTGAGCAAAACTATTTGTGTAAATTTCAATTTATCGAATTATCTCATCGGTAATTAATTATAGCCTTTCTGGTGTTGCTGAATTGAGATATGAATTTAGCTACGCTAACGCAGAACCGCTTGCGATAGGCGCAAAGGTGCGAAGTAATAAAGGAAAATAAAGGTATTTCTGGCATTTAATATTCTGATTCAACAACGTCGCTTTTCTTATCCTAATTAAAGTACAAATGACAATCATTAAACGCAGATAAACGCAGATAAACGCAGATAATTTTGTCATTCAGGAGACTAGGAGAAGCTATATTCATAGTCTTACTAATTACCAAAACTGACATGCAAATGACAAATAAGATTGCCAAATGTCATCAGTAGCTTACTAATAAAACTATGACTTTTTTCCTACATCAATTCCTTGATATTGATGACTTTTTTCACTTATGAGATAGCTAAAAGGGCGGTGATAATTACTGGCATAGCGGGATAGATTCCCTACACTGGAACACCAGCAAATAGCAACAACAGTACAAACCAGGATATATTTTTATGTTACAACCAAAACGTGCCATCCTCTTACTAGGAACAGCCTTACTGTTTTCTCCTCTGGTGATGGGTACACCAGCACAGGCACAACCGAGAAATTCCCATAGAACAGTAGTTTACAGCAGAGAAGTTTACCCCAGAGTAGTCAGACTGAGAAATGGGGACTACCGATTGTCTAATGGGCAAGTGGTTTCTTCTCGGAGAGTAGTGAGACTACGTACCGCAGGTTACTATAGACTGCCTAATGGAGATATTATTCTTCCTAGTCAAGAGGTTGTTCCTGTGAGAAGAGTAGTGAGACAAAGCAATGGTTTGATTAGATTACCAAATGGTATATTAATCCGACTCTAATATTGCTCATCAAGGAGCTTTGAGGTTACAGTTCTAGCCTAGCAAAACTAGCTCTGTAACCGCTTTCTGCACAAATTTAATACAGGATTAGAAATGACGATTGAAACATCAAACCCTGTAGATACACCAGCATTAGTCACACCAACCAAGAAGAAAAGTAGAAACTGGCTAGCTTGGTTGATTGCTTTGAGTCTTTTAGGTGGAATTGGTTACACCATTTACTATCAAGTAGCGGTGAGTCCCCGCCAAGAAGCAAGACGCAGAGTTTTGACACAGGCGGTAGAGCGACAAACTTTATCGATCACAGTGACAGCTAACGGTACTGTCAAACCAGAACGCTCGATTAATTTAAGTCCGAAAAATTCTGGTATTCTCAAAAGACTGCTAGTCAAAGAAGGGGATTTCGTCAAACAGGGTCAGATTTTAGCTTACATGGATGATTCCAACCTGCAAGGACAACTCACCCAAGCAAGGGGACAACTTGCACAAGCCGAAGCAAATCTGCAAAAAGCCCAAGCTGGGAATCGTCCTCAAGATATTGCTCAAGCTCAAGCCCAATTAGATGAAGCCCTGGCGAATTTGCAAAAAGCGGAAGCGGGAAATCGCCCCCAAGATATTGCTCAGGCTCAGGCGAGGTTAGCGAGTAGTCAAGCTAACTTGCAAAAGGCAGAAGATGATTTTCGTCGCAATCAAGAACTTTATAATGCAGGTGCGATCGCTCTCCAAGTTTTAAACCAAAAACGCGCCGATCGCGATAGCGCGCAAGCCCAAGTGAATGAAGCAAAGCAAGCCTTAGCACTACAACAAGCCGGTTCGCGCCCAGAAGATATTGCACAAGTACGGGCTGTAGTCAAACAAAGACAAGAAGCCCTAGCATTACTCAAAGCTGGTTCGAGAAGGGAAGATATTGATGTGGCGCGCGCCCAGGTGATATCTGCTCGCGGTTCACTACAAAATACTCAATCTCAAATTAACGACACTGTACTACGCGCTCCTTTTGACGGTATTATTACCCAAAAATATGCTGATCCTGGGGCATTTGTCACACCTACAACCTCTGGTAGTGCGGTATCTTCTGCTACATCTTCATCAATTTTGGCTTTAGCAGCGACAAATGAAGTAGTCGCGAATGTTTCCGAATCTAATATTGCCAAAATTAGCTTAGGGCAAAAAGTCACTATTAGAGCAGACGCTTACCCTGGCAAAACCTTTACAGGTGAAGTCAGCCAGATTGCAGCTCAAGCCACAGTTGAGCAGAATGTCACCAGTTTTCAAGTCAAAATCCGACTTTCCGACCCCGAAAATTTATTGCGATCGGCGATGAACGTCGAAGCAGATTTTCAAGTTGGTGAAATAGAAAACGCCTTAGTTGTACCTACAGCCTCAGTAGTGCGTCGTGAAAATGCTACAGGTGTGTTTATTATGGGTGCAAAAGACAGACCAGTATTTACCCCCATTGAAACTGGAGTCACTGCTAATAATTTTACAGAAGTGAAATCGGGATTGACGGGTAACGAAAAAGTTCTGCTGAGTTTCCCACCAGGAACCAGAACCCAATCAACCCCAAGAGGCGGCCTGTTACCAGGGACAGGCGGAGGTCGTCGTTCTCGGTAGTGCTGTGCTTGCAACGCTTAAAGGTGTAAGGGTGGTATGTATAAAAAATATTTAAATTTAAGAATATGATTCAGGGTTTTTACAAGGCGATTCATCCTCGTGCCAAACAGGATAATTCCCGTTCTGTGCCATTTTTAGAAATTTTGTCAATGGCAACGGAAACCCTGTGGAGTAATAAATTACGCACAGGATTGACAATGCTGGGTGTGATTATTGGTATTGCTTCTGTAATTGCGATTACTTCCGTAGGACAGGGAGTACAAAAAAGCGTAGAGCAGCAAATTCAAGCCTTGGGAACAAATGTGCTGCAAATATTGGCAGGCTCTGCTAGGAGTGGCAATATTCGTCAAGGTGTGGGTTCTAGCAGTACCTTAACGTGGGAAGATGCCAAAGCGATCGCTCAACAAGCACCCTCAGTTGAGATTGTCTCTGCTTACTTACAACGGAATGCCCAGGTAGTTTACAACGGAGAAAACACAACTACCACCATCTACGGCACAGATTTAAACTACCCAGAAGCCAGAAACACCCACCCACAAACAGGAAGATTTTTTACCCAAGAAGAACTAGACACATCTGCACAAGTGGCAATTATCGGGCCGACAGTGCAGAGAACCCTGTTTGGAAACAGTGGCCAAATTATTGGGGAAAAAATCCGAATTCAGGGAGAAGCCTATGAAGTCATTGGCATTATGGAACCTAAAGGTTCTCAAGGCCCAATGGATAGGGATGATCAAATTTTCATTCCCTTGACGAGTATGTCAAAACGTCTGGTGGGAAACAATGCCCTGACTGGTGTTTCTGTAAGTGGCATTTTAGTCACATCAGAAAATCAGGAAAAACTAGAAGCCGCACAATTTCAAGTGACCAATATTTTGCGCTTGCGGCACAATATTTACCCCCCAGAACCAGATGACTTTCGCCTCACTAACCAAGCAGATATTGTCAGTACATTTACGAATGTAGTAGGTTTATTTACCATCATGGTAGTAGCGATCGCAGGCATTTCCTTGGTAGTGGGTGGAATTGGGATTGCTAATATCATGCTAGTTTCCGTTGTGGAAAGAACCAAAGAAATTGGCATTCGTAAAGCATTAGGCGCGACAAATTCCGCCATTCTCAATCAGTTTTTAGCAGAAGCGATCGTTATTTCGATTATTGGCGGCGGTATAGGGATAGTTAGCGGCGTGTTAATTGCCTTTGGTGCGTCCACTATTTTTAAATTTCCCTTTGTGATTTCAGTCGTATCAGTCATCGTTGGCTTTGGATTATCGCTGGCTGTTGGCTTAGTAGCAGGAGTGATTCCAGCCAGGAATGCTGCCAGATTAGATCCCATTACGGCGTTGCGTAGTGATTAACAGCACTCAGCACTAAAAAAGAGGTATAAAGTCAATGATTTGGTTGGAATCTATTACGAAAACCTACCAGTTAGGTGAAGTTCGAGTTCCTATCCTCAAAGGCATTCAACTTGGAATTACCACCGGAGAATATGTTGCCATTATGGGGGCTTCTGGTTCAGGTAAATCTACATTAATGAATATTTTGGGGTGTCTGGATCGCCCCACCAGTGGACTTTATAGCTTTGAGGGCAGAAATCTCACTACCTACGATGATGATGAGTTAGCTTACATTCGCAATCACAGAATAGGCTTTGTTTTCCAACAATTTAACTTATTACCACGAGCCACGGCGTTGGAAAACGTCATGTTACCGATGGTTTACGCCAATATCCCCAAGCGAAAACGCCAGCAGAAAGCCTTAGAAGCCTTAAAAAGAGTAGGACTGGAAGCACGAATCCATAACCGTCCGAGTCAACTTTCTGGTGGACAACAACAGAGAGTCGCGATCGCCCGTGCTTTGGTGAATCGGCCAGCTTTAGTCCTAGCGGATGAGCCGACAGGTGCCTTAGATACAGAGACATCTTACGAAGTGATGAACTTGCTCACCGAACTGAATGAGCAAGGAATCACAATTGTGATTGTCACCCACGAACCAGATATTGCCGCCCAAACTAAAAGAATTATTCGCGTCCAGGATGGTTTGATTGTCGGCGATCGCAACTCTCACCGACAAGCTAGTTAACTAACTGACAACATTTGAGTAGAACAGGGTACATAATTAAAGGTTTGTAGTGAGAACTTTAGTTCTCTCTCAGAAACGCTCCGCCTACAGAAAAGGACTAAAGTCCTAACTACGAACTTAGTATTAAACCTGTTTTGAAGGGATGCAGACATATTCGTGTTTGCATCCTTTCACTATTTTTTTGCGTCTATTCACCCATATGGATGATGTTACTTGAATATAGGGAGAATAATTTCCCATGCCCTATGCCCTATGCCCCATTCCCCATGCCCCATGTCATTCACCTTACAGGGTGAAGGCATATTTGATAAATCAAGGCTAGGATGACTGTTAAATCCGAAACATAACTAGTGAATTAACCCTAATCATTGTTAAATAAATATTTATTTCTAAAATATTCTTAACTATTTTCATTCCTCATCGAACCACCAATACTTTTCATAGACCACTACTTATGATTGCGTACATTGAAGTTCCCTTGATTGGCAAAATTAAGCACCCAGCTAGGTGGGTGATGGGGTTTCTGGTAGCTGGGAGTTTAATTGCTGCCACAACTACTTACAGTCTTGT
Organism: Nostoc sp. CENA543; assembly: GCF_002896875.1. Lineage (GTDB taxonomy): Bacteria > Cyanobacteriota > Cyanobacteriia > Cyanobacteriales > Nostocaceae > Trichormus. The sequence continues at coordinate 6,277,085 of NZ_CP023278.1, forward strand.
GAATCGTGGCAATAGTCAACAAGATGTCACGCAACTGACTGTACCTGTAGAAGCTAAAAATGTGACTCTACGGATTACAGCCAGTGGCAAGGTTGTTCCAGTACAGAGTGTAAATATTAGCCCCAAAAATCCTGGTGTCTTAGCTGAGTTATACGTAGAACAAGGCGATCGCGTTGAGCAAGGACAAATACTAGCACGGATGGATATAGGCGATATCAAAGCTCAAGTTGCTCAGTATCGCGCCAATTTAGCCCAAGCCCAAGCCCAATTAGCCGAAGCCTTAGCAGGAAATCGTCCCCAAGAAATTGCTCAATCTAGAGCGCGTTTAGCCCAAGCCCAAGCCCAATTAGCCGAAGCCAAAGCTGGCAATCGTCCCCAAGAAATCGCTAAAGCCCAAGCCCAAGTAGATGCAGCCCGTGCTAGAGCAAATTACACTACAGAGCAGGTAAACCGCTATCAGTATTTATATCAACAAGGGGCAGAGAAAAAACAACTACTTGATCAGGCTATTAGTGAAGATAAAAGTGCCAAAGCTAATTTAGCTGAAGCCCAAAAACAACTCTCGCTGCTGCAAGTTGGTAGTCGTAGCGAAGTCATCGCTGCCAGAGAAGCTGCCGTCACCGAAGCCCGCGCGGCCTTGGTATTGTTGGAAGAGGGTAGCCGCAAAGAAGAAATTGCCCAACGTCAAGCTGCTGTGAAAATTGCCCAAGCGCAGTTAGCCGCCGCCGAAGTCAGATTGCAAGATACTGTAGTTACTGCGCCATTCTCCGGCATTGTTACCCAAAAATACGCCAATATAGGAGCTTTTGTGACTCCTACAACTTCCGCTTCTAGCAGTGCCTCAGCTACATCTAGTTCCATTGTGGCTGTCGCCAAAGGTTTGGAAATATTAGCGCAAATCCCAGAAGCCGACATTGGCAGAATTAAACCAGGACAACAGGTGGAAATTGTCGCGGATGCTTATCCTGAAGATGTTTTTCAAGGACGGGTGCGTTTGATTGCACCGGAAGCTGTAGTAGAACAGGGTGTGACATCCTTTCAGGTGCGGGTAGCTCTGGAAACTGGTACAGATAAATTACGTTCTGGTTTAAACGTCGATTTGACCTTTTTGGGCGATCGCCTCAACAATGCTTTAGTTATCCCCACCGTTGCGATTCTCACCGAAAACGGCAGAACAGGTGTATTAGTTACTGATGCCAAAAATAAACCCCAATTTCGAGAAGTGAAAATTGGCGCGCAAATCCAAGATCAAACCCAAGTAGTATCAGGAATCCAAGCAGGCGATCGCGTGTTTATTGACTTACCCAAAGATTACAAAATCCAAAAGGCAAAGGAAAAACAAAACCAATGAACTTCCTAGAAAGTATGCAAATGGCGGGGAAGACTCTGCTAGCAAATAAACTACGTAGTGCGCTCACCATGTTGGGTATAGTCATTGGTAACGCTTCCGTAATTGCCATGATTGGGATTGGGGAAGCGGGACAAAGCTATGTCAATAAACAATTGGAATCTTTGGGGCCGAATGTATTATTTATCATTCCAGGGAATCAGGAAACTGAACGCATTTCCAGAGATTTGCCTAAAACTCTAGTATATGAAGATGCCAAAGCGATCGCGAGTCAAGTACCCACCATTGCCAATGTCACAGCCGAATTAAATAGTCGGCAAGTAGTGACTTATAGTAATAAAAATACTGATGTCAATATTATTGGCACAACGCCAAGTTTTTTAATAGTCAGAGATTTTGAAGTTGACCAAGGCAGATTTTTTAGCGACGTAGACATGAAGCGCAGCAATCAAGTTGCGGTTATTGGTGCAAAGTTAGCAACTAGACTGTTTGGGAATAGTAATCCAGTAGGGCAACAATTTAGAATCAAAGACACCAGCTTTCAAATTATCGGAGTCTTAGAAGGCAAAGGTTCAAACTTAGGTGTAGATTATGATGATTCAGCTTTGATTCCCGTGTTTACAATGGCTAATCGCATCGTAGGACGGACTTCTCCCTACGGTTTGGAGTTAAGTTATATTGTAGCTTCCGCCAAAAACGCTGAAAGCGTTGATGCAGCAGCATTCCAAATCACAAATTTATTACGCCAACGCCACAAACTCATCGGTGAAGACGACTTTACGATTAGAACTCAAAAAGATGCTTTGCAAGTAGTGGGACAAATCACTGGCGCATTAACCACCATGCTAGCAGCGATCGCCAGCATCTCATTATTTGTAGGCGGTATCGGCATCATGAATATTATGCTCGTTTCCGTCACCGAACGCACCCAAGAAATCGGACTGAGAAAAGCCATTGGTGCTACTGAGCAAGATATTTTACTGCAATTTATGATTGAAGCCGTAATTGTATCAGCCATTGGTGGCTTAATCGGGACAGGAATTGGTGTCAGTGGCATTATGTTAGTAGCGGCTTTGACACCTTTAGAATCAGCCTTATCCCCCGTAGCGATCGCTGCCACTGTCTGTATTTCCGGCGGTATCGGTTTATTCTTCGGTGTAGTCCCCGCCAGACGCGCCGCCAAACTCGATCCCATTGTGGCATTAAGGAGCATATAGGAAAGGTAAAAGGCAAAAGGCAAAAGGCAAAAGAAAAACCTCTTTTGCCTTTTGACTTGTTTGAAATCAGAGAATTTATACCAACTAGCAATTAGGTAGCATTGTTTCGATACTCTGGAACAGGCTACGAATCTAGGCTTTTAATCCAAAATCCGAAATCCGTCTTGAAAAGTTTCCTACGGTGGGAAACCCGCCTACAGAACTTTTCGCAAAATCCAAAATTGGTATTACTCCCCTATTAACGGGATTCCGTTCCTTGATTGGGGCTTCCGGCCACGCTATCTTCTCCTGGTGCTTCTGGTTTAGCAGTTTCTCTCGCATCAGATTGAGAAGCGTCACCAGTTTTGCGAATATCTTCTTGGAGAGGGGTTTGGTAGCCACCGGAAGCTGTGGGTGTAGTTTCTTGATTTTTAGATTTTTGTTTCTTTTCTTCAGACATAACTATACTCCTTCATTTATTTCAGGCATCATTATAAAAATTTAGGAATGGTAATTTTATCTATCTAGAATCTGGTTATGTTTAATTTTTCAGTCTATCGAAAGTATTGTTTAGTATCACTTATATAACCTGACAAAAATAAACATAATTAAATCTTTGTCGCTCAAAACATCTTTTATTACCTACTAAGAAATAATTTATGAGACAGAGTGAGTTATCATTGCCACCAGGATGTGAACTACGGAGAGCGACATCTCAAGATATGCGATCGCTCAGACGATTAGTTTTTTCAGCGATGCTTGACCCCACCCAATTACACTGGCAACAATTTTGGGTAATTGAATTTCAAGCAGAGGTCATAGCCTGCGGACAATTGCGTAACTTTTCTCAAGCTCAAGAACTCGGTAGTCTAGTTGTTAAACCAAATTGGAGAGGTCGCGGTATAGCAACTTTCCTCACACACTATCTCATCACTCAAGCCACACAGCCTTTATATTTAGAATGTCTAGGTCAGCGACTAGCACAGTTTTACAGTCACTTTGGTTTTGTGCAAGTAGACTTTGAAAATTTACCTAAATCACTCCAAAATAAATTTAAAATCTCCCAACTAGGTAAAAAAATCCTGAGAGTTCCCGTAATTTTCATGCAACATCAAGGCGAAGCAACGCGAAATCAGAACTCTTGACCATCTTCACTGCAATACCACTCATACCAATTCACAATTCGCAAGTCGCAATTCGCAATTAAAAAACTTAGATGCAGCAAAGCTTTCATGGTTTCCGTCTGTATCAATATTTTCGCGAATTGGTATCAGCACTCAGCACTCCTCACTCTTCACTCAGCACTCAGCACTCCTCTCTAACAAACACCGTCAGCAAAACAGGCCCCAATAAGTAATGATGCTGTAAACACCGCAAACCAGCAGCAGAACCAAGGATTTCTCGTTGTTGGGGACTATAGAATTTAATTCCTTGATGACCAATTGACAATGCTTGTGGTTCTTTCTCTTTTTGCGTGGTGATATCAACCAAATAAAAGCGTCCACCAGGAGTTAATACCCGCACTACTTCCTCTAACACCTGTTTTGGTTCTAAATAGTGCAGAAAACTAATAGTGTTAAACACCGCATCAAATTGACCATCCCCAAAAGGTAGAGCCTCGGCTTTACCTTCAATAAAAATTAACCGGGGACGATGGCGGTTACTTTGTCGAGCGATTTGTAACATTTGAGTTGATAAATCTAAACCAGTTCCCCGCAATTGGGGAAATTTATCAGCCAAACGTTCTAGCAGGCGGCCAGTACCACAGCCTAAATCAAGTACATTGGCTCTTTCTGGTAAGTCCACATATTCTAACAGGCGTTTGTGGATGGCTCGATAAAACACAGAAGGTAAGAGCCAGTCATAACTAGAAGCCCATCGGTCAAAAATAAACTTTTTGTTGTTGAGAAATTCGTTAGTCATTTGTTTTCTTAACCTCTTGTCGCGCAATGCTTCCAGCAATTAATTAGCCTTCTCTAGCCTAGCGTTTAGGAGTAAGCCGTCGCCTATTCAACTAGCACATTTTTGCCAGTGACTAGTCAAAGCATTTTAGATTCAATCCAAAATCCAAAATCCAGAATTCGGAGGATCAACAGTTAACTAACACCACATTCTGTAATCAGGATATTTGCAGATGTAGTTAAAAGTATCTCAAACATGACTTTTGTCAGGCGTGAGAACTGCATAAAAAAACATAGCCTAACTGTATTTATATATAGATGGTTAAATGCAAAACACCAGTAAAATGATGAAGGTAATAGATTATGACTACTTTTACTCAAATTCAATCCCACAACGACCTACTTGAGCCGATTCGCAGATGGTTAGAAGGTATCGAAATTCATAACCCTAAACTAGCTCATCTGTTGTGTAAAGTTATTCCTGCTCAATGTCCATTTGAACGTGATGTCAAATTATTCGGTCGTAAACTATTTCACATTCCGCCAATGTGTAAATTAAATCCTTTCTACGAACAAGTGGTAGGTTTACGTTTTAAGGCTCTTTGCTATTTGGCTGATGAATGTGGTGAAGATATAACAGCTTATTGCTAAATTTTGATCATTGCTCAAGTTTAGAGCAACTCGTAATACCCAATAGAGATAGGTAGTATTGTTTCGAGATTCTGGAATGAGTTACGAGCTTCAGCTTTTTATCCAAAATCCAAAATAGGTTAATCGGTAATTACAGACTTCCCCTTGTGAGTTACGCAAAAGTATACTAAGCTAACGGAGAACTATTTAGATACGCATATAATCTGCCAGCACAAAATGGTATTAGTCACAGCAACTATGTGCAGGCGAAAATTTTCAATTATAGGTATCTTAATATTTTTACCTTATCTTTTTACTTTTGCTCGATCATGACCCACATCTTGTTGGTTGAAGATGAAGTCAAGCTAACCCGATTTATGGAGTTAGAACTGAACTATGAAGGTTATCAAGTCAGCGTCGCCTACGATGGGTTAACTGCTCTTATGGCAGCACAGGCGTTAAAGCTAGACTTAGTTATTGTAGATGAAACTTTACCTGGTGGGTCGGGATTAGAAATTAGCCGCCGTTTGCGAAGTATTGATCAGCAAGTGCCGATAATTTTATTAATCGCTCCAGATCAGATGAGCGATCGCACTACGCCCTTAGATCCTGCTGTGACTGATTATGTCATTAAACCCTTCAATATAGAAGAACTATTAACTACAGTCAATGCTCATCTCGCGAAAAAATTCTAGATTATAAGGTTTATAGGTTTAGGGGAAGATTGGGAATGCGATCGCCTCCCGATGATGTGCTTTTTACTTAAATTCGACGGGAAAGCCTGTTCCCTTTCTCGTAGAGAAATAATTTCAGTAAAAATTCATCTAACTCATAACTAGTTATATTAGGATGCACACAGTTTAATTTCAAACAGTGTTATGAGTTACCTAGAAACAGCCGCCCAATTTTACAGCGAAGTCGCCCAAACTCCAGAAGTAGGACTTTGCTGTGTTCAAAGCACACCGATGCAACTTCCAGGGTTAAAGATACCTTGCAAGATGCAGGATATGAACTACGGTTGTGGAACTACTGTTCACCCCACTGAACTTTCCCATCAGCCGACGGTTTTGTATGTCGGCGTTGGTGGCGGTTTAGAAGCTTTGCAATTTGCTTATTTTTCCCGTCGTCCTGGCGCAGTAATTGCGGTTGAGCCGGTTGCAGCTATGCGGGAAGCAGCAAGAACTAATTTAGAACTTGCTGCTAAAGAAAACCCGTGGTTTGATCCCAGCTTTGTAGAAATTCGCGAAGGAGACGCTTTTGATTTACCTGTGGCTGATGAATCTGTAGATATTGTTGCCCAGAATTGCCTGTTTAATATTTTTGCACCTGAAGATTTAACTCGTGCGCTACAAGCAGCTTATCGGGTGTTAAAACTAGGTGGACGTTTGCAAATGAGTGATCCCATTGCTACCCGTCCGATTCCTCAGCATTTGCAGCAAGATGAAAGGCTAAGGGCTATGTGTTTATCAGGCGCACTCACCTACGCAGAATATATCCAACGGATTATTGATGTTGGCTTTGGTCAAATTGAAATCCGCGCCCGTCGCCCTTATCGCTTACTAGACTCAGAAACTTATCAGTTAGAAAAGCATCTACTTTTAGAAAGCCTGGATTCAGTAGCTTTTAAAGTGGCAATTCCTGAAGATGGTGCTTGTGTTTTTACAGGAAAAACCGCTATTTATGCCGGTAATGAACCATTTTTTGATGATGCGGCTGGTCATTTATTGCAACGTGGCATTCCGGCAGCTGTTTGTGATAAAACTGCTGCTAAACTAGGAGCTTTAAAGCCATCAGAAATAATGATTACTGAATCAACCTGGCATTATAGCGGTGGTGGTTGTTGTTAATTTATTATCCTCAAAATGTGGGAAGTCAGTATATTTATTGCTACGCTATTTCTAGCCTACGCTAAAGGGTCTAACGACAATTTTAAAGGTGTAGCTACGCTATTTGGTAGTCGGATAACTAGCTACCAAACAGCAATTTTATGGGCAACTTTCACTACTTTTGCAGGTGCATTGACATCCATTTTATTTGCTGACAGTTTAGTTCAGAGATTTTCCGGTCAGGGTATCGTGAGAGACGCGATCGCTCAAGGTGATAATTTTCATATAGCAGTGGCGATCGCTACTGGCGTAACTGTCATGATTGCGACTAACTTGGGCTTACCAGTCTCTACTACCCATAGTTTAATCGGTGCTATTTTCGGTGCTTCATTAGTGGCAATTGGACTGGAAGCTAATTCTACAATACTTTTAAATTCTTTTGTTTTACCCTTATTTATCAGCCCTCTTATCGCCATTCCTTTAAGTGCAGGCATTTACAGTTTAACTGAATATATTCAACCAAAATTATCTATAACCGTCAACCCAAAAATAGTGGATAATATTCATTATATTAGTGCTGGGTTGATTTGCTTTATTCAAGGTTTTTATGATACTCCCAGATTAGTATCTCTGGTAATTATTATTGAATATTTTTCTAGACAAGGTGCAATAATTACTATTGCGATGGCTATGGGTTTGGGTGGTTTGATTAGTTCCCAAAGGATTGCTGAAACCATCAGTTTAAAAATCACCCCAATAAATCCAACTCAAGGATTATCAGCTAATATTATCACTAGTATACTAGTAATTATAGCTAATTTTTTTGCATTACCTATCTCCGCAACTCATGTTGCTGTTGGTTCTATTCTTGGGGCGGGAATTATTACAGAAAAAGTCAACAAGTTTGTTGTATTTAAAATACTTATAGCTTGGATTTTAACCTTGCCTACTGCCACAATTATTAGTGGTGTAATTTATAGACTTTTACAAAGATAGTAATAGTAATCAAATTCAGGGATCATCACCAATGATTAATCAAATTTATAATTTACCCAACAAAGTTATTAATCCCTTTTCCCAAAAAATAAATTCTCAGTTAACTAAAAAAAATATTAATATCTTACAAATTAATTTAGGTAAACGCTGTAATCTTAGCTGTAACCACTGTCATGTAGAAGCTAGTCCGAAACGTACAGAAGAATTATCTCCACAAATTTGTGAACAATTAATCGAGTTAATCGAAAGATTCCCTGAAATTCAAATTGTCGATTTGACTGGTGGCGCACCAGAAATGAACTATGGATTTAAATCATTAGTTGCAGCCGCCAGGAAAAATCACAAACAAGTAATAGTTCGTTCTAATTTGACAATTTATTTTGAAAATGGGTTTGGTGACTTACCAGAATACTTTGCTCAAAACCAAGTAAGAGTAGTGGCTTCTTTGCCCTGTTATTTAGCAGATAATGTTGATAAAATGCGGGGTAATGGTGTATTTACAGCCTCCATTAAAGCCTTACAATGGCTAAATCAGCTAGGCTATGGTACAGACGCAAATTTAATTCTAGATTTAGTTTATAATCCTCAGCTTCCCAATAGTGAAAAATTTTCGTTAACCCCAGAACAAAGCAAGTTAGAACAAGACTATAAACTGTTTCTCAAAGAAAATTTCAATGTAGTATTTAATCACCTATTTACAATCACTAACTTACCCGTTGGTAGAACTCTCTTTCACTTAGAACGTAAAAAACTCTATAGTAGCTATTTACAGTTTTTAGAATCCCATTTTAACGAGAGTACAGTTGAGCATTTGATGTGTCGTGATCAGCTATCCGTAGACTATTTAGGTAATGTGTATGATTGCGACTTTAATCAAATGATGAATTTACCTGCGAAAACTGCCAATGGTGAAAATATAACTGTCGCTAAATTACTCGCAGCCGGCAGTTTAAACTTAATTGATGAAATTCAAACGGCAGATTATTGTTATGGTTGCACTGCTGGATGTGGTTCTAGCTGTGGTGGTGCTTTACTTTAAGAAACATGAAATGGGGCATGGGGCATTGGGCATTGGGTATTGGGTATTGGTAAGAATAAAAGTTGTAAACTTTCTCCCCTGCACCCTGCACCCTGCCCCCCTGCGAATATTAATATGCAAATCTAAGGCAAAACAGCTGATTAGGGGATCACTGCGATACACTCAATTTCCACTAATACATCCTTTGGTAAACGTGAGACTTCCACGCAAGCACGGGCGGGGGCTGTAGCTTCATCAAAATATTGTGCATAAACTGCATTCACAGCTGCAAAATCATTCATATCAGCTAAGAAAACAGAGGTTTTCACCACATCAGCCCATGTTGCACCGCCAGCCGTTAAGATAGCTTCCAGGTTAGCCATGACTTGCTGTGTTTGTTGCTTGACATCTCCAGTACCGACAATTTCACCGGTAGAGGGATTAAGGGCGATTTGTCCAGCTACAAATAGCATTCGACCAGAAACAGCGATCGCTTGATTATAAGGCCCTACTGGTGCGGGTGCTTGTGCAGTACGAATAATTTGTTTACTCATATTTCCTCAGTTGTGAAGCGGGGACGAATCCCATAATGTCGATAACGCCAATAATCCCGCAAAATGCGATCGTGGTCAAAACATAAATTACTCGGTACACACCAAGGCTCAAAAATACCCACATCTTTAGCATCATCCCCAGCGTGTGGTTCTCCTGTAGCGGTGGCGAGAAACACGATACTGATAGTATGCTGACGAGGATCACGCTTGGGGTCAGAATACACCAAAAATTGCTCAATTAATTCTATCTCTAACCCGATTTCCTCTAGAGCCTCCCGCCGCGCCGCCACTTCCACAGGTTCACCATAATCCACAAACCCCCCAGGAATCGCCCAACCTAAAGGTTCATTATGGCGTTCAATCAAAATAATCGGTCGATGAGGTCTATCTATCAATTCAATAATGATATCTACGGTAGGTGCAGGATTTTTGTACATAGTCAATGGTCAATAGTCATTAGTCATTAGTCATTAGTCATTAGTCATTAGTCATTAGTCAGCATTCAGCACCGGCTAAACGCCGCGCTACCGCTAACAGCACTCATTACTCAGCACTCATTACTCATTACTCATTACTCATTACTCATTACTCATTACTCAGCACTGCCGATTTCCCACCAAAGGATAGCTTTCCAAGCTGACCTCGGCGTGATAAATTCTATGGGATTGCTTGCTCCTATATTTCACAATAAATATGCCTTTTCCTAGATCCAGTGGTATTTTGCTGCATCCTACCTGCTTTCCCAGTCGATTTGGGGTTGGAGATTTGGGTTTGGAAGCTTATAAATTTATTGATTTTTTGAGGGACAGTTACCAGCAATATTGGCAAGTTTTACCTTTAGGCCCTACTGGTTATGGTAATTCTCCTTATGCTTCTTATTCGGCAATGGCGGGGAATTATTTACTGATTAGCCCAGAAAAATTACAAGAGCAAGGTTTGTTAGCAGAGGAGGATTTCGCTAATTTACCAGAATTTGATCCCTCTCAAGTAGATTACGATCGCATCATCCCCATTAAGGTAGGGCTATTAAAAATCGCCTGCAAAAATTTTCAAACTCAAGCTACGCCTCTACAACAAACAGAATTCGCCGGATTTTGTAGCAGCAAAGCCTATTGGTTGGATGATTATGCTCTATTTATGGCTCTCAAGGATGCTCACGACGGTACAAGTTGGCATACTTGGGAAACGGAATTGGTGAAGCGTGAGCCTACCGCCTTAGAAGATGCCCAACAAAAATTAGCGGCGGAGATTTTTTATTATAAGTTTGTGCAGTTTGAATTCTTTCGCCAGTGGTCAGAATTGAAAATTTACGCTAACATGAGCGGCATTCAAATTATTGGCGATATTCCTATCTATGTAGCTCAAGATAGTTCCGATGTGTGGGCGCATCCCGATATTTTTTGTTTAGATGAAGAAACAATGCAACCTGCTTTAATGGCGGGAGTTCCACCAGATTATTTCAGTGCTACTGGCCAATTATGGGGCAATCCGGTTTATAACTGGGAGGAATTGCAAAAGCAAAACTTTCAATGGTGGCTGGGTCGCTTTGAGGCGATGCTGGATTATATAGATGTGATTCGCATTGATCACTTTCGAGGCTTTGAAGCTTTTTGGGCTGTACCACAAGGAGAAGAAACAGCAATTAATGGCGAGTGGGTAACAGCACCAGGAGAGGAATTGTTTGATGCAATTAAGCAAAGTTTAGGTAAGTTACCTGTATTAGCGGAAGACTTGGGGATCATTACACCAGAAGTTGAAGCTTTGCGAGATAAATATGAGTTTCCTGGGATGAAAGTATTACATTTTGCTTTTGGTTCTGATCCTGGGAATCCGTTTTTACCTTTCAATTATGGTCGCAATTTCGTTGTGTATACTGGCACTCACGACAATGACACGACTGTCGGCTGGTTTAATACAGCCAATGACTACGAAAAGCAGAATCTTTTACTGTATTTGGGTTGTGTCAGTCCTGAAGGAATTCACTGGGATTTCATTAGATTGGCTTTAAGTTCCGTTGCCAATCAAGCAATTATTCCTCTACAAGATATCTTAGGTTTGGGAACTGAAGCGCGAATGAATTATCCTAGCACTGCTGAGGGAAATTGGCAGTGGCGTTATCAATCGGGAGCTTTATTACCAGAATTAATCGATCGCTTAAAAAATCTCACTAAACTCTACGGACGCGCTCCCCAAGGAAAATAGGGGAAACGAGGAACTAGGGGGATATTTCCCCTGCTTTTCCTCTATATTTCTATGATTCTGGTTTAACGGCAGCAATTTTAATTTCTTCCTCTTTACCAAATTCCCCCATTTGCTTGGGTGCTTGCTGATTAACACTCATCAGCACACCACCAGCGTTAGTAGTCTTGACAGTTAACTGTTCTTGTGCCTTCCAAACCCGATGCGCCCCTTCAGGTAATACTCCTTCAAACTCGGTTTTTCCATCGGCTACTACCCGAATCCAAGAGGATGCTTTTAAAGTGACACCAATTTGGACTGGTTGATCATTTGTGTTAGTAGCGAGGCGGTTGCTAACTGGAACAGTTGAGGAATTAGCAGATTGATTGGTTTGATTATTGACGACAGTTTCTTGATTGTTTTGTTTTGGCTCACTATTACTAGCTCTGAAGGCAGCATTATTCAATACGTGAGATAAACTGCTGACTGAGCAGATAATCAAGAATACATAAAGTAAATAAAGATGTATGGGACGCAGTAAACCCATTGAGATGGGTGAAGTAGGAGTTGCAGAGGAAGTATTAACTACCGGAAAACCCACGGGAAATTGACTGGCGAATTCTACACCGTTAAAACCTAGGGCATCTGCAAATTGTCTGATCAAGCCTTGAATATAGATTGGTTCAGGTAAATCATTTAAATTACCTTCTTCAATTGCTTGTAACAGACGGCGAGGAATCTTGGTCAATGTCACCATTTCCTCTAAAGATAAACCCTTCTCTTGACGTGAAGCCCACAACTGCGCGCCTAGTTCTGCTAATTTTTCGGCTCTTTGTTCATCTAAAGACAGTTGTGGCTGTTCATTATTTTTTCTCTTGAACCATTTCATGATTTTGTTTACTCCTTACCTCAGCAGAATCATTAGTAGGTATGTGTTTTGTTTGGTTTTGCAAACAGCGAACTTCATCATCTTGGAGAAAACGATATTGACCCTCTTTTAAGAGGGGCGTTTTTGATGTTTTGAGTTGAATAGAGCCGATCGCACTCCGATGTAACTTCACAACTGGATACCCCAACTGTTCAGCTACACGACGAATTTGGCGGTTTCTACCCTCCTGGAGAACTATTTCTAAACGACTGCTATTAGTTAGCCTTTCTAAGTAACTTACCTGGGCTGGACGGGTTTTTCTCCCGTCTAACAGCACACCCCTACGCCACTTTTCCAGCACTACTTCCGAGGGATGGCCTTGAACGACGACTTGATAGGTCTTGGGAATACTATGACGCGGATGGGTGAGCTTAAAAGTCAAATCTCCATCATTGGTGAGGATCAAAGCACCAGAAGAATTGACATCTAAACGACCAACAGGATGAATACCAATATCTTGACGTAATTTTGGTGGTAATAAATCTAGAACTGTTGTTCTCCCCTGGGGATCGTGACAAGTTGAGACTACTCCCAAAGGTTTGTTCAATAAAACGTACACTAGGGGTGGACGACGTTTGGCCAATATTGGCTGTCCGTCAACTGTGATCGTATCCTTTTCGGGGTCAACTTTTTGTCCTAATTGGGCTAATACACCATTGATCTGCACACGCGATCGCCGAATCATCTCCTCAGCTTCTCGACGTGAGGCTATACCTAATTCCGATAATACTTTTTGTAACCTAGCCTCCATGTGGAAATTACGGTCATTGATCTAATGGTTTATATAATATTCATCATATTGGCATTTTGATGGAAGTAGCTATAAATGTTACATTTAGAGCTTGTCGCCGCTCAGTTGTCACTGGGCAACTACCCATCAATTAAAATATTTCAATGCCACAGCAGAATTCCCTTCCCCAAGGCGTTAACAAAATCCGCATAATTACGAGCGTCCTTAAAACAGCATTGAAGCTATGGTTAAGGGCGCAAGTCAGCCAAGTATCTCAGCTAGAAGTGGATCTCAAAGCTAGCGATCGCCAGCTGCTTTCCGGTTGCGTTCCTTGGGTTGCCATCTTTGCCGATCATGCTGTCTATCAAGGTCTCCATATTACCCAAATTAAACTAGCAGCAGAAAATATTCAAATCAATATAGGGCAAGTCCTTAAAGGGCAGCCCTTGCAACTGTTACACATAGTACCAGTAGTAGGAGATTTGACCATAGAAGAGGAGCAACTAAACGCTTCTCTCTCCTCGGAATTATTAACGGCTGCTTTGAGTGATTTACTGGTTAAACTTTTACCAGAATATTGTCCAAAATCCAAGCCTGTGATTTGGCAAAAGATTAGTTTAGACAATCAACTCATCAAGCTGAATGCTATCGTAGCATCTACGGGTGAACAAATACCTTTAGAAATTAATTTCTCCTTAAAATTGCTGAGTGGACAAGAGTTGCAACTATCGCAGATAAAAGTCACAGAAAATGCGATCGCCATCTTAGAAAGTAGCGATAGTTACAATTTTCATCTAGGCTCAGACGTTGACCTCCAAGAACTCACCGTGATCCCCAATAAATTAGTTTGTCGCGGACGAGTGAATGTGAATCCTTGAGGGGTTTAGGGGTTTGGGGGTGTAGGGGGGTAAGGTTGTAGGGGACAAGGTAGACAAGGTAGATAATGGAAGAAAAACTAATGACTAATGACTAATGACTAATGACTAATGACTAATGACTAATGACTATTGACTCATCAACGGCAAAATCAGGGTGACAAAATAATAGACTATTGGAGCTGTAAAGATATAGCTGTCGGTACGATCTAAAATTCCACCGTGTCCAGGGATCAATTGACCAGAATCTTTCACGCCTGCATCCCGCTTGAGCATTGATTCTGTAAGATCACCCAACAAACTAGCAAGACCAATCAGTAACCCCAGGGTCGTACCTGTGATCAGAAATTGGGGCAACTTTAAATAGTAAGCACCCACCAGCGCGACTACCAAACTGGCACTGATCCCAAAGACAGCACCTTCAACGGTTTTCTTGGGACTAATATCAGACAGACGGGTTTTCCCAAAAAATTTCCCGATAGTATAAGCACCAATATCAGCAGCCCAAATACATAAAAAAGTGAGTACCGTAATTGTTAACCCTTGGGGTAAAGCCGCAAAGTGATTTTCTGTAAAAAAATCTTGCCAGGCGGCTGGCCAATAACCACCTAAAGGTAAATTGCTGATAGCTGTACTACCGATAGTGCGTAACCGCACCCAGTAACTGGGCAAATACCCTACATAAAATAGCCCCATAATTGAAGCTGAAACATCGGCGATGGTAGCCATTTTCGGCTGAAACAGTAAATAAAAACAAATAAATGTTCCCGCCATCGGCATCACTGCATCCGCTAAAGCGTTGTCAATTTGAGAAACAGCTAGTAAAACTAAACTCAAGCAAAGCGTAGTTTTAGCGGCTGGGACAATACCTCTAGTTCGTACCAAATCAAAATATTCCTGTTGTCCCAAAAAAACGACAACACCAAGCATGATAGTAAAATACCAACCCCCCAATAGGACAGCACCCAAAGCAAGAGCGATCGCAATAATTCCACTAATAATTCGAGACCAAGGCATAGAAGTAATTAATATGGGGATTGGGGATAAAGGCAAAAGGCAAAAGGTAAAAGTAAAAAGAAAGGAAAAGATTCTTTTGCCTGTTTACTTTTTACTTTTTCTGGGATTGGGGACTGGGAATTGGGGACTGGGTAAGTGATTTATTTAATCAATATACTGAATTTCCTGGTCTCTAGTTACTAGTTTCCCATACCCAATGCCCCATACCCTATGCCCTACTCCCCATACCTAGTCTAGTTTCTCACCACTCAGGATAAAAATGGGATCAACGGCGGCAAAGGTTTGAGAGAAGCCGCGTCTTTCTAGTCGGTTAACCGCAGACTGCACAACTTCAATATTTCTCGCTTGCAACTGGGAAAAGCTTTGAGAAATCATGTACAAACTTTCTAGATTAGTGGCTGTCGCTACTACTCTTCCTGACGACGGTAAATAATTCCACACCGTTTGCAGAATATCTTGAATTGGTCGCCCTCCCTCAATACAGACACGCTGAGGGCTAACTTTAATATCATGTAAACACTCTGGCGCGCTACCTTCAATCACTTCTACATTTTTGACACCAAAGTGATCGCAGTTACGTTTAATTAAATTAGCTACTTCTTCATCCCGTTCAACAGCCACAATTCGTCCTTTTGGACACAATAACCCTACTTCTACAGGGATTGTACCTGTACCTGCACCGATATCCCATAAAACCGAATCAGGTTCTAAACGCAGTTGAGAAATCAATAACAACCGAATTTCTCGTTGACTTAGAGGAATTCCTGGCAAATGCTCGAAAAACTCATCGGGAATACCAGGTGTAACATAAGGCCAAAGTTGGGAAGGCATAGGAATACGCAATTATACTAGTACAAGGGGCAGGAGGTGTGGGCAGGGAGCAAGGGGGAAAACTAATGACTCAAAACTCATAACTCAGCACTCATTATGATTGGGGAAACATTCAATAATCGCTATGAGATTCAACAACAGTTGGGTAAAAAAGCAGGGCGAAGGACTCTACTTGCTCAGGATCTAGTTACTAGTGAATTGGTAGTTGTTAAATTGTTAGCTTTTAGTAGTGATTTTGAATGGGATGATCTCAAATTATTTGAGCGCGAGGCAGAAACTCTCAAATCTTTGTCACACCCGTTAATTCCCAAATATATCGACTATTTTGAGTTAAATTTACCCAAGATTAAAGGATTTGCCTTAGTACAGAGTTATATCCCAGCCCAAACTTTAGAGCAATACCTACAATCTGGCAGAACTTTTACCGAAACTGAAGTTAAACAAGTAGCTAAAGCAGTTTTAGAAATCCTTATATATCTACACGGACTGTACCCCCCAGTCATTCACCGTGATATTAAGCCTAGCAATATTTTATTGGGGGAGCGTTCTGGTAACAGTGTTGGCCAAGTCTATTTAGTAGATTTCGGTTCAGTCCAAACTGTTTTGGCGACAGAAGGCGGAACTAGAACTGTAGTGGGAACTTACGGCTATATGCCACCAGAACAGTTTGGCGGACGCACTGTTACTGCTTCTGACCTTTATAGCTTGGGTGCAACATTAATTTACTTAATCACGGGGACTCATCCTGCTGATTTGCCCCAAAAAGATTTTCGGATACAGTTTGAGTCTGTAGTAAATCTCAGTTCAGGTTTGACACGCTGGCTCAAGTTCATAATTGAACCGAATTTAGAACGCAGATTCAGTTCTGCAAGTGCTGCACTACAAGCTTTAGAAGAGTCGCCAGCACCAATAGATATTGGTAGCAGTTTGGTGATCACTCAACCAGCAGGTAGCAAAATCCAACTCACGAAAAATTGGGATGTGCTGGAAATTGTCATTCCTCCCAAGGGTTTTCGTTGGTCGATGCTGTTTACAGGGGCATTTGCGATCGCCTGGAATTCTTTTGTTCTACCTTGGACAGTTATGGCACTGCTAGCCCCTTTTCCTCTCAATCTCGGCTTGCTCTTATTTTCACTACCTTTTTTGGTTGTGGGTGGCACTCTGTTATTTGACTTAATCTTCAAGTTATTGGTGCGGACGCATTTACGTCTCGATCACCAAGAAATTATTTTTTATTACGAACTGTTTGGTTTTCAATACCACCGTCCCAGTCCTTCACGCAAAACCAGCATTAACAAACTAGTTTACATCCAAAAATATTGGACTAGAGACGGTGAAGGTCATCGCACTGAAGTTCCGGCTAAATTAGAAATTTGGGCAGGTGCCAGAAAATATGAACTTGGTGTTAATAGCATCATTGAATGGGAAGCAGAATTAAAATGGTTAGCCCAGGAAATCAGTGATTGGTTGAATATGCCAATTCAAAGGGGATAAAGAGAAACTAATTTTTGTGGCGAGAGGTTCCCTATTTTCGTTTAGATTAATCTTAGGGACTTCCAGAAAATAAATTATCTTATCAAATTTCCGATATCAGACATCGTTCTTTTTCCCCCTGCCCCCTGCCCCCTTGCCCACGCAATGATAATATTTTTTAAGTTGGAAGTCCCTTATTTGTATGGCTAAATTATCTCGCGCTGACGCACCCTACCGGACTGATACAACTAAAAAATTCAGGAGAAACTTTATATGTTTGGACTAGGATGGCCAGAAGTAGCGATTATTGCTGTTGTCGCTATTGTCATTTTCGGCCCGAAAAAAATTCCCGAACTGGGAAGCGCACTAGGTAAAACCCTACGAGGTTTTAAGGAGGAGCTAAAAACGCCTAGTGAGGATACCACCTCGGAACAAGAAGAAAAATAAATTTTTTAAACTGTTAACTGAGCAACGGTTAATAGTAGAGATGCGACTTTTCCCATCTCTACTATCAACTACAGCAAAGTATTAATTACAGAATTAGATGCTATGCCATTTTGGTTATCAACAACGGGGGAATGAATATTTTGTGGCTGAATATCTTCCGCTACTACACCGCGTAGCTTAATCAATCTAATGGCGCGGCTGACACTCTCTGGTAGAATTACTACCAAACCTTTGTCGGGAGCCATATCCAAACCTCGATTAATGGCTTGGGTTTCATCCAAAATCGATTCATAACGGGCATCGGGTTTAACTTGTGTGATGCCTTTGGTAATTAAATCCGACGCTGATCCCCTTGGTCTACCCCTGGTGTCATCGTCTTCTTTGACAATGATGTAGTCAAAAATTTCTGCGGCTAGTTTACCTAGCATGACAAAATCTTCGTCGCGGCGATCGCCAGGGCCACCCACTACACCAATTCTTTGTCCGGTTGTCCAGTTACGCACGAAAGCGCCCAAGGCTTCATAACTGGCGGGGTTATGGGCATAGTCTACTAGGGCATGGTAGCTACCCAAGTTAAACAGGTTCATCCGTCCTGGGGTTTGACTCACTGAAGCTCGGAAAGTTTTCAAGCCGGCGCGAATTTGCTCTATGGTGACATTCTGGACAAAGGCTGCCAAACTTGCTGCTAAGGCGTTAGCAATCATAAATGGCGCACGGCCGCCCATCGTTAGGGGAATATTTTCTGCCCTTTCAATGCGGTGTGTCCAATCACCTTTAACAATTGACAGATAGCCGTTTTCATAAACTGCGGCGACTCCTCCCTTTTGGATGTGCTGCTGCACTAGTTCCGAACTGGGATTCATCGTAAAGTAGGCAATGTTGGCTTTGGTTTTTTCTGCCATTGCGGCGACACGGCGATCGTCAGCGTTGAGTACAGCATAACCATTGGGAAATACGGCTTCGGCTACGACACTCTTGAGGTTGGCTAACTGATCAATGGTATCAATGTCGCCTATCCCTAAGTGATCTGCTGCCACATTTAATACTACACCTACATTAGCAGATTCAAAACCCAAACCAGAACGCAAAATGCCTCCACGGGCTGTTTCTAAGACTGCAACCTCTACAGTTGGGTCTTGTAAAATCAAATGCGCGCTTTGTGGGCCTGTGTTATCACCAGATTCTACTAAGAAATCTCCGATATATGTGCCGTCTGTGGTTGTATATCCTACTACTTTACCTGTTTGCTTATAAATATGGGCGAGTAGGCGTGTAGTTGTGGTTTTACCGTTCGTCCCTGTAACGCTGAGGATGGGAATGCGACTCGATTGTTCAGGGGGGAAGAGCATATCCATAACTGCGCCAGCTACGTTGCGGGGAATGCCTTGACTGGGGGCAACGTGCATTCTAAACCCTGGTGCAGCATTGACTTCCACAATTACGCCATCTAACTCTCTCAAGGGACGGCTAATATCTGTAGTGACGATATCTAGCCCCGCAATATCCAAACCAATGATTTTCACTACCCTTTGGGCTAACCAAATATTTTCCGGGTGGATTTCATCTGTCCGGTCTACGGCGATACCACCTGTACTGAGGTTGGCTGTTGCCCTCAAATAACAAATCGTGCCTTTAGATAGCACGCTGTTGAGAGTGTAACCTTGCCGTTCGAGGAGTTGGTAGCTGGTGCGGTCTAGTTCGATTTTGGTGAGGACTTTGTCATGTCCTTCGCCACGGTTAGGATCTTTGTTGGTTTCTTCGATGAGTTCAGCGATGGTGGATCTGCCATCACCTACAACATGAGCTGGTACACGTTCAGCAACTGCTACCACCTTCCCATCTACCACTAGTACCCTATGGTCGCGCCCAACGTAATACCTTTCAACAATAATGGAACGGGAAACTTGTCTAGCGGCTTCGTAGGCGGCTTCGGCTTCTTCCCAATTTCTGATATCGATGGTGATACCCCGTCCGTGGTTGCCATCTAGGGGTTTAATGACAATCGGATAACCACCGACGTATTCAATAGCTTCTTCTAAATCATCCAGGAAATTAATTACTGTACCTCTCGGTACGGGTACACCTGATGCAGCGAGGATGCGTTTGGTGGCTTCTTTATCACAGGCTAATTCTACGCCCAGGATGCCGGTTTTTTGGGTCATGGTGGCTTGCATCCGTTTTTGATTCACGCCATAACCAAGTTGAATCAAAAAACGTGCGCCTAGTTGCATCCAAGGAATGCCACGCCTTTCAGCTTCTTTGACAATAGATTCTGTAGAAGGGCCAAGGGAAGCATCACGGCAGAGATCTTTGAGGTCTTGAATATCCTGCTCTAGTTCTGCCTTGGGATATCGTCCACGGTCTACAATACTTTGGCACAGTCTGACGGCGGCTCGGCCTGCGTAACGTCCTGCTTCTTCGTTGATATACTCAATCACTACCTGGTAAATTCCAGGTGTAGCCGTTTCACGGGTGCGGCCAAAGCCAACGTGCATTCCGGCTAATTCTTGGAGTTCTAGGGCTACGTGTTCGACAATGTGACCCATCATCGTGCCTTCTCGCACTCTCATTAGAAAGCCGCCACGACAGCCAGGTGAGCAGTAGTGACCTTCTAGACTTGGCAGTGCCTCTACCAATCCTTCATAAAAACCAGGTATTTCATTTGAGGGTTTCTCGGCAAGGTTCTCTAAGTCGAGGCGCATGACGATCAGCTTGTGGCGTCGAATGCTCCAGTAGTTTGGGCCGCGTAAGGTCTGGATCTTGAGGATTCTCATGGGAATAGGTAGATGGAGATTCGGAACCAAAATTCTAGTTTCTTACTGGAATTGACCGCTAAACTGTTTAAAATGAACAGTTTTTTTGATTATTTTATGTATTGCTTGGGTTTTTCTACAGCAGCGAATAATAGGCGATCAATTCAGTCTAACCTCAGGTACTCTATTCCGTCAGCTGGAGATGCGGTGTACAGCAGGCAATACGGTGCGCTGGTACAGGTGGAAGCGATCGCCATAGCTGAGGATATGCAGACGTAAGTTATGCACGGTCAAAGGTTCGTTTGCGCCAACGTGGGGTTCGTTGGTGTGGGTTAATTCGGTGGGATCGACAATGGTGACACTGCCTTTACCCATGACCTGTAACCACCCATCGCGCTCAAATACGGCACAAGTGTCTTCATCAATGCCAATTCCTAGTCTATCGGGATGGGCAGCAACTGCACTAATGAGACGACCCATGCGATTGCGATTATGGAAGTGTTGGTCAACAATGACTTCGGGGATTAATCCCAAGCCAGTCGCCATATCGACTAGGGAGCGATTTGGCGTTTCACCACTACCACCGCCAGCAATCATGTGATGTCCCATTACTGCTGCACCTGCACTTGTGCCTGCTAAGGTCAGATGTCCTGCGCGCACCCGCTTACGAATAATTTCCATTGCTGGTGTATCAGACAATACACCACAGAGACGCAGTTGGTCTCCCCCTGTTAAAAATACCCCGCTACAGGCTTCTAGGGCTTCTTTGACATAGGGTGATTCGCACTGTTCTCGCTCACGGATGTCTAAAATCTCGACCTTTTCAGCACCCATTTCTTCAAAAATCCGGATGTACCGACCACCAATAATCGCGGGTTCGCGAGAGGCAGATGGAATAATTGTAATATAAGCCTTACTTGCACCAGAACGTCCAAAAAAAGTTCTCAGGATTTCGCGTCCATGAACTTTATCTTCTGCGCCTCCGATTACCAGAACGGCGGTTTTTGTTGCTTGGGGTGTCCTCATTTCCAGCGATTTAGCTTTTAATTCCGGCATTGTGTTTCTCCTGTCAACAACTTCAGGAGCCATCGCTTTGGACGGGTTTCCCGGCTTATGGCGAATGGCGTGTGAATTTAACAAGGTTGATTAGCCTGATAGTTTTTGGACTTTGCTTTTAAGAGAGGACACTGCATTCGAGTCACAAGAAGCCTCATTTATTCTGGTGTTCTTTGCTGTTCCTCAAAGCCAGTGCCTTGTTTTTCACCTGTCCACTTTCTCCAGACTGATTTAAATTTGCTTAGGGGCTGTGTTCGCCTCTAGCATTGGGGATTAGGTTTCCCTTCTGGGTTTGGAGTGAGCAGGTCTTTACACACATTTTCTGAGGCTGGCCTGATACATCCTGGAAGTTGTTAACCTGGTTCAGATTATTTATTTAAATCTAGTTGTGACAATATTTAAACATAAATTAAGTAACTAGAAAAACTTTTGAGCTTAACCAAAACCAAGAGTTGCAAGACTTTTAGATACTATTGATAAAGCCTATATGTAGTTTTAACCTACATTGGCCGTTTGTGTTTGATAGACATTCATTATTTAGATTAGTGTTCTTGAATACGAATTACTGTGCGTTTTGATATAGTTACACTTTTTCCTGACTGTTTTACCTCGGTTCTGAATTCTGGTTTGCTGGGCAAAGCCCTGGCTAAACAAATTGCCCAGGTAAACCTAGCTAATCCTAGAGACTTTACTACCGACAAGCACCGCAAGGTAGATGACGAGCCTTATGGTGGTGGTGTAGGGATGCTGATGAAGCCTGAACCGATTTTTAGTGCGGTGGAGTCTCTCCCAGTTTTACCCCGACGGGAAATTATTTTAATGAGTCCCCAAGGACAGACCATCAATCAGCCCCTATTACGAGAATTAGCCAGCAATTACGACCAATTAGTGGTAATTTGTGGGCATTACGAGGGGGTAGATGAGAGGGTACTGCATCTTGTGACCCGTGAGGTATCTTTGGGGGACTTCATCCTCACAGGGGGAGAAATTCCGGCGATGGCGTTGATTAATGGTGTAGTGCGTCTCCTTCCTGGAACTGTGGCCAAAACCGAGTCCTTAACGGCCGAAAGTTTTGAGGAAGGACTATTAGACTATCCACAATACACCCGTCCCGCCAATTTTCGTGGTTGGAAAGTCCCAGATGTTTTACTATCTGGAAATCATGCTGCTATTGCCAAATGGCGTTATGAACAACAGATAGACAAAACACGCGATCGCCGTCCTGATTTGCTCTCTAAATGGCTAGAGGAGAGGCAGGGGGAGTAGGAGGCAGGGGGTTAGGGGGCAGGGGGAGACAAGGTAGCAGAGGGGCAATAACTCATGATTTTTGACTTTTTTCTGCCCAATGCCCAATGCCCAATGACTATTGACTATTGACTATTGACTAAGACTCATGAACATCCGAATTGGTAACGGCTACGATATTCATCGACTGGTGAGCGATCGCGCTTTAATTTTGGGGGGAGTCCCAATCCCTCATGAATTGGGCTTATTAGGACATAGTGATGCAGATGTACTGACTCACGCCATCATGGACGCAATGTTGGGTGCATTATCTCTAGGCGATATCGGTCACTATTTCCCACCTACTGACCCCCAATGGGCTGGGGCAGATAGTTTAGTTTTGTTAAGCCAAGTAGATCAGTTAATTCGTGACCAAGGCTGGCAAATCGGCAATATCGACTCAGTTGTAGTTGCAGAACGTCCCAAGTTGAAGCCACACATTAAAACTATGCGTGACAAAATAGCAGATGTTTTAAAATTACAACCTAATCAGGTGGGTGTTAAAGCTACAACCAATGAGAAACTAGGCCCGGAGGGGCGAGAAGAAGGCATTTCTGCTTATGCTGTAGTCTTGCTGGTATCTTCTAATTAAGTTGGGTTTCATCAGAGATTTTGCATAGTTAGTATATGTGTACCTGAGAATTAATTGCGCCAAATGATTCAACTTTACTAGTTGCCTGGGAGAATTAAAACAATGGAAGCTACCGCATTTCCAACGGGTAATTATATTGCTGATATTGTTGTATTAGATAAGCACGAGAGAATTGTTTTGTTGGTTGAAGTAAAGGCTAAAAAGTTAGCGGCGAATGCTGACAAACAACAAGCGTTTTTTTTAATTAAACATTATTTAAACAATGTTGATAAATGTAAGCAATTATCCTTTGGAAATAAGCCTTTCATTATGCTAGTAGACCTAGTAAGCATCATAATTTTTCAAGATACTAGTGAGAGTTATTCAGAACCTTTACTGTCTATGCAAACTAGCGATATTCTGAATAGTTATGACGATACTTTCAGCGAATTGAGTAGTAAAAATCATATCTCTGGATTTTATCTAGAAACACTTGTGGAAGCTTGGTTAAGGGATTTAGCTTATCACTGGAAATCACCAGAACCACCTGCATCAGACAGGTTAAAAAACATCGGTTTATTGCAACTCATCGAAGGAGGAACTACTCTTTCTCAGGTAAATCTAGATGAAGATACTGTACGTTGAAACTAACTTCATTATGGGTATTGCTCAGGGACAAGATTTAGCAGCTAGTGAACTGCTTAACAAAACGCCTAATTCACTGCGTATCCTCATACCTAATATATGCTTTTTAGAAGCATTAAATACACTGGAAAAAGAAAAAAAGGATCGTTATGAATTCAAGCAAGAGTTAAATAAACAAATTAATAAAGCCAAGCGTAACATAGCTTCTGTGAATGCTCAGAATGCCGTTTTCCATTTAGAACAGACACTGATTCTCAATCAAGCTACACTTAATGAAATTAATTATCGTCTTTATGATGCCATAGATAAACTAATTGACAAAGCAGAAATAATAAACTTAAATGGCTACGTACTCAGAAACATCATAGAGCAGAATTTTATAGAGCCTGAAACACTACCTATTAAAAATGACATTTTAGATAACCTAATTCTTAATTGTATTCTTAATCATGCAGATTTAAATAATCAATTTGAAA
The DNA here is from genome assembly GCF_002896875.1 of Nostoc sp. CENA543. GTDB lineage: Bacteria > Cyanobacteriota > Cyanobacteriia > Cyanobacteriales > Nostocaceae > Trichormus. Next base: position 6,301,818 of record NZ_CP023278.1, read on the forward strand.
AGATATTTATGAGTAGCAATACCAATGATTTTGGTAAGCAAGAAGTACAAGAATTGTTGCCAAGAAGTGGTATTAGATACTTTTCTCGCACTCAAGATTTTCTCGGTTGGTGGCAATCTCAAGATAATTAAGTGCAAAATGTAAGATTATGTCAATAGAAAACAATTTTGTTAATATCATTAAACGTTTCTGGATACTAATAGTTCTGGCTGTATTTACCGCCGCTACAGTTGCAGCTTGTAACCCAAATAGGCTGAAAATGAATGCTGATGCTGCACAAGTACCGCAATTAGTTACCAGTATTCTCAGTGATCCAAAAACTTTTAATTTAGCTCTCAGCCAAGAATCTCCTAATATTTTTGGTTTGACCTATGAGGGGTTAATTAACCAAAATGTCCTAACGGGTAAAGTTGAACCAGCCCTAGCAGAATCCTGGGAAATATCTGAGGACAAGTTAAGGTTTACATTCACCATACGAGATGGTTTGAAATGGTCTGATGGACAGCCATTAACGGCTGATGATGTAGTCTTTACTTACAACGATATCTATTTTAATTCAGCGATTCCATCAGATGTAAAAGATAGTTTTAGAATAGGCGTAAATCGTCAGTTACCTACAGTTAAAAAAATCGATAATCGCCGTGTAGAATTTACTTTACCAGAACCCTTTAGACCGTTTCTTCTCAATGCAGGTACTCCTATCTTACCAGCCCATGCTTTAAAAGCGTTTGTCCAACAAAAAGACCAAGAAGGTAAGCCTGTATTTTTAAGTAAATGGGGCGTTGATACACCTCCAGGAGAAATTATTGTCAATGGGGCTTATAAACTAGAACGTTATGATACTAGTGAACGGGTAATTTTTCGCCGCAATCCTTACTACTGGCGCAAAAATGCTCAAGGTCAACCACAACCTTACATTGAACGTATAGTTTGGCAAATAGTCGAAAATACAGACAATTCTCTACTACAATTTCGTTCCGGTGGACTAGATTCTGTGGGAGTTACAGCCGAATACTTTTCTTTATTGAAGGTGCAAGAAAAGCAGGGTAACTTCAAAATTTACGGCAAAGAACCAGGAACAGGCACAAACTTTATTTTATTCAATTTAAATAAAGGTAGAAGAGACGGCAAACCACTAGTAGATCCAATAAAATCGCGTTGGTTTAACACAGTGGAATTTCGACAAGCAGTAGCCTACGCTATTGACCGTCAAACCATGATTAATAATACCTTTCGCGGTTTAGGTGAACCACAAAATTCACCAATTACAGTCCAAAGTCCCTATTACATTTCCCCAAAAGAAAATCTCAGAACTTACGATTACAACCCAGAAAAAGCCAAGGAATTGCTGAAAAAAGCTGGCTTTAAATATAACGGGCAAAATCAACTACTAGATGCTGACGGTAATCGTGTCCGCTTTACCTTACTAACTAATTCTGGTAATAAAATCAGGGAAGCCATCGGTTCACAAATTAAGCAAGACTTGGCTGTGATTGGTATGCAAGTTGATTTTACTCCCTTGGCATGGAATACCTATACAGATAAACTTGCTAATACTCTCGATTGGGAAGCTTCTTTATTAGGTTTAACCGGTGGTTTAGAACCAAATGATGGGGCTAACGTGTGGTCGCCTGATGGTGGGTTACATATGTTTAATCAAAAACCCCAAGAGGGACAAAAACCAATTGAAGGTAGAGAGGTAGCACCTTGGGAAGCAGAAATTGGTAAGCTATATATCCAAGCTGCCCAGGAGTTTGATGAAGCCAAGGTCAAAGAACTTTATGCCCAAACGCAAAGAATTACTCAAGAATATTTACCATTTATCTATTTGGTAAATCCATTAGCCATGACAGCAGTACGCGATCGCTTTGAAGGGATTCAATACTCAGCTTTAGGTGGTGCGTTCTGGAACATACATGAAATCAAAATTGTTAAATAGCGAATTGGGCATAGGGCATTGAAATACAGTCTACCTTGTCTCTATTCCCCATTCCCCATGCCCAATTCCCCAGTCCCCAATTGCTAAATCTACCGTGACTCAACCTGAAACTTTGCGATCGCTCTTAGAAGCGGTTGCCAATGGTAAAGTTACCCCAGATATGGCTTTAAATTCTCTCAAGGATTTAGCCTATGAACCTGTGGGGGAGTTTGCCAAAATTGACCATCATCGTCATCTGAGAACTGGTTTCCCTGAAGTTATTTGGGGGCCAGGAAAAACACCAGCGCAAATTGCCCAAATTATGGAAGTTATGCGTCAGCGTAACCCTGTGGTGATGGCTACTCGCATTGAACCGGAAGTCTATAATGTATTGCAACCAAAAATTCGGGGTTTACGCTACTACGAACTAGCAAAAATTTGCGCCATTACCCCATCTCACATCGAACCGCAGTTTGAGGGGGTAATCGGGATTCTCTCTGCGGGTACGGCTGATTTACCTGTGGCGGAGGAAGCTGCTGTCACGGCTGAACTTTCAGGGTTTCGTGTGCTGCGACTTTGGGATGTGGGTGTGGCAGGCATTCATCGATTATTAAGTAACCGCCATTTGATTCAATCAGCGTCAGTATTAATTGTAGTTGCAGGGATGGAAGGGGCTTTACCCAGTGTAGTGGCGGGTTTGGCAGATTGTCCGGTAATTGCTGTCCCTACAAGTGTTGGTTATGGTGCTAGCTTTGGCGGTTTAGCACCATTATTAACTATGTTGAATTCCTGTGCGGCTGGGGTAGGAGTCGTCAATATTGATAACGGTTTTGGCGCAGCTGTCCTAGCTGGGCAGATTTTGCGAACAGCCGAGAAATTACGGATGGCATCCGCTACATCTTGAGTTATTACATCGGGGGGACTAGGGATTGGGTAAAACAATACACCAATTGGTGGTAAGTGTGTTTTGGTGGGTGACTCATCCCCCAAACACGCCTGATAACTGTTCACTGTTCACTGATTTAACTTAATTAATGGCTCAAGATGGAATATTTAGGTGATTTAATATCTCAGAATTTTTGGCATCTGCCGGTAAATTTAACTGTGTTAGCACAGAATGTGACTGATCCGAACGTAGTAGGACAAATGCAGAAAATTTGGACTTATTTTGTGAAAAGTGGTCAAATTTGGGCGTTGTTGATTGGTGTATGCGTTGGTTATGTCTTTAGGAACCTGACTAAGTACGGTTGACACAGGTAGGAGGTAGGAAGTAGGGAATAAAGATTAGTAACTAGCGGTTGGGAACTAGAAAGGGCTGAGGATCAGATGCCAAAAGATGAGAGGATTAATTTTTTACTCTCCCCAATCCCTAATTCCCAATCCCCAATCCCCAATATTTCTATGACCGAAAAACAAACGTGGAGTCAGAGGTTTGAATCAGCGTTGCATCCAGCGATCGCCAGTTTTAATGCCAGTATTAGTTTTGATATAGAGTTAATCGAATACGACCTCACAGGCTCTCAAGCCCATGCCCAGATGTTGGCGCATACGGGAATTATTTCCCCGGACGAAGGGGAACAATTAGTGGCTGGTTTGGAAAAAATTCGTCAAGAATACCGCCAAGGGCAATTTCAACCTGGTATTGATGCTGAAGACGTTCACTTTGCTGTAGAACGACGCTTGACGGAAATTGTCGGTGATGTGGGGAAAAAACTACATACGGCGCGATCGCGTAATGATCAAGTAGGTACAGATACTAGGCTTTACTTGCGTGACCAAATTCAACACATCAAACAGCTAATACGAGAATTTCAGGGTGTATTACTAGATATTGCTGAACAAAATGTAGAAACTCTCATTCCTGGTTACACCCACCTGCAACGCGCCCAGCCTCTAAGTTTAGCTCATCACTTGTTGGCTTACTTCCAAATGGCACAACGCGACTGGGAACGTCTAGGTGATGTTCATCGCCGGGTAAATATTTCGCCTTTGGGTTGCGGTGCTTTAGCTGGGACGACATTCCCCATAGATAGACATTACACCGCTAAACTATTGCATTTTGATGATATTTATGCTAACAGCTTGGATGGAGTGAGCGATCGCGATTTTGCTGTCGAATTTTTGTGTGCTGCTAGCTTGATTATGGTTCATCTGAGTCGGCTATCTGAAGAAATTATTTTGTGGTCATCAGAAGAATTTCGCTTTGTCACCCTCAAAGATAGCTGTGCTACTGGCTCTAGTATCATGCCACAAAAGAAAAATCCTGATGTGCCTGAATTGGTACGCGGTAAAACAGGCCGAGTCTTTGGTCATCTCCAGGCAATGCTAGTGATTATGAAGGGACTGCCTTTAGCCTATAACAAAGATTTGCAAGAAGACAAAGAAGGTTTATTTGATAGCGTCAAAACTGTCAAAGCCTGTCTGGAAGCTATGACTATTTTGCTTGGAGAGGGTTTAGAATTCCGCACTCACCGCCTGAATGAAGCTGTCACAGAAGATTTTTCTAACGCCACCGATGTTGCAGATTATCTAGCAGCTAGGGGAGTTCCTTTCCGAGAAGCTTATAATCTTGTAGGTAAGGTAGTAAAAACTAGTATTGCCGCAGGTAAACTCTTAAAAGATTTAACCTTAGATGAATGGCAGCAACTACACCCAGCTTTTCAAGCAGATATCTATACAGCTATATCCCCAAAAACAGTTGTAGCCGCACGTAACAGTTACGGCGGCACAGGTTTTGAGCAGGTAAATAAAGCTATTTTGGCTGCCCGTAGTCAAATATCAGAGTAGGGAATGGGGAATGGGGAATGGGGAAAAACTATTAATTATTTTGATGCCCAATACCCGCCCCTAATTCACACCAAAAAGCGAAGCTTGATCAAGCGGCTTATTCAGCATCAATTGCTGCTGCGCCTTCATCTTCCTCATTCTTGGGTGATCTTTGTTGGAATCTTCTCTGCATCTTTCCGGTTGTAGTCCGTTTACGAAACTTTCGGGCATAGGCCTGGTTTCGTAGCGCCTTTTCTTTTTTCGGGTTACGGCGCTTTGCCATATTCACCTCATAAATAAACAACAAAATAAGTGTCTAGGCATTTAGTAGACAATATCAGCTACTAGTGTTGTTGATAAAGTTTTAGCCTAGATTATGATTGGAGATAGTTTGAACAGCATACCATCATACCGTATTTAACCAAATAATGTCAATATTTCCTGAGATGGGAAATATTTGACCAAAGGCAAAAATGATACAAGCCCCTATCTTAGAGTGGAGGAAACCTCCGCTCTGACTTCGCGCTAAATTTATTTATGGAGAAGAAAAAAATAACACAACATTAATTCAAGCCCCCGAATTTATCCTGGGAGCATTTAATTTTGAATTTCGTAGCAAGATCCCGTAAGGGTATTTTGAATTTGGAGCGTATTACTTTGTGGAAGCAAGCGACGTGAATATTATCTTATTGATGATATTTATAGATAAAAATGAATCCTCAGTAGCATTTGATGTTTAGTAGCAAAATACCTATAGTTTAGAATATATATAAGTAGACCAGAGTAAATAATTAAAAGTTTGTAGTGTATCCCTGCAAAGAAGCAAGCTAGGCGCAACATCTCGTTCCCAGTAGGTACCTCATAGATGAGAGAAAACTAGAGTTATCAAAACAGAATTAAAGTCCTGATTACAAACTCTATCCTAGTATTTTTACATTACTCAACATCGGTTGTTTTTTTAAGTTGTTATAATTACAAATCAAACTTTACTAGACAAATGTACTGATGATATAAATTTTAAAATCTATCTTAATCTAAAATTAAATTAGAAGATAAAATCAGCCTTAATGGGCTAATTGAGCCAAAATCTGGAAAATTTCAATAAACATTGATAATATGTCTAGATATAACTATTTTTTTTGTTAAAATGTAGTCTCAAAACCATGAGCTAATTTATTTAAAGTAAAAATCGGCTTTTTCAATAGTTGATTTCATGCTCATGTCATTTGATTAAATTACACATTATAAACATTTTCAGATTGAAAGTTCTTACTTTTTTTACGACACCCGTCCAATCTGCACGTAGTCTGTGGCGTATTGGACAAGCTGTATTAGGAGTTATTTTTCGTCACCCGATTACAGGAACAAGTATCATCCCGATATTACCTGACGGGCGAATTGTATTGATTAAGCGGCGTGATGATGGCCTGTGGGCTTTGCCTGGGGGTATGGTGGACTGGGGAGAAGATATTCCCAGTACCATCCATCGGGAGTTAATGGAAGAGACTGGACTAGAAGTATCGCGTATTAACCGTTTAGTGGGTGTTTATTCTTCTCCCGAACGCGATCCCAGAATTCATTCAATTTGTGTGGTGGTGGAAGCGGAAGTCAAAGGGAATATGGCTATTCAGGATGAATTAGAAGTGATGGAAATCCAAGCTTTTAGTCGTGATTCCCTACCTCATGAACCAATGTCTCATGATCACGCCCGTCAATTACGTGATTATTTAAATGGTTTGACAACATTAGCCTAGAGGCTCAAGGATGGAGGTTTAAGAGTCTCAAGAAAATACTTTTGCTTGCAGAGTGAAATTTTGAGGTAAAATTAGCAACTTAGATTGAGACTAAAGATGCTAATTTCATACTGAGAAATTCACTGTATAGGTTGCTAAATCAAGATGGATATGTTCTTACGTAACGCCCGGAGGAAACTTTCTCAAGGGCTATTATTCTGGCGTGAGGCTGGTGAAGGGATTCCTGTGGTGCTTTTACATGGAAGTTGGTGTGAAAGTAGCCAGTGGGTGGGGGTGATGGAGACGTTAGCGAAGGATTTTAACTGCTTTGCGCCAGATTTACTGGGGTTTGGAGAGTCGGAAAATCCTAACGTTCATTACTCAATTGATTTGCAAGTGGAATGTATCGCTGAATTTTTGCAGGCTTTGAAATTAGAAAGAGTCTATTTAGTCGGACATTCCCTTGGGGGTTGGCTTGCTGCTAGTTACGCGCTGAAATATCCCGAACAGGTTGCTAGGTTAGTTTTATTAGCACCAGAAGGTGTAAAAATTTCGGGACAGGAAGCCGAGTGGCGCAGAATGCAGAAGTTACTCAAGCGATCGCCTGTATATTTTAAGATACTGCGATCGCTACGTTTTATCACCAAAATTTTTGGTCTAGACAAAAAATTTGACCAGGATTGGCAAACATACCAAACAATCAAGCCATTTCCCACAGCTTGTCAATTGTTATTTCAACGACAACAGCCAGAAATCACCGCCGAATTATTACAAGACCGACTCCCTGAAATCGAAATTCCAGTTTTAATTCTACAAGGTGGTAAAGATTCTACTGATGCTTTAACTCGCAGTGAGGTTTACAGTAAACTGATTTCTCAAGCTGAATTAAGAATGATTGCCCACGCTGGAAATGATTTACCACAATCTTGTGTTGGTGTTGTAGCTGGAGATATTCGGGATTTTATTTTAGGCAATAGGGGATAGAGTATTTGTTATCTGTGCATTTATATCAAAAATATTAGAGAGTCAATTTTTAGACTAACTTAAGATAAATTAGTCAAAGACTCTTGCCAATCTTGTACAGATATACCTTCACTTTCAAATCTAGATATATGTTTGTAATTAGTAGTTACAACTAAAACTTCGTCGAAAGCCTTTAATTGTAAAATTGCTTGAGCAGCAAGAATTACATCGCCATCAAGACTGTCATTACTAGCCGTAGGTTGTCCTTGGTTTCTTACCCAAGCCCATAGTTCGGCTGCTTTTTGCATTGTTGCTGGAGTCAAGGGAATGAGACAGATTTGGCTTAGTTGGTTGAGGCGTTCTATACTTTTTGTCTTTCCTTGTCTCAACAGTTCCCGACGAAGTTCATAATCTGCAATTTCTGGTACCCGAACTGCTGTTTCAGTTTTATTTAATGATTGTAACCACTGTTTGATAGTCGGATTAATTTTTGGGTGTGTTACTTGACTCAATGGATGAGTATCTAACAGGATAACTTTACTCATCTCAAATTTTAGAACGCTAACTGCTGATTTTGCTTTAACCCTTCCTCAATTTGGTGATAAGCGATCGCATCATATTCTGATTCATCAGCAAGCCATTCATCAGTCATCTCTATGACTTTTTCTAAGGAACTATCTGGAGTGACTGTTGGCTTTACTGATTGTCCCTGATTACTGTGTAAATAAACCTGTTGGATTTCTTCTGCAATCATAGCAGTAAGGAGTGCATCACATGGAATATCTAGTAAATCCATTACAGGCAATGATATATTAGTCACACCCGATTGCTGAATTGCAGATAGTTTCCTTTCCACTAGTCTATTAATATTCTGTTTCACTTCTAGTAATTCTTTTAATGAAAGATTATTTAATTCCTGTGTTATTGAAGTGATTTTTGATATTTTTGACATAATGATTAGCCTAATCTGTATTTATATAACAATTATACTGCGTCATTCAACGATAAATGACTAATTGTTAGTATTGCATAAGTATTTTTTGCATTCCCCAAAATATCAAATTTGGTTCTAGTATCAAACGTTGAGCAATTTCAGGATATAAGACTTGCAGATAGTTAAATAGTAAAGTGCGATCGCCTCCTTTCATCGCCACTTTCCCATCAGGAAATAATCGCCACCAATCATCAAGAAAATCTTTAATTCCAGATAATAAAGTGTAAATTACACCGCTTTCAATTGCTTGTGGTGTATTGAGTGCAAAACGTGGCGGTAAAGATTGCAGAGTATCTATATTTAAGTGCGGTAATTGTTCCGTTTTTTGACCTAAACTCGCCAACTGTAAACCCAACCCTGGTAAAATCGCCCCACCAACTAAACACTGATTTGCATCCGCACAGGTAAAAGTCAGTGCTGTCCCTGCGTCAATGACTAACATCGGGAAACCCCAAGTCATCCCCGCACCCCACAAAGCCAAAACGCGATCAATTCCCAATGTGGGATATGTCTGTTTGAGGGGTACTTGGTCTAAAGTCAGAACACGCACATGAGGATATGTTTCCCAAATGGCGGTTTGCTTGGGTACGACAGAGGCGATAACTACAGGTAGGGGAGTGCTGAGTGCTGTTAGCCGGTGCTGAGTGAGGAGTGAAATAATTTCTTTTCCCCAGTCCCCAGTCCCCAGTCCCCAGTCCCCAGTCCCCAATCCTTCTTCATTTTGAATTTTGAATTTTGTAGGCTTGCCTTCCCGTAGGGTATTTTGAATGGATTCCTCCCCAGTCCCCACCAAAGTTTCCCCGATGAATAAACCCCAATGTTGGCGGGAGTTACCGATTTCTACGGCTAGCCAAGCTTTCTCAGTGTATGTTGGATGTTGGTACAGTTTCACACTTTTGATTTTTTTAACTTATCAATAGATTTTTTAATAAAAGTTAACAATAAACTCGTGCCAAAATAAGACTAGAGGAATAAATACTCATTGTGTTAAGGAGATAGTTATGGTAGCAGTCACCGATAAAACTGAAAAACGGCTCACCATACAGACTGGAGAAATTGCGGCAGATACTACCACCATCCGTTCTCTAGATTGGGATCGCGATCGCTTTGATATTGAGTTCGGTTTACAAAACGGTACTACCTATAACTCATTTCTGATACGCGGTGAGCAAATAGCCTTAGTAGACACCTCCCATGAAAAGTTCCGTCAACTCTATTTTGATACTCTCACGGGCTTAATTAATCCCACCGATATAGATTATTTGATTGTGAGCCACACCGAACCAGACCATAGTGGCTTAATTAAAGATTTGTTGCAGATGTCACCAGAAATTACAGTTGTGGCTTCTAAGGTAGCAATCCAATTTCTGGAAGACTTAGTACATCAACCATTTAAACGTAAGATTGTCAAAAATGGCGATCGCTTGGATTTAGGTAACGGTCACGAAATTGAATTTGTCATCGCCCCGAATTTACACTGGCCTGACACCATCTTTAGTTTTGACCACAAAACCCAAATTCTTTACACCTGCGATGCGTTTGGAATGCACTATTGTTCCGACAGCACCTTTGACGACGATTTGAAGACCATTGAAGCGGATTTTCATTACTACTATGAATGCTTAATGGGGCCAAATGCGCGGTCGGTATTATCTGCACTCAAGCGGATGGGAGAATTACCCGCAGTGAAAATGGTCGCCACTGGTCACGGGCCTTTACTATTCCATAACGTCGAAGAATTAATTGGACGTTACCGGAAATGGAGTCAAACCCAAAACAAAGCCGAAAACACTATTGGGATATTTTACGTTTCTGAGTACGGTTATAGCGATCGCCTAGCCCAAAGCATTGTCAATGGTATCAACAAGACAGGCGTAGCTGTGGAAGTCGTAGATTTAGGTTCAGGGATAGACTTACAAGAACTGCGCGAGTTAGTGGGACGCTGTACCGGAATAGTGATTGGGATGCCACCGGTTTCTGGTAGTGGTAGTATTCAAGCTGCTCTAAGTACAGTTTTAGGTTCTGCTAAAGAAAAACAAGCCATCGGTATCTTTGAAACAGGCGGTGGTGATGATGAACCGATAGATCCTTTACTGACTAAATTCCGCAACTTAGGTTTAGTCACAGTTTTTCCAGAAATTCGGATTAAACAAACACCCACGGAAACCACTTACAAGCAGTGTGAAGAAGCCGGGACAGACTTAGGTCAGTGGGTAACACGCGATCGCAGTATTAAAGCGATGAAATCCCTTGGCGCAGATTTAGATAAAGCCTTGGGGAGACTAAGCGGCGGACTATACATTATTACAGCCCAAAAAGGCGAAGTTTCCAGCGCGATGTTAGCGTCTTGGGTTAGCCAAGCCAGCTTTAAACCCATAGGATTATCCATTGCCGTAGCTAAGGATAGAGCAATTGAATCTCTAATGCAAGTAGGCGATCGCTTCGTCCTCAACGTTTTAGAAGAAGGTAATTATCAAACCCTGATGCGCCACTTCTTAAAACGATTCGCCCCTGGTGCAGACCGATTTGAAGGAATCAGAACCCAAAAAGCCGAAAATGGCGCGCCCATCCTCGCTGATGCTTTAGCTTATATGGAATGTGAAGTACAAAGCCGTATGGACTGCGGCGACCACTGGGCAGTATACAGCACAGTCTACGCAGGACGCGTATCTAAACTCGAAAGCCTGACAGCCGTTCACCACCGCAAAGTCGGAAACCACTACTAAAACACAAGTTCGTAGTAAGGACTTCAGTCCTTAGAAAAATCAGGACTAAAGTCCTTACTACGAACCCTAAATTACTGCATCAAAATTTGTCGAGTCAAAATACTCATCACTTCACCTGGATTTTCCGTTGGTAGCAATGGACTCCAATCACCGACATTAGCATAGCCCAGCATATGCAAGTAGTGAATCGTACTGTTGACGGCTTTGGGCGAACCAATTAGCAAATGTTTAATCGGTTCTCTTTGGGGAAATAGCTGTTGTGGTAATTGCTGGCTGCTTGAAAAACTGACATCTTTGTGGAATTGGGCAAATTTTGTTAAATATGCGAACATAGCAGTTAAACTCCAGTTTGGGTTTTGATAAAAGCGATCGCTGTCTTCTTGCCGGAATTGCACGATCGCTTTTATTCTGTTTGGGTTTTAAATAAAGGCGATCGCTGTTTTCTGAATGGAATTTGGCGATCACCTTTATTTATGTCTTAATGTTAAAGTATAATTTTATACTTGTCAATACATAAAACAAGATTTTTTTGAGAAAATTTCAAGTTTTGATAGAGAAGAATAGGATTATTTCTTAATACAATAAATCTGTGGAAATTTATTTAGCAAATCATGAACATTTCTTGTTAATACATAGGCAAAACCTGATATAATTAATCACAAATAATCAAGATATTGTTATATTTTCGTGAAACGTGATTCTATTTATTACCAAATTTTCAAACGATTTCCAGCATTAATATTTGAACTCGTTGATAATCGCCCTGCACAGGCGCAAAACTATCGATTTGAATCAGTCGAAGTCAAAGAAACAGCCTTTCGCATAGATGGTGTTTTCTTACCACCAGAAGACGCAACACCGAAAGTTATCTTTTTTGCTGAAGTGCAATTTCAGAAAGACGAAAGTCTTTATCATCGCTTTTTTACCGAATCGCTCACCTATTTGTACCGCAATCAATCTCAATACGATGATTGGTACTGTGTAGTAATATTTCCATCACGGAGTTTAGAGCCAAGCGATAAAAGAACTCATCGCATATTTTTAAATAGCGACCAAGTGCAACGCATTTATTTAGATGAGTTAGGTAATTCTGATAGTCTGCCAATCAGCATCAACTTAATGCAGTTGACAACCGCATCTTCTGAAACAATGGCAGAGCAAGCCAAGCAACTAATTCAACGGGTAAAATTAGAAGAAACAGGCACACTGCCGAAAACCGAAATCATCGAAATCATTACGACAATTGCTGTATACAAGTTTTCGTCTTTGAGTAGAGAGGAAGTAGAAGCTATGCTAGGACTGAATATAGAGCAGACAAGAGTATATCAAGAAGCCAAAGCTGAAGGTCGAGAAGAAGGTCGAGAACAAGGTCGAGAAGAACGGGAAGCTGAACTTTTGCCAGTTATCGTTCCAGTGTTACTTAAAACTGGGATGAGTATAGAACAGATTGCTCAACAACTCAATGTTACTGTGGAATCTGTGGAGAAATATAGGTAGAACACTCTACCACCAACGCGAAAGTTTTGCTCACTATGACAAAATGCTTGCTGTGTACAAGTTTTAGTCTTTGAGTAAAGAGGAAGTGGAAGCTATGCTAGGAATAACTTTAGAACAAACAAGAGTATATCAGGAAGCCAAAGCTGAAGGTCGAAAAAAAGGTCTAGAACAAGGCAGAGAAGAAATTTTGAGAGTTGCTGTCCCACTGTTGCTAAAAAGTGGGATGAGTGCAGAACAGATTGCTCAACACTTTAATATTGCTGTGGAATCTATGGAGAAATACAGATAAGATAAACGTTTGATGAGTTATGGCGATCGCACTTCATCTTAAAATTTAGGGGTAAAGATTCGTTCTCTACAATTGACTAGACAGCAGCTAGGAGCGATCGCCATCACATTTGGCGTACAAGCAATTTCACTAGTGTAATATATAAGACTTATGCAACTGGCGTATTTTTTATGTAGGGTGTGTGACGCTGCGACAGTATTTGAACGTAGTCATGAAACTTATAGCGTCACGCACCAACTATCAATGGCGATCGCACCCCATCTTAAAATTTAGGGGTAAAGATTCGTTCTCTACAATTGACTAGACAGCAGTTAGGAGCGATCGCCATCATATTTTGGCGTACCAGCAATTTCACTAGTGTAATATATAAGACTCATGCAACTGGCATATTTTTCATGTAGGGTGTGTGACGCTGCGACAGTATTTGAACGTAGTAATGAAGCTTATAGCGTCACGCACCAACTATCAATGGCGATCGCACTTCATCTTACCTAAATTTAGGGGTAAAGATTCGTTCTCTACAATTGACTAGACAAAAATTTCATCCTGATCCCCCTAAATCCCCCTTAAAAAAGGGGGATTTTTGATTCTTGCTCCCCTTCCCTTTTTACTTTTTACCCTTTCCTTCCTCATCCTCCAAACTTTTAGCCCGTTGCAGCACAGGGAAGCATTGGTTAATCAACCAAATCATCACCTCAATAGCTGAGTCGCCCTGTTGAATGCGGCTTTTAGCTTGGACACTTAAAAGTAGAGTTTGCAGAACTAACAACAAAGCAATCACTTTTCTTATTTTGTTTTTCATCGAAAGAAATTTTCTAATGGATGGAATAGACAGTTTTTTAGATGGCTGCGTGGACATCGTTAAATCTCCCTGCGTGTCGATGATTCAAAAAATATCCATTCCACCCCATCACTAACTAGACGCTAGTCAATGCAGATAAATGCGAGTATGAATTTGCACCCTAAAATTTTTCTACAACTGGCTGAGAAATTGCCGTTATATCAACAAAGTCTGTCGTTGCGGACTGAATATTGTCTGTGTAACCGTAAATTCCATTCACTCGGTGTAGAATATGGCTACGCAACACAACCGCACTGATGAATCAACCACGTAGACCTAAAGGTTTTCTTGCTAGTAAGGAAGGTTTAGAAAAACTCCAAGCAAAAAAGCGTGAGAAACGTTTTACTTATGAAGACATCAGAAAAGAAGCAAACGTAACTATTGATCAAGTTAAACGGCTATTTAACCCAAAATGGGGATACAAAATTGGCTCAGAACCTATTGAGTTAATTGCTGCTGTTCTTGACTTGAAGCCAGAGGAAATTGTTGGTGTTGATGTGTGGAATGCGCCAAGTAATGATACTGGGTTAGAAGCTACACAAATTAACTGGCGTGAAGTTTGCATCACCATGCTGAACACTCAGCAAGAAGCAGCAAGACTCAGACGCAAAGCGACAGAACAAGGTTTTGAAGTTAACGTCTATGTTCCCTTGGGGTTAGTGGAACGCAAACAGCAGCAACGCCGACAACTAGATGAACAGCGAGACAGAGCAAATGTTTATGAATTGACGCAAGAAGTGATAGTCAAAACCTATGAACATGGCGCATTTCTCCGCGAAGTAATTGAACAACAGCCAGCCGAAAAAAATAAAAATATTGCTATTATCGGTGAACCAGGAGCAGGTAAGACCACTTTATTAAGTACTATTGCTTCCTTTATTCAAAACAACACTCAAGATTTACCTATCTGTATTTCTCTCGCCAACTTACAAGGAAGAACTATTAAGGAATATTTGCTCAAGCAATGGCTGACTGAAGCAATGAGATTAGTTAAATCTGATGTTGTCGTCACGCCAGAAATTGAACGTCAATTACTTGAGTGTTTTGCTAAACAGAAAGTTTGGCTACTGTTAGATGGTGTAGATGAAATGGGTGAAAATTCACCCGTGCAAGCATTAACCAAAATTAATCGAGAACTGACAGCATCTTTAAGACAGGCGCGGGTGGTTTTAACTTGTCGGTTAAATGTTTGGGATGCCCAGGTTAATAATGCACTCACAGGATTTGATACTTATAAAACTCAAGAGTTTAAACCAGAACAAATTGATGATTTTATTCAACAGTGGTTTGAGCGTGCTGGTAATTTAGCGAAAGGGAAGACACTACAGGATAAGTTAAAAGCAACTCAACATGAAAATATTTGTAAATTGGTGACGAATCCTCTACGGTTGTCGCTGCTGTGTCAGACATTCTATTTGGATAAGCAGGGAGAATTACCAGAAACGAAAGCAGCACTTTATCAGAGATTTACCCGCTATTTTTATGAATGGAAATCGGATTTATCTACTGAGTTGTGTAACTCTGATGATTTAAAAGATGAATTACACCAAGCTTTAAGCAAATTAGCTTTTGCAGGTATTAACAGTCCTGCACGGTTCCGCTTTCCAAGTAGTTTAGCACGTCAAGAAATGGGCGAGAGATTATTTAAATTAGCTTGTGAGGCTGGTTGGTTAAATTTAGTAGACAGAGTAGCTGAAACTGAGGAGGAAGTTTATGCTTTCTTTCATCCCAACTTTCAAGAATATTTTGCTGCGTTAAAAGTTAAAGATTGGCGGAAAGATTTTTTGAATCATGTTCCTGATAATACAAAAAAAAGAATTTACCGCATTTTTGAACCACAATGGAGAGAGGTAATTTTGCTGTGGTTGGGAAGAGAGGATGTGGATGTGAGTAAAGAGGATAAGGAAGCATTTATCCAAAAAATTTGCGAATTTTTACAGCCTAAAAATAAAGTTGAAGGAGCATACGCTAGTAAAGCCTATATTTTAGTGAAGAATGGAATCAAAGAATTTTTAGGTTGTAGTCTTAATCAGATAATACAATTTGATGAAGATTATTATGAACTAAAATTTAATTTTTTATATCCACATTTTTATCATAATTTTTATTATAATCATTTATTCCTTTCTCCTCCATATTTGAGAGTTCCTGAAGAAATGTATGAATATTTACAATTTCCTCTGCAATCTAAAAAAGAGATGTGGGGTATGCAATTTTCATATTTTGGCGACATTTCAGGTTTAGATATATTAAATGCACTACGGAAAAAAGTTAAAATTTCTTTTGATACGGTTCAATCAGTTCATGATCTTCTGGAAATTTTTCAAACACAATTTAATCATCATGAATTAATATGTGAAGCAGCATTGGAGAGCCTAAAATCTATTTTAGAGGAAGTAAACTACTCTGTAAGTTTATCTAGCCTAGTAGTTAAAAGTTTAAAAAATCATGTAGATAAACATCAGACAGATCCTTATGGTATCTGTCACGATATTCTTTTTTACTGCGCCGAAAATATGTCCTACCCAGATTTTTACGATGCGTGGTATCAAGAAAATCGTGAAGAAGTCATTTGTACTTATGTTGACTTACCCCAAGGCTTGCAAGCTGCAATTAACAAAGACTCTCAACTTAGCCAAAACATTCACCTAATCTATATCGACACCAGTCAATTCATCGAACCAGATAACCCAGCAGCCGAAATTTATGCCGAAATGGTTAGCCAAGGTTGCCCAGAACGTACTTCTGGCGAACCAAACAATATGTCAGCTTTAAAAGTTTATTTCAAACTACTAAAAACTGACAAACGAGTAGTTTTAGTATTTTACCCAGGTGCAACTAATCCTACAGGTGAGGCGACATACAGCCAAGCGTTTCTCAACGCCATCAGCAAATTTGAAGGTGCAATTTGTTTGATTAGTGACCCCATACCAAACTACAACACCCTCAAAATCTTTACACCCCACCAATCAGTTGATGAAATTTTAGAATGGTTGCGGCGTAGTTGTTGATTATGTAGTCGATACATTGGCAATGTCAGGCGATACAATCTTGATGTTAGTCGGTACAATCACAATGTTACGCAATACATTGGCAATGTCAGGCGATACGTTCACAATATTGATGCAACATAAGCAAGTGCCTCATAAATATCAGCTTCTTCCAGATACGGATAAGCTTTGAAGGTATCACTATTACTGTGTCCAGATGCCATTAAGCCGACGATAGTACCAACAGTAACGCGCATTCCCCGAATGCAGGGTTTACCACCCATCACCTCTGGATTACGGGTAATTCTAGTGAGATTTTGCATATTTGCTACCTAAAATCCTCATATTGTATCTAGAACAATATTTAACTCCCGCAATTTTAATGAGTGTGGCATCGAGTATGGCTTTATTGTAATAGCGTTATTTGAGGCATCGCTCTGTTCATGGATGATGTAGGGTGTCTCAGAGATATTTAGAATTACTAAACATTTATCTTATTCATAATAAACGCTGAAAATCGAATCCGACACATTAAGCTTTAATGATAAATAGCTACCGATTTACTACAATTGTCTACCCTGCCTATACTATAGCAACGCTTTAAACCCAGCAATAAACTTATCAGAAAATACTACTAAAACAAGTGACATATGATACAAGTAAATAAACCCCGTGACATTCAAGTCATGCCCATCGGTACAGACACAACAATTGTGCGATCGCGCAGTTGGTCTAGGTTAAGATTTGAAATTGAATACGCTCTGGCTAAGGGTACGACTGCTAATTCTTATTTAATTCAAGGTGATAAAGTCGCGTTAATTGACCCGCCTGGGGAAACTTTCACGCAAATTTACTTAGAGGCTTTGCAGCAAAGATTTGATGTGAAAGCTATTGATTATGTGATTCTCGGTCACGTTAACCCCAACCGCGCCGCTACTTTAAAAGCTTTACTGGAAATTGCACCCCAAATTACTTTTGTCTGTTCCAACCCAGGGGCGATTAATTTGCGGGGGGCGTTAGAAAATCAAGACTTGCCAATTCTCGTGATGCGGGGGGATGAAACCCTAGATTTGGGCAAAGGTCATCATCTACAATTCATCCCCACACCCAACCCCCGTTATGCAGATGCTCTCTGCACCTACGACCCCCAAACGGAAATTCTCTACTCTGATAAACTATTTGCAGCGCATATTTGCGGCGACCAAGTATTTGATGAAGGTTGGCAATCAATTAATGAAGACCGCCGCTATTATTTTGATTGTGTAATAGCACCCCACGCCAAACAAGTTGACACAGCCCTCGATAAACTCGCTGATTTACCCGTGCGGATGTACGCTACCGGACACGGGCCGATAGTGCGTTATGGCTTAATTGAACTAACTCACGCCTACCGAGAATGGATTCAACAACAAGCTTCGGCTGACTTGACAGTAGCGTTAATTTATGCTTCGGCTTATGGAAATACAGCGACTTTGGCACAGGCGATCGCGCGTGGTATTACTAAAGCTGGGGTTGCTGTGGAGTCAATTAACTGCGAATTCACTGAACCGGAGGAAATTCGGGCGGCGGTGGAAAAATCGGCTGGCTTTGTCATTGGTTCACCTACCCTTGGTGGTCATGCACCTACACCCGTACAAACAGCGTTAGGAATTGTGTTATCTACCGCCACTAACAATAAACTAGCTGGTGTATTTGGTTCGTTTGGCTGGAGTGGGGAAGCCGTCGATTTAATTGAAAGCCGACTCAAAGACGCAGGTTATCGTTTTGGTTTTGATACCATCCGCGTCAAGTTCAAACCCAATGAAGCAACTTTGCAATTATGTGAAGAAGCGGGAACTGACTTTGCCCAAGCTTTGAAGAAAGCCAAGAAAGTCCGTACCACCAGCCAACCCGCCACCAACGTCGAACAAGCAGTGGGACGCATTGTGGGTTCGTTGTGTGTTGTCACCGCCAAGCAAGGGGAAGTATCTAGTGCAATGTTAGCCTCTTGGGTAGCGCAAGCCAGCTTTAATCCTCCAGGTTTAACTATTGCTGTGGCTAAAGATAGAGCAGTAGAAAGCTTGACACACTCAGGGAATCAATTCGTTCTCAACGTTTTGAAAGAAGGGAATCATTTAGGCTTGATGAAACATTTCCTCAAACCCTTTGGCCCTGCACAAGACAGATTTGCTGATGTAGCGACGGAAGAAGCTGTTAACGGTAGTCCCATCCTCAAAGATGCACTAGCGTATTTAGAATGCTCAGTGCAGAACCGGATGGAATCAGGCGATCATTGGTTAGTGTATGCGACTGTGGATAATGGCCGGGTGTTAAATCAGGATGGTGTGACAGCCGTGCATCATCGTAAGTCAGGTAATCATTATTAAATGGGCATGGGGTTATATTGGCACAACTTTCAATGGCAACCAGACCCGTTACCAGAAGATAGACAGCGCGGATATTACACAATTAAGTTTCGGGGTAAGGGTGGCAAGTACCAAGAAATTGGCTTAGACCACCAGACATCTTCGTTGCTCAAAAAATACTGACGGATGGCTAGTGATAAGATGCCAGTATTCCCCAATATGTCACCCAACCAAAAAAAACGGGGGTTGCCGTTGAGCTTTTAGACTCGCTACCGCTACGCGATCGCTCTAATAACGCTATATATAAGTTATGCTGCAAATCTCTAATAAAATCACTATCCCCGATAGCGAACTCGAAATGAGCGCGATTCGTTCTCAAGGAGCAGGGGGTCAAAACGTCAACAAGGTTTCTACTGCCATTCACTTACGTTTTAACATTGAGGCTTCATCATTACCCACTTTCTACAAAGAACAGCTTTTGAAACTGAATGACCGACGCATTACCCAAGAAGGGGTTATTGTCATCAAATCTCAAGAACATCGCAGCCAAGAGCAAAACCGTGAGGAAGCTTTAGAACGACTCAAAGAACTGATTAAAAGCGCAGTTGTAATCAAGAGAAAACGCAAACCCACCAAACCAACTCGCAGTTCTCACTCCAAACGTCTTGACAGTAAAACTAAGCGAGGACAAATTAAGTCCATGAGAAGGCAGATCATTGATTAAAGTATGATCCTCTTCAACCAAAAACCCAGCCGGAATGACTGGGCTTTTGTTGGGGTTATCTTCCCCAGGGTAATTTATAGAAGTTATTGATAAGTCGCTTTACTAATAATGACTACCACGCTTAAATAGCAAATTCCAGAAAATTAGAGACTTCCAAAGAAGAAATTATTTTAATTTTGGCACGATGAACCCAAAAGGGGCTTTGACTTGTGTTGAAAGTAGGGAATAGGGAAAAACCTGTCTGATTTAGGATTTTTTGAGAACTTTTTAACTCAACAATACATCCTCTGCTAGATTTGGGAAGCTCACTGATTTGAGACTATGTATATATACATACATAAATTCAAAGATGAGAGTTAGCATCCAGAAGACAATAGATATTCTTGAGAAAATTAATCAATCAGAGTCAGGAGTTGGACTCAGGAACGAAGCTTGTCGTTCCAAATTCTTTATTTATCCCCACACTACATCCAAAGTTTGTCTCTTCCTGCATGGCTTTACGGCAGGCCCATATCAATTTGAGCCACTTGGCAAAGCTTTATTTAGTCAAGGATACAATGTCTTAGTTCCCTTACAACCAGGTCACGGACTAGCAGGAGATTGGAATCGTCAAAACCCTCCCCCACTCCCAACAGATATTAAGACTTATCAAGAGTTTGTACTGGAGTGGTTGCAGATTGCCAAAACCCTTGGTGAACAAGTCGTAGTCGGTGGATTATCCACGGGAGGAACTTTAGCGGCTTGGCTAGGATTGGAATATCCCCAACAAGTTGAACGGGCTTTATTGTTTACGCCTTATTTAGCTAATCGAAATTTTTTATTTACTATATTAATTAAAATTTTGCCAATTTACTTTGAGTGGTTCAACAAAGACGCATCTGGTAATTTTGGTTATAAAGGTTTTCGGATTCCAGCACTACGCATATTTTTAGAATTGGGAGAACGGCTTTTCCAACAGGCTCAAACTCATACTTCTGCACCTATTTTAATGGTGTGTAGTGAGAGCGATCGCGCTGTTAGTCTCTCTAAACAGCAGGATTATTTCACAATGATACTCAAGCAGCAGCCGAAATCCTGGTATTACTGCTTTGATGAATCCCTAGAAATTGAACATCGAATGATGACCAAAATGGAAGATAATGATTATGAGGAACTAGTAATTACCTTAGCCAAAGTATTTGTAGAGAGTGATTTAACTTGGCAACAGTTTCAGGAAATGGCAATGAGGATAATACAGGGAAAATCCTATTACCCAATTCAGCAAAAATTGAAACTTGATCCTCAAGCTTTCCAACAGCTATCTGCAATGATGACTCGACGTTTTGGTTGTGATGATCTCAAATGTATCAATCCGAATCTTAAAGTTTAGATACACAATATTTTTTGCAATTAACCCTAATCCCTATTAGGGATTGAAACTTGTGCAGATTAAGCGATCACGATCACCGAAGGCGGGTCTTTGACGTTTAAGTATTACTCATGGGGATAAGGGCTGATTTAAAGCTGTGATAAAGATTACTTGAAATACTAGTGTTCATATAAGGAATGTGTGATGATAACCTCGTTCAAGATTAGACTTGGCAAACTTTGCCCAGAATACCCAGAAAACTATGATTTTTAGGGGGCTGGCAAGCAAAGAGACTTACTAATGCTGAGTTGGCAATATAACGAGGTATAAAGCCATGAATTTTCTCTCCTCAAAGAAGCAATCATCAATGGCTATAGTTGGGGCATTGATGATAACTCTAGGAGTAGAGCGAAGTGCTGCGGCCGCTACATTCAACCCTGCTCCTATTTTCGATAGCGCAGCTAACTACGTTACCACGATTCCTAGAAGTGATGGTGGTGTAGATGCTGCTTATATCTATTACCCAGTTGTTTCCAATACCGATAAGAGTTCACTGCCCATTGCTTTGTTCTTGCAAGGTGCGCTGGTTGACAAGTCCGACTACTCAACGTTCGCTAGCACCGTGGCTCGTTATGGGTTTGTAGTAGTCGTACCTAATCACATCAGAACTGCAATCAGTCCAATGGGTGCAGTTACAGGATTGCTCGCTGAACAGCAGCAGGTAAATGATGTTCTGACTTATATGCAGAGTGAGAAATCTCAGGGAACATCACCTGTTGCTAATCTACTTGACCCCAGTACCCTAGTCTTGCTTGGTCACTCATTTGGAGGAGCAGTAGGAATTGCTGCAATTCAGGGTGACTGTTTTTTTGTTTTATGTACGAAAGATTTTAATCGACCTGATGAATTGAAGGCTGGGGTGTTTTATGGTACTAACTTCCGGATCGGCCAAAGTAGTGGAGGGCTGCCGATTATTGACAACGATGACATACCTATTGCTCTAGTGCAGGGTAATCTAGATAGTGTGGCAACTCCCGCTAATGCTCAAGAAACATACGCAGGCATTCAAGACCCTCCCAAGGCGTTTATCACCATTCCTGGTGCTAACCACTATGGCATTACCAATGAAGATAATCTCCTACGTGAACCTATTAGACCAACGCTAGGGCAAGATGTGGCAATTGAAACCATTGCCCGTTGGAGTGCGCTTTTTTTACGCGGAACTGTACTCAACGACAAAGGAGCATTTGATTATGTATTCAACTCAGGTGATGCGTTAGATCCAAATGTCAATGTGGAGAGCGTTACAAAACCTATACCTGAATACACTTCTGTAGTTAGCTTGCTGGGATTAGGGGTAATAGGTGCAAGTTCACTGCTAACACGTAAGCAGAAATCAGTAATAAAATAAACACAGTGATAAATTTGTTATCCACCCTCAGCTACCCAGTGAGGGTTTTTCGTTTGAACTGATGAAATACTGGCCTTAGCAACTGGCGAGCCGGTGGGCGGTTATACCAATTCACAAAAAATGTGATTCAAATGCAAACGCCAAAAGCTATGCTGAGTCCCATTTTCTTAATTTTGAATTTTGAATTGGTCTTACGCGATCGCTATCCAATAAGAAACTGTGTGCTGGACAAACACATACTACAACTGTATTATTTAAAATAGTCTTGATTACAAATACTACAAACCTTCAATGACCAGCAGACTCTCCTCAACCATTAGCGCGGTGCATTGCCAACCCAGCAAGGGTTTAGGCAGAGCGGCTGCGCTATTTGCGTTTGAGCAAATGTATCTGTTCATTGGCGATAAATCTATAGACATTGGCTTTTTTGGAGCGTTAGCCTGTTGGCTGAATCCAGAGCAACTGAAGGAAAGCGGGAAGTGTAAATGTCTCATAGCACCCACATAGAGCAAAAAGTATCAACTACCTCACCCCCGCTTCTTTTCACCAGAGGCGGGGGTTATTTTTTTAAGAGTGATGTCTGACGACAAGCCGCGAACGCGTCTACACGTGCCTTCTACTTCTGAAAAAAATTTTGTAGTACACCCTTGACACTTTTGTAATACTTATGTAGCATAAATGTAGTAAAGCAATCAAGCCTCTCAAAAAGGCAGAGAGCAAACACTATCAGAACCATGAAAACTAAATAATTGCCACCCAACGTGGGGGTGTAGCTTAGTCCGGTTTAAAGCAGTCGCCTGTCGAGCGAAAGAACGTGTGTACCTTTCGGGAAGGCTTTGCCAACAAATCCCATCATCCCCATGTAGCCTTGTGGACAAAAAGATTAAGTCGCTTTGATTCTCAGTCAGAGAGAAGCGGGTGCAACTCCCGTCGAGGCTTCCAAACATTGCAGTGTAGCTTAATGGCAAAGCCCCAAGCTCATAACTTGGTAAATGTGGGTACCCTTCGGGATGCCTACGGCTACAACTCCCACCACTGCAACCAAATGCAGGGATGGTGTAATTGGCAACACCAGAGTCTCCAAAACTGTTGTTCTGGGTTCAAGTTCTAATCCTTGCGTTCTACTCTCTGCCCCTGTGGACAAATGGTTAAGTCGCTGCTCTTTCAAAGCGGAAATTGCGGGTTCAAATCCCGCCAGGGGAATTATTCACCTTATCCCCTGGTAGCTCAGTTGGTAGTAGCGTCTGTTTGAAAAACAGAAGGTCGTCAGTTCGATTCTGACCTGGGGGACTGGCACATTGCCCCATAGCTTAATGGCAGAGCAAGTGGCTGTTAACCGCGAGGCTGTAGGTACCCTTCAGGAACGCTTACGCGAACGAGTCCTACTGGGGCAGCCATTAATTGCCGAGTGGATGAATTGGTAGAGTCACCTGTCTCTGAAACAGGAATTTGTAGGTACCCTACCCTTCTCTACGAGAGACTGCGCCAACGGGAACGCTCTGCGAACGGGAAGCAAGCTACAACTCCTGTCGGGAGTACCAATTGGGTCGTTGGCAGAGCGGATAAATAACGCCCTTGTGTATGGGGTATTGGCATAGCGGCAAGTGCATCGGACTTTTAATCCGACTTAGACAGGTTCGACTCCTGTATACCCCACCAAATTTTACCCCTGTGATGCAATTGGCAGACATGACCTGCTTAAAACGGGTTTTCTACAGGTTCAAATCCTGTCAGGGGTATCAACTTATGGGAGTGTCGCCTAATGGATGGGCATCGTTCGCGTTAGCGTCTCCGAAGGAGAATCTTCTAAATCGACCGATGTAGGTTCAAGTCCTACCACTTCTGCCAAATATGGGTCTGTAGCTTAATTGGGAAAGCGTCTGCCTTGCAAGCAGAAAGATGTCGGTTCAAATCCGACCAGTATCCACTTATGGTGTCTGTTGGCGTAGCTGCTCCTATGGAGCTAGCCAAAGCAGTCGCGGCACTGGTTTGTGAAACCAGTCATTAGGGAGTTCAAGCCTCCTCAGACACCTTTGAATTGATAATGGAGGTGATGATGTGATCGCTAACTGGCTAGTCTTGGGGATGTACCAACCCGATGCGATAGCTTCCTATCAAGTCAATGGTAAACCTTTGCTAGTTGTATCTAATGAAGTTAGCGAACTACCTTATTTGCGATTGAAGATAATTCTCAATCTGTACCTGAACCTGGGGTAATTTTGGGTTTATTATCAGTCGTCACAACGGGTATGTGGAAATTCCAGCATCAACGATAAAGCAGATTTCTCAGAATTAAGATACATCAAAAACCCCGATTTTTCAGAAAAATCGGGGTTTTTAATACCAAGAAATGACAAACTAGGGTAATCTTTTTTCTAGATATTGACCAATCATTACCTGTTCACCCGCACGAGAAATAATAGTTTGTCGGGTGCGATATTTGTTACCAACTAACTTTAACTCTTCCTCAAAGACTGAACCGTTATACTCTGTCCGCAGACATAGAGTTTTGCTGTTAGGGAAAGAATACTTCGCAGTAATTGGTTCTGAGGTGGCAAAACCGCGATCGCGATACAATATATTTCCTAACGCACCAAATAATGTAGAACCTTCAGATTCATTCCTATTAGTTAAGCTATTTTTACTACGCCAATTAACTTCTACACCACCAACCAGCATCACTGCGTCGGTTAAATTGTGCATTTGAGCCAACTTTTGTAATTCCTCGCATCCTGACTCTAAAAATCGGATGGCGAGCATACTCTCGATTTCTTTGGTATTACCGTTGGGAAGAGTATAGTAACGTCTTTCCGAAAGCCACTGACCAACTGATGCTTGAAAAAACTCGATGATTTGGGACTCATCAGCAGTGTGTGCAATTGTTAGCGGTGATCTCACGCGTAATTGTCCTCACCTAAAAGGAATAAAAATTGGGCTTATTGTATATAATACATTGCTCTAAAATGCAATTCTAGTTTAAAATTTTTAATACGTTGCCGAAATACCGAGAAATACCAGTGATTACAGAGGTATTTTTGCTACGATAGAGTTTGTATTTAGTAAAACTAAATATTCCCTTACCAAACAATGCCGACATTAGTGTCTAGCAGATCAATTGTTATGTGATATCTATTGACGATGGATGCTAAGTTTTAGAGGTGTGCCAAATCTTTTTGGCTAATTTATACTAGGAATTTTCTGTCTGTAATACTAGCAATATAACAGTAAAAAAAATTTGACATGACTTTGTCATCATTTTGTGATCATAGTAATATTTAGTACCAAAAGTTTCCTAAACAACTTTATGAACTTCTACATTTACCAGCCAAAAACATAATAGATGGATTTGTTTAGTAATAAAAAGCTGTGAATCAAAAACTTGTTTAAACAAGCTAAATCGATCATTCAGACCCAAAATTACAGCAAAAAACGATGCAGCAGCAAACTTACACTCCCACTTGGCAATTAAATCAGACAAATTTTGATGAGAAACAGAAAAATCATCGCCAAAAAAGTAGGATTTTCCATTACTTATTGATGTTTTGTTTGTTGAGTACAGGGATATTCACAGCTAGTTGTGGTTCTCTACCAAAAGAATCAGCAAAAGCACAATCTCAACAACGGACAAGCAGAGAAGGAAACCAAGCAGTACCGGTAGATGTAGCTATTGCGCGCATAGAAAGATTGCAACCACAAACAGAGTATACAGGTACAACCACACCATACCGGACAGTATCACTGCGATCGCAAGTAGAAGGTAGGTTATTATCTTTAAACTCAGATGTCGGCGACTCAGTAACAAAAGGACAAACCATCGGTCAATTAGATGACACTATCCTCTCTACAGACTTCCGACAAGCAGAAGCCGAATTAGCCGCCCTACAATCAGAAGTAGCTAGAGCCTCTACCCAAATCAGTAACGCCAATGCAGAGGTAGAAAGATTGCGGCTAGAGTTAGTCCAAGCCGAAGCTGATGCTAACCGCCAACAGCAATTATTTAAAGAAGGGGCAATTTCCGAACAACAAGCCCAACAAGCCAACACCAAAGCCAAAACCGCCGCCCAAGCACTGCGTGCCGCCCAAGAACGGGTGCGGACAGAACAACAAGCCGAAGCTGCTGCCAGAGGACGAGTCTTCGCCCAAAAAGCAGTATTAGCCCAAACCAAAGAACGTCGTTCCTACTCCCGGCTCATCTCACCCATCACTGGTGTAGTCACCGAAAAAGTCACAGAACCAGGAAATCTCCTGCAAGCTGGGGGTGAGGCTTTAAAAATTGCCGACTTTAGCCGCATCAAAGTAGTCGTGCAAGTGTCTGAATTAGAATTAAATCGCATTCAAATAGGACAGTCTGTAGAAGTTCGTTTAGATGCCTTTCCCCAGGAAAAATTAATCGGTAGAGTCACCCGCATTTCTCCCACCGCCGACGCAACCGCCAGATTAATTCCGGTGGAAGTAGTTATACCCAACAGTAACAACAATATCAGTAGCGGGTTACTAGCTAGAGTCAGTTTTGCGACTCAAGTACCCCAGCGAGTAGTCATATCCCAAACAGCTTTACAAAAATCAAATAGAGACACAGCAGCAGAAAGCAACGGCACAATTTACGTATTAGCAGATACCGCAGATAAACCTAAAGTCATGTCTCGTGCTGTCACACTAGGGGAAAAAGCCGATGGCAAAGTCGAAATTTTATCAGGTTTACAACCAGGCGATCGCTATGTTGTCAGAAGTGGTAGACCTTTAAAAGATGGCGATGCTGTGCGTCTTTCTATACTTTCTGAAAAATCAGGGAGTTAGTGGGGAGTGGTGAGTGGTGTTAGCGGAAGCGGGGCGTTTAGCCCGTGCTGTTAGCGGTAGCGCAGCGTTTAGCCGGTGCTGAGTAGTGACTAATGACTGTTGAGTTGGGTAAGAATCAGTTCTTTGAATTTTGAATTTTGAATTTTGAATTTTGAATTGTTAACTCCCCAAAGAGGGCGATAAAAATGCAGGAAGTGAATAAAAGCGGTGGATTTAGTCTCAGTTCCATCTCTATCCGCCAACATATCGGCACTCTGATGCTTACTTTGGCGGTGATTGTTTTAGGTGTGTTCTTTATTATCAAGCTGCCAGTAGATTTACTGCCTTCCATTACCTATCCTCGTATTGGTGTGCGGATACAAGCACCAGGTATTTCGCCAGAGGTAGCCATTGATGAAGTCACTAAACCTTTAGAAGAAGCTTTTTCTGCTACGGAGGGTGTGATTCAGGTTTTTTCTCAAACTCGTGAAGGGCAAGTCAGCATAGATTTATACTTTCAGCCAGGCGGTAATATTGACCAAGCTTTAAATGATGCCACAGCAGCCTTTAATAGAGCCAGAAGCACTTTACCAGATACGATTGAATCACCTCGTCTATTCAAAGTTGACCCTTCCCAATTACCGGTCTACGAAATGGCTTTAACTTCCCCTTCTTTAACAGGGGTTGATTTACGGGTATTTGCAGAAGAAGAATTAGCACGGGAATTAGGCGTTGTTCCTGGGGTAGCTGGGGTAGATGTATCAGGGGGTTTACAAGAAGAAGTCAGAGTTAACCTCGATTTAGACCGTTTACAAGCATTAGGTGTAGGTTTAACTGATGTCTTAGATGAGTTGAGAAATCGCAACCAAGATATTTCCGGTGGTCGGATTTTGGGTGTGAATTCTGAACCACTCACCAGAACTGTAGGACGATTTAAAACTGCCGATGAAATTAGAAACTTATCTTTTGAAGTCTCTTCCCCAGTCACTAATACCCAGTCCTCAGTCCCCAGTCGTCGCGTTTATCTGCGAGACTTCGCCGAAGTTATCGACGGTTCAGAACAACAGAGGGTATATGTCTCCTTAAACGGTGAACCTGCTGTAAAAGTCAGTATTCAAAAGCAACCAGATGCCAACACTATCAATGTAGTTGATGCTGTAAAAACCCGTTTAGAACAGTTGCGGACGGGAGGTGTCATCCCTGAAGGTACGATCATTACACCTACCTTAGACGAATCTAAATTTATCCGTAATTCTATTTCTAATGTTACGAGTTCTGGGTTAATTGGTACAGCCCTCGCCGCGATCGCAGTTTTATTATTTCTGGGTTCTCTGCGTCAAACCTTTATCATCGTCGTTGCTATCCCCCTAGCCACCCTAGCCGCAATCATTCTCATGGGTGTCTTTGGCTTATCCATCAACGTATTTAGCTTGGGTGGTTTAGCTTTGGGTGTGGGTATTGTTGTAGACAACTCCATCGTCATGCTAGAAAGCATTGCTGAAGGGGTGGGGATGACACCAGGGAAGGATACTAAAAGCCGTTTGCGTCCACAACAATTAATTGCTCAAGCCGAAAAAAGTAGCCAAGCAGTAGAATCAGCCTTAATTGCCTCTACAAGTACCAACTTAGTGGCAGTCTTACCATTTTTGCTGATTGGTGGCTTTATTGCTTTATTATTCAACGAATTAATTCTCACTATTAGTTTTTCCGTTGCAGCTTCCATCTTGATAGCCGCTACCGTTGTTCCTATGATGACCTCGCGGATGTTAGGCTGGCGATTTTCGAGTAATTTGAGTAACTTTTGGCTATTAAAGCAATTTAATCGCCGTTTTGAAGCCTCAGCCAGAATGTATGCAGGTTGCTTAAAAAATATATTACGTTGGCGATTAGTAACAGTAGCGATCGCTATACTCATCTTCGGTGGTGGTAGTCTATGGATGGCCCCCCAAATTCCCCAACAAATTCTCCCCCGCATCAACACCGGACAAGCTAACCTCTTCGCCCAGTTTCCCCCAGGTACACCCCTAGAAACTAACCGCAAAGTCATGACTGCGGTAGAAGAAATCATCCGCCAACAACCAGAAACAGAATATGTTTTTTCCACCGCCGGGGGTGCATTATTTGGAACTACTACCAATGCCAATCCCCTGCGCGGTACTAGCAACATTACCCTCAAAACAGGTACTAACGTAGATGCTTACGTTGAAAGACTAACAGCAGCTGTTAACAAGTTGAATCTAGCTGGTATTCGTTTGCGGATCTCACCAGGCCAAGTCCGAGGTTTAATTGTCAATAATTCACCTGTGCGTAACGCTGATGTTGACGTAATTCTCCAAGGTAATGACTCACAAAGTTTAGAAGCGGCTAGTCGTCAAGTATTAGCCGCCTTAGAAGAACGCGTCACCCAAGCTAGATTCCGTCCTGATGCTGATGATAGACAACCAGAAATTCAAATCCGTCCCGACTGGGAAAGAGTCTCAGCTTTAGGATTAAACACCCAAGATATCGGAAATACAATTCAAACAGCCTTAGAAGGTAGCGTTCCCACCCAACTACAACGGGGTAATCGTCTAGTTGATGTGAGAGTGCAATTAAATCAAAGCACAGTCCAAACACCTTCTCAACTACAAAGATTACCTTTATTTGTCGATGGTAATCGTCAAGTCCGCTTAAGTGATGTAGCTCAAATCGTCGAAGGTCAAGCCCCAGGCGAGATTCAGCGTATCAACCAACGTCAAGTCATCATTTTTGCAGGTAACTTAACCGAAGGTGCTAGCCTGAGTGAAGCGATCGCCCAAGTACAAGATGTCATAAATAGTCTAGAATTACCAGAAGGTGTGAGTGTTTTACCCAGTGCGGCCGCCACATCCAACCAAGAATTACAAAGTTCATTACAGATTTTAGGCGGATTAGCTACCTTTTTAGTATTCGTAGTCATGGCGGTGCAGTACAATTCCCTAATTGACCCACTAGCCATCATGTTCACTATCCCTCTAGCTTTAGCTGGCGGTATTTTTGGACTTTACATCACCAAAACAGCCATAGGTGCAACTGTTATTGTCGGTGCAGTTTTACTTGTGGGGATTGTAGTCAACAATGCAATCATTATGGTGGAATTAGCTAATCAAATCCGCGAACGAGAACAAATAGACCGCAGAACAGCCATCTTACAAGCTGCACCCCAAAGGTTACGTCCCGTTTTAATGACCACTATCACCACAGTCTTAGGTATGTTCCCCTTAGCATTGGGCATTGGAGAAGGTTCGGAATTTCTGCAACCCCTGGGTGTAGTTGTATTTTCTGGTTTATCTTTAGCAACCCTACTAACTTTATTTATCATCCCCTGTTTCTACACCCTACTCCATGATTTACTAGGAGGCACTTGGATTAAATCAATGTCATTATGGCTACGTTTCTGGAAGAAAAAGTTAGATAAAGCCTAATGATTGAATATAGAATTTACCAAAACCTGTTGGAGCGGTTGTAAGGGTGTAGGGGGAAGAAAGAGCAGCCAACCTAACCCTTGGGTTAAAAGCTCTGCCCAACACCTTACACCCCTAATGAGCAAATCCGAATGAAATAATAAAAGTCAGATAATAGTCTCTGGCTTTTATTATTTCATTTATTCGCACAGAAAAAAGACACAAACACAAGATATATTACTAAAATACACCAATTTCAATTTAGGTAAATTTTTAAGCTAACTCTCGTCCCATCTTTCATATAAATCAAGATTCCTAGGATATAAGAATTGATACTTTTGATTAAAAAATCGTAAAATTTACTTTTATACTTTACCCTCCTGCACTTTATTGTCAATATATACCGCTAAATTTCAAGAACTGAATTTGAGTTTAATAATTAAATATTGTTTTAATATTATAATAATTATTTTTCCATCAGCACTATTTTTTGAATATGGGAGTTATACATTTTTCTTTTTCGAGAGTAGACTACATTTATTAAGAATTTCCAACTATTAAAAGATAAGGCGGAGGAATTGATTAAAGCAAAACAACTTTGCAAATCTTTTCTCTTGAAAGCAACCATAGTCCAGTGTAATTTTAAATAATTTTTGATATCTTCCATCTTAGGTAAATGATGGCGATGTTTGTCGTTAACAAAAGAGTAAATTTTTTCTTTCATCAATATATTTGTATGCAATCTGTGAATAAAAGAGAATTTTTGATTGTAACCACCAGGCCAAATCATGCGGTAAGCAAGACATTCATTGAGAAAAATTCCATGACCAAATTGAGCAATCCGAATCCAAGAATCTATATCATCACACACAGAAAATTGAGTATCCCAGCCACCACTTTTCAAAAACGCATCTCGACGACAAGCAACTTGAACTGGTGTACCAAAGGGAATGAGTTCCAAAAGCATACCGTAGTGAATATCTACTTGGGGAATATAAAAAGCTAAACCAGATCCAAAGTTAGGGGTGCGACTGATTTCTGTTGCATTAGTATCGACTTGCGCCGCAATGCAAGAGCAAATCACTGCATCAGGACAAAGTGCGATCGCCTGACTCATCTTTTCAATACAATGGATATCTAAATAGTCATCATCATCTAAAAACTTGATCCAATCACCGCTAGCTTTTTCCACACCAGCATTGACTGTAGCCGCATGACCTTGATTGACGTAATTACGATGATAAACTACAGCATCACCCAAACTTCTGACATACTTTTCCGTTTCCTCCGATGAACAGTCATCAGCAACCACCACTTCACAAGGAATAGTTTGTCTCAGTGCAGAATCAATAGCCCGACGTAACAAATGGAGACGGTTATAAGTAGAAATAACAATACTAAATTTCATAAACATCTCCTACCTGGAGCAAGAGTTTTTACAATATAACCGTCATCCTCCAGAGACTGTATTGGGGATATAACCTAAAAATAGGATCTTTGATGAATATTTATATCTATCTCCGCAAGACAATTGGAAAAGTTTAGCTGAAAAAATGTTGTCAGCTAAATCATTCGTGAACAACAAGATCCCCGACTTCTTTGGGAAGTCGGGGATCTGGATACGCCATAAGTCAATACAGTTCAGTCAAGGATCAATAAAAGATGGGGTTTTTGACTGATCTCAAGTCGGGAAACCCACCCACAAGAGTGGCCTTACAACTCTCTCCCTTACACCCTGCACCCTTGCGAATTAAGGAATGAGACAGAATTAATTACACAACTGATTTTTCTGTTCCCTGTATCCTGTTCCCTGTTCCCTCTCTCAAAGAGTGAATTTAATTTTGTCCGACTACTTATCAATCAGTCCCTATCTCCGCCCAACTAGTGGACTGAAACATAGTTCTCGATTTATGATGGATGATCGTGAGTTTTTTAATCAAAGCAGCCATGAACGCCCAGGAAATTATCCGTTCCATCGAAGGGGAACACCTAAAATCTAACCTGCCACAAATATACGTCGGTGATACCGTCAAAGTTGGCGTAAAAATCAAAGAAGGCGAAAAATATCGTGTACAGCCCTATGAAGGCGTAGTCATCGCCATGCGTAATGGCGGTATCAACGAAACCATTACAGTCCGCAGAGTCTTCCAAGGGGTAGGCGTTGAACGAGTATTTCTAGTTCATTCTCCTCGCATTGATAGCATCAAAGTTATCCGTCGCGGTAAAGTCAGACGAGCAAAACTTTACTATCTCAGAGGCCGTGTTGGTAAAGCTACCCGCATTAAACAACGCTTTGATCGTGCCTTATAAACTTTGCCTTTTTGATATGCACTTCATTTTAGTTAGCAGGCGGCATCTGCCGCTAGCTTGCTTCTTCAACGAAAGTGTGTTATCATAGCAATTGTGCGTTAAACTGAAACAAAGTTCAGCGCAGTACACAGACCCAACCCAGCTTGTGCGCTCTTAGTTCAGTTGGTAGAACGCAGGTCTCCAAAACCTGATGTCGGGGGTTCGAGTCCTCCAGGGCGCGCTCGAAAGTAAAAACACAGCCCGAAACGGTAGCACACCTGCTAAGATAGCAGAAAGTGCTATTGATTTCGGGTGTAGTTGTTTTATACTTGCAGCTTTCTTGCTTCCAGTAATTTTGATGGAGTTAAAGCTGTCAACCTGGATGAAAATGAGCAAAGTGTAGCTGTATTGCAAAAGATGGGGGGATAAACGACCGTGGCCAAAAAGAACGAAGCAGAAATTACAGAACCCGCAGGCGGATTTAACTTCCTCAATTTCTTTCAAGGAACAAAAGAAGAACTAGAGAAGGTAGTTTGGCCAAGTCGCAAACAACTAGTCAGCGAATCAGCTGCTGTATTGTTGATGGTGACACTCTTTGCTTCTTTGATCTATTTGGTTGATGGATTGTTTAATTGGGTATCAAAGCAGGTATTCTGATGACTTCTGCAACAGACGAACCAATGAACTCGGCGTTGCAGTCAGAGGAAACAGCAGAAACAGCGTCAAAAGAAGCACGCTGGTATGCAGTCCAGGTAGCCTCCGGCTGCGAAAAACGGGTGAAAACCAACTTGGAGCAGCGCATTCAAACCTTTGATGTCGCAGATAAAATTATCCAAGTAGAAATTCCCCATACGCCATCTGTAAAAATCCGCAAAGATGGTAGCCGCCAACACACAGAGGAAAAGGTGTTTCCTGGTTATGTGCTAGTGCGGATGGTAATGGATGATGACACTTGGCAGGTAGTACGCAATACATCCCATGTAATTAATTTTGTGGGAGCAGAACAAAAACGAGCTACAGGCAGAAGCCGTGGTCACGTAAAGCCACTACCCTTGAGTCATTCAGAAGTAGAACGTATATTCAAACAAACCAGTGAACAAGAGCCAATAGTCAAGATTGACATGGCGACTGGTGATAAGATAGTCGTGCTTTCAGGCCCATTCAAGGATTTTGAAGGCGAGGTGATTGAAGTGAGTCCAGAACGGAGTAAACTAAAAGCCTTGCTATCGATTTTCGGGCGAGACACACCAGTAGAACTGGAATTTAATCAGGTAGAAAAACAGAGCTAAATCCAAATGGCAAAGAAAGTAGTAGCGGTCATTAAACTGGCCCTGAATGCTGGAAAAGCCAACCCAGCACCCCCAGTTGGCCCTGCCTTGGGTCAACATGGTGTTAACATCATGATGTTCTGCAAAGAGTACAACGCCAAAACAGCCGACCAAGCTGGCATGGTAATTCCCGTAGAAATCTCGGTTTATGAAGACCGGAGTTTTACATTCGTACTCAAAACGCCTCCAGCATCAGTATTGATTCGCAAAGCGGCAAAAATTGAAAGAGGTTCTGACCAACCCAATAAAAAGAAAGTTGGTTCAATTACCACAGCACAGTTGCGGGAAATTGCTCAAACCAAACTACCTGACCTCAACGCCAATGATATAGATGCGGCGATGAACATTGTGGCAGGAACAGCCAGAAACATGGGCGTAACCATTAAAGATTGATATTAGATCAATCGCCAATCAAAAATCAAAAATTGCAACAGGGGGAGAAGCCTAGCTTCGCAATTGACCCCAGGAGATAAAATGGTGAAAAAAGTATCACGTCGCTTGCGAGAGTTGCAAGCAAAAGTAGAAGAAAGGGACTATGCACCTTTAGATGCTTTAGCTTTGCTCAAAGAAACAGCTACAGCTAAATTTGCGGAAGCTGCGGAAGCACATATCCGCCTAGGTATTGATCCAAAATATACAGACCAACAATTACGTACCACAGTTGCACTACCTAAAGGTACAGGGCAAATAGTCAGAGTAGCAGTAATTGCTCGTGGGGAAAAAGTTACAGAAGCCTCTAGTGCTGGTGCTGATGTAGTTGGTTCAGAAGAATTAATTGACGAAATCCAAAAAGGTAGAATGGATTTCGACAAGCTAATTGCTACACCAGATGTGATGCCACAGGTAGCCAAACTAGGTAAATTATTAGGCCCCCGTGGTTTGATGCCATCACCCAAAGGTGGTACAGTGACATTTGACATAGCAAGTGCGATCGCAGAATTCAAAGCAGGTAAATTAGAATTCCGGGCTGACCGTACAGGTATTGTTCATGTTATGTTTGGTAAGGCATCCTTCTCGCCTGAAGATTTGTTAGTAAACTTGAAGGCGTTACAAGAAACCATTGACCGTAACCGTCCTTCAGGAGCTAAAGGCCGCTACTGGCGTTCAGTTTATGTATCTGCCACAATGGGGCCATCCATTAAAGTCGATGTTACAGCTCTCAGAGATTTAAAACTGACCGAAGCAGCTTAAGGGTGATTGGGGACTGGGGATTGGGTACTAGGTACTAGGAAAAACCTTTACACCAATCTCTAATACCCAACACTCAAAATTAAATAAGCAAAGCCGGAGACAGCAGGTGCAACTCGCTTAATATCCTGCCGAGGTGAAAAGCTCTATAACCAAAATACCGTGTGGAATCGTGCGTATTGAAGGCTTTTAAGAGTTTTAATCATTAACCCCGGCTGAGACAGCTGGGGTTTATTGTTATCACCTAGTCAGATAAAAATAATCACCGGAGAAATCGACAGTTTTTTTGAGGAGGTGAAACCGATATGGGTAGAACACTAGAAAACAAAAAAGAAATAGTTGCGGAACTCAAAGAAAGTTTGAGTGAGTCAACTTTGGCAATAGTAATTGACTACCAAGGTCTGACAGTTGCCGAAATTACCGACTTACGGCGGCGGTTACGTCCCACCGGCACTATCTGTAAAGTGACCAAAAACACTTTCATGGGTATTGCCATTCAAGACGATGAAAAATGGCAACCGATGTCGGAGTTGCTCAAAGGTTCTTCAGCATTCTTGTTAGTTAAAGAAGACTTTTCTGGAGCTATTAAGGCTTACCAAGATTTCCAAAAAGCTTCCAAGAAGACAGAACTTCGCGGCGGCGTAATGGAAGGCCGCTTGCTGAAAGAGCCGGATGTCAAAGCTTTAGGAGACTTGCCATCCAAGGAACAACTCATGGGTCAAATTGCAGGAGCTATCAACGCTTTGGCAACAAAAATTGCTGTGGGTATCAACGAAGTTCCTGGTGGACTGGCGCGTGCTTTGCAAGCTGTTGCTGACAAAGAAAATAGCGGTGCAAGTGCTGGTGAATAGGTAAAAGGTGATAAATCACCAATTATCAATTGCTAGCTACCAATTTACGAAAACAACAATCAAAAATTACAGGAGTAATATCCATGTCTGCTGCAACCGAACAAATTTTAGAACAATTGAAATCCTTGACCTTGTTGGAAGCTGCTGAATTAGTTAAGCAAATCGAAGAAGCTTTCGGCGTAAGTGCTGCTGCACCTGTTGGCGTAGCTGTTGCTGCTCCTACTGCTGTTGCTGCTGCTGAACCAGTAGAAGAGAAGACCGAATTTGACGTAATTCTGGAATCTGTTCCTGCTGATAAGAAGATTGCTGTACTGAAAGTTGTTCGTGAAATCACTGGTCTGGGTCTGAAAGAAGCTAAAGACTTAGTAGAAGCTGCGCCTAAAGCTATTAAGGAAGCTATTGCTAAGGAAGCAGCTGAAGATGCTAAGAAGCGCATTGAGGAAGCTGGCGGTAAAGTAACTGTTAAGTAATCAAGGCATGAGGTAGGAAAAAAGTATATTTCAATACTTTTTTCCTGACTCTGACTCAATAATCTTGAGTGTTCGCACCATTAACAAAACTTTCTGTTGATTAAAAAAGAAGTCTCTTGAGGCTTCTTTTTTATTGGCAAATAACCCATAGCAGAAGTTTAAAATAATTAGAAACAGAATTATTATGTAATAACGTTTAAAACTTCTAGTGTCATTGAATGAATGAGTGAACTGATTACAGTAGCCTCTCAACGAGACTTGCAATCTGACAAAGAGTATATAAATATACGAGTAGACGGAGCGTCAGTATTAAGCAATCCCTTTGATTTCACTGATCAATCTAGTAGAGATAAAGCTTGTGATGCCTATGCTGAGTGGCTAATTTTAAATATGCAAACTGCTTTAACAGCAGATACTTTTATTCATGTTTCCTTGGAAAAGTGGATACTTCAGGGATTAAGTATATCTCAAAAGTATAAAAATCCTCATGTTCAAGATGTCGCTCGTCAATTAAAGCTGCTTCTGGGATTGTTACAATGTGGTCAAAAACTTAAGTTAATCTGTTCGTGTCGGCAATCTGATGAAAGGGTTCGCTGTCATGCAGACAGTATCAAGTTAGCATTAGAAAAAATGTATCAACATCATCATCGCTTGCAAAATATAGCCTGATACCAATTCACAAAATCCAGGCACAGACAACAATAGTCATAACTTTTCAAACATCGTCTTGGCAGACTTTAATTAATCTGTGATTTCTCCTGATAATTGAGCAGGGTGTGTTCATGAAACATCACACACCCCAAAAAAATTGATTATCTTACAGAAAATGCTTCACTAAATCGACGAGTTACAGGTTCGAGAATAAAAGTCAGAATCGACTTTTTCCGCGTCACAATTTCACCTGTAGCCGCCATACCAGGGGTAAAAGCCACCTCTTGACCACGCACTGTGAGGGTATGTTTTTGTAGTTTGATTCTCGTGGGAAAAACTAGACCCAACTCTTTATCAACGGTAGCATTAGGACTAACTTGCACAACTTCACCGTCAATAGTGCCGAATTCTTGAAACGGAAAAGTTGCCATTTTCACTTTTGCTTTCATTCCTTTTTGAATAAAACCGATATCACGATTCAGGACTTTGACTTCTAAGAGAATTTCTTCACCTTCGGGAAGGATAGACAATAATTCTTCACCGGCTTGGACTGGCCCTTTAGTGGCTTTAATTTTGTAGATAGTACCAGCTACTGGAGCTTTGATTGTCTCCCCATCAGTTTCTTTTTTGGCTTGTTCTAATTGGCCAGTGACATTTGTCAGTTCTTCTTGACGCTTATTAATTTGGGTGAGAATTTCACTTTTGCGTTCCGATGCCACGCGTTGTGCTTGACTCCAAGCAGCTTGATAGGCAGCTTGGGCTTGGCGAATTTCTTGGGCTTGGGCTGCAATATCTTTTTCTAGTGATGTAACTTTATCTTGGGCTTCTGTGATGCGATTTTGGGCGTTTGTGACTTCATCTTTAGCCCTGGTAATCTCTGTTTGGGCGCGTGTTAGTCTTTCTTTGGCTTCCAGATAATCGACTCTGGGGACAGCACCGGGAGTAATCAGAGTACGGAGATTTTCTTCACGACTTTGGGCAATTCCGAGATTACTTTCGACCTTGTCACGAATACTTTCGGCATTGGCAAGGTTAGTTTTAGCGTTAATTACACCAGTTCTGGCACTAGCAAGATTATCTTGTAACCTAGTTAGGCGTACCCTTGCTTGATCAATCAAGGCTCGTTGGCGATTGGCTTCGGCTTCGGCGGCGGCTTGACGGGCTTGGTAGTCGCGCAGGCGGGATTTTAGCAGTTCATCTTGGATTTCTGTATTGGCAGCGCGATCGCCCAATCGTTCTGCTTGTAAACGCTGCAAATCTTCTTGAATTAATTGGCTACTGCGAGAGAGGCGTGTGACATCGGTTTGTTTGAGGTCTGGGTCACGCTGAATCAGGACTTGATCCTTAGTAACGCGATCGCCTTCTTCTACTTTAATCGCGACAATCGCCCCATTACCCAGAGATGTCACTGGTCTTACCTGAGTAGAGGCGATTAATTCCCCTTGTGCTACCGCCACCTCATCGATTTCTGACAAACCAGCCCAGGCGATCGCGCCAAATACCACAAAGCTAATTGTTCCTGCTAATAATCTGGTGTAAAGCGGCGGTAATTCTTTTACAGCTTTACCGAGTTCATAGGATAATTGGTCTTCTGGTCTAGCGAATACCTGTTTGGTTTGACGCGCTTGAGCCGCATTAGCTAATAGGGGATGTCTCATAAATGGGAATTGGGTACTGGGGATTGGGTACTGGGGACAGGGGACTGGGAGTTAGGGAAGGAAATGATCTAATTAAATTAAGTTCCCTGGCTTTTACTCCTCTAATTACTCAGCAATAGGATTTTTAATTGCCAAGTAACTTGGGATTGGGAACTAAAGATAACGCGATGTGCGACTTATTCTTAAACCCCTCCCCTGCAAGGAAATAGGCTTTGATTCTTGCTCCCCTTCCCTACAAGGGAAGGGGTTGGGGGTTAGGTTTGAAGAAAAGTTGTACACGGCGGAAAGATAGAGCTAAATTACCCAATCCCCAGCCCCCGTCAGACTGCTAAATAGCGTTTTAAGAAACTTTCTAGAGTTTCCAGGGAAAAACTGAAAGTTTGCTCTATATTAGCTATTTCCTCTTTTCTACAGAAAAATTCGTTGGACAGTAATGTCCGAAAAGTTCCCAAAGCCTGTTGTGCTGGCGGGTTAATCAATCCCAACATAGCCCTTAACCCATCCACCGCTAATAATGGTGAGTTAATGATCATTGGCTCTTTATTAAATATGCGCCCAAAGATTTGGGGAATGTCTCCACGGTATAAGATTTCTGGGCCTCCGATGGGAAAGATTTGATTCAGTGCGCCAGGGACACTCACGGAATCTACGGTGATTCTGGCTAAATCATCTGTACTCACGATAGAAGTCCGATTTTTCGGGTCGCCAATCAATAAATATAAGCCCGTGTCACGGAATCTTTCTGCTAAGGGAAGTAAATTAGATGCTAGTCCAGCAGGGCGTAAAATAGTGTAATTTAAGCCACTAGCCACTAAATAACGTTCTACAGCCCGTTTAGCTTTGAACACGGGAGCATCTTCGTATCCCCGATCAGATCCTAAGACGGATATAAAGACGAAATGCTGGACTTTGTTAGCTTTTGCCTGATCAATGAGTTCAATGTTAGCTCGGTAATCTAAAGCCAGAGCATCACTATCAGAACCGTGGGAACTGATAATATATTGAACGCCTCGACAAGCTTTGGCTATATCTTTGTCATCCTTTAAATCACCGATAAAAAGTTCTGCCCCTCGATGTTCTAATTCACCATAAGGCGAGGTGAGGCGAACAAATGCGCGCACAGACTGCTCTTGTTGGCGTAGCAGTCGCACCACTCGACGACCAATATCTCCCGTTGCTCCAGTTACCAAAAACATAATGATTAGGGAATAGGGAATAGGGAATGGGGAATGGGGAATAGGGAATGGGTGATTTACCTAGTCCCCAGTCATCATTTTTGAATTTTAAATTTTGAATTGATTCTTCCCCAGTCCCTTATACCCCATATCCTAAAATCTCTTATTTAAAATTCCACAATTACCGGCGTATGGTCACTCGGTTGGGTTAATTTCCTGGGGGTGATATCAATAATGCAGCTAGCTGCGCGATCGTATAGTGTAGGCGTTAGATAGTGATGGTCAATCCGCCATCCTTGATTGCGACGAAAGGCGGCGGTGCGATAGTCCCACCAGCTATAGTGTCCGCCTTCGCTGGTAAATTTCCGAAAAGCATCGGCAAAGCCTAATTCTAGAATATCTTTGAGGGCTTGGCGTTCTGCTTCTGAAGCCATAATATGATTTTCTACTTTGACTTTCTCGTGAATATCTCTGGCTTCTAGGGCAATATTAAAATCGCCACACATACAAATAGCAGATTCAGATGAC
The DNA here is from genome assembly GCF_002896875.1 of Nostoc sp. CENA543. Taxonomy (GTDB): domain Bacteria; phylum Cyanobacteriota; class Cyanobacteriia; order Cyanobacteriales; family Nostocaceae; genus Trichormus. The sequence continues at coordinate 6,342,699 of NZ_CP023278.1, forward strand.
AACAGTGTTTGTAAATACTTTCGTAGCACCGTCAACCAGCGTAGTTTAAAGTCATATTTCTCGCTACCTACAGAGGAACCATTGGGAACATAGAGGTTTAAAATTCTCACCCCATCCATAACACCGGTAATTACTCGCTTCTGCTCATCCCAAATTGGATCAATCTCTGGGAGTATGGGGGTAAATCCCATAGTTACATTTGCAAGCGGTTTTTGACTAACTAGGGCGACTCCATTATAAGATTTTTGTCCCGATATATATAGGTGATAGCCTAAATCCTCTAAAGGCGATCGCGGAAAATCTGCATCTACAACTTTAGTTTCTTGCAAACACAGAATATCTACGGGATTTTGTCCCAACCAATCAATAACCTGCTCTAGACGAGTGCGAATCGAATTAACATTCCAAGTGGCAATTTTCATCAGTTGACTAACTATAATCTGAAATTGATTAATACTTTTTGAGCTAGCTTTTTTAGAATTATTTAATATTTACCAGATTTATTGGTTTTTAGCCATTTCCACCAAATCCATCCCATAAAAAATTGATCCCATCACATTTTTTTAGTATTATCAGCTACAAATTATAGATATTTGTGAGTTCTGATACAAAATTTCTCACTATTTTATGATCCCCAGGACAGATGCAACTTAGAAGACATGAGTTATATTAATAAAGGCATGAGGTTATTAACTATCACATCACTAGTGAGATAAAATATATGCAGAATCATTGACTATCCCGTTAACCAATATGAACCTTCTAAGGATCAATTTAGGTTAATTTAAATTGCAAACTTGCCAGTAGTAATTTTATTTCCTCATAATAATATTATTGAAGTTTTCGTTGTGGGGAGCATCTTACTGACAAAGCAAATCATTATCCCAATTGAGCAAACGTCAACTTCATCTCAAATAGATTAAGCCCGTTAATAACGGTACTGCACTAGTAGATTCTCTATTCGTTACTCAACGACAAAACCCTCTAACTCGGCGTTTTTAGGTTGATTGTCTTCTAGAAAAAGACCAAAAAAAGCGATCGCCATTGCCCAAAACATGGGTTAACCACCAAAAGATTAGGGTCAGTTGATGTAGTGAACACCAATTTTTCTGCACAATAAATTTTTCCCCAGTTAGCAGGAAAGCAAATTAAATATTTACGTGAAATTAACTATACACAAACAGTCATAATACCCGGAAATGTCAGAATCACTCTATTTCCTAATTATTTTGTAAGAAAAATTGGGTTTGGTAATGATGAAATCACTAGCAGCTAATACATCTGTTATGAAGATGACATAAACGTTCTATACCCAGAATTTTCAGAACGAGAGACAATTGATTTTCTTTACGAACTCCTTAATAAAATAGCCGGAATAACTGCGGCGGTTATGGAATTAACGCGTTATTTAGTGAAGAAAATATGTAGAAAACAAATTCAGTTCTATCCCAATGTTTAATAGAGATCAAAGTAGCTACACACCAGGGGACAACAACCAAATTCTGTCCCAAGGTTATATCCATGCAGGTCGAATTTAAGTTTAAACAACAATTTTCTTTAACATCTTTACAAAAATCATTTTTCAGGAGGAGATTGGTATGAGTATACTGGTCAATAATTGCCCATGCTGCGGTGGTTCACTCCTCCGCCATGTTCGTCACGGTGAATTGTATTGGTTCTGTTTATCCTGTAGACAGGAAGTTCCGCTTTTAAATACTAATCGCCTCACCACCTTAGACACTCGCAACACCAATGTAGTTACTCACTCATCCGCGAGTGCGGAGTGCTAAATCTTAGCTATATATGTCTTAGCCCTATCTGATAAAATCAGGTGGAGCTAAGTTAATAGGTAGGAAGCTGTGTTAGCAGCATTACTTTATGGTCAGGAAGATTTACGCTTAGAACAAGTTGCAGACCCAGTACCAGATTTTGGTGAAGTAGTCATTAAAGTAGGGGTAGCGACAACTTGCGGTACAGATTTAAAGGTATGGCGGCGCGGTGGTCATGCCAAAATGCTGAAACCACCGACCTTATTTGGCCATGAAGCAGCAGGAGAGATTATAGCAGTAGGTGCGGGTGTGATGGGTTGGCAAGTAGGCGATCGCATCGTCGCTAATAACTCCGCACCCTGTATGAAATGCTTTTTTTGCCAACGTCAAGAATATTCTCTGTGTCCCCACTTAACTTGGAATAACGGCACATTTGCAGAATACTTAAAAATTCCTGCGCCTATTGTGCAGCATAATATGTTGCCAGTTCCTGATGAATTGCCGTTAGCATTAGCAGCGATGACAGAACCCTTAGCTTGTGTATTGCATGGGGTCGCTCGTTCTCAGATTAAACCTCAAGATAGAGTAGTAGTTTTGGGGGATGGGGCGATTGGGTTGATGTTTGTTGCAGCTTTAGCTGAAAATACTGAGGTGTTGCTGTGGGGAGGTAACAACCACAGATTAGAAATTGGGGAAAAACTAGGCGCGGCTAAGACATTTAACTATCATCAAATACCAGACATTCCTGGCGTAGTTAAAGAACTAACAGATGGTTGGGGTGCAGATGTGGTGATTGAAGCAACGGGAGTACCCAGCGTTTGGGAAACTGCGATCGCCTGCGCCCGTCCTGGTGCTATTGTAAATTTATTTGGCGGTTGTCCTAGAGATACGACAATAACAGTCAACACAGAACAATTACATTACAGCGAACTCACCTTAAAAGGTATTTTCCACAACACACCTCAATATGTGAAGGCTGCACTTGCATTAATTGCTAGTCGCAAAATACCTTTTGAATTACTAATTAGTGAACAGCGACAATTGCAAGATTTAGAACAAGTTTTTCACGATATGAAAGCACGCAAAGTTATTAAAGTGGCGATGAATCCTTAATGTTCAACTTATTATTTATATGTCTTGTTCCAGATTGTTAAACATTCGGCACAATCTTCAAGCTGAAGAACCATATTATCATCGTGCCAATTCCTACTATAATCTCGGTAATTATCAAGCCGCAGTGGTAGATTATACAGAAGTAATTAGACAAAATACAGGTAAGTTTGGTTTCAGTCGAGGTGCATATTGGAATAGGGCGAGGGCTTACGAAAAGTTAGGAGAAAAACAACAAGCGATCGCAGATTTAACTCAATTAATTGGTAGTAGTAGTAAAAACGCTGAAGAGTACCTATTCAGAGGAAAACTTTACAAGGATTAATTCCTAACTGATGTGATTTATTTTTGTGTGTCAAGGCATGAATTATTCATAGATTTGCTATTACACATAACTATCTAATTAAGTGATTAACACTGCGTGATTACAGACTTTGAAATCACACAATATCTCAAATGTAGGGTGCGTCAGTACGATCAAACCTAACTCCACTCAGAAATCATTCATACTGACGCACCCGAATGAATCATCAATTTTGGATAATGTATTGTTTGATGTGAGTTTATCGTCAATGCAATAATTTTGCTGAAAAACGGGAAGACTATGATTACTCCCTTGTGGGGTAATTTCTCTGTAATTCCCGTATAGGAAAATGCTCAAAAAATCTCAGCTTAACTTATTGATTTGCGCCTGTACTCTGGTTTCTGGGTTAGGCGTGGGAATGCTATTTGATACCAAAGCCAATGCTTTACCAGGACAAAGTACAGAGGAAGTTGGGACTTGGATGAAAGCCCATCCAACTTTACGTCCTGGTAGTGGAGAAAAATTATATGTGCAGAAAAGTGATACAGCCGCCCAGCGATTTACCTTTCAGGCTTCTGTATTGCCTCCAGGTAAAGTAGAATTCACGAAAGATAGAAGTAGAATTCGCTATGAGCGTTTAGCAATGTATGATGCTGTTAACGGCATGAGTTTTCAGCGTTTGCAAGAGTCTTTACGCGTAATTTACGGCTTAGATATCTATCAAGACTTTAAAAACGCCCAAACTGTATATGAGTATCCTAACCAGAGTGCAATTAACTCAGCACGTTTTGCCAAAACTCCCATTAGAGAAGCTTTAAAGGGAGAATTACGAATAGGCGATCGCTACGCCTATTGGCTGGAAATTGCCCAACCACGCAACGGTAAAGCTTTCACCGGACAAATGACAGTTTTACTTAAAAGTGACTTAGATAAGTTAGAAGCCGAACTGCGAAATCGTTAGTTCAGATATGGCAGTTTTAGTTTCCTGTCAGCAATTATGACCCCGATTTTTCCAAAAATCTGGGGTTTTGTCATGGAATTATTGAATATTACGCTTGCTAATAATCACATACTCAATTCAGTTGTCTAAAATCAGCAATTAGTGTATAAATTTACGTTTTTTGCTGAGTAGGAATCATTTCCATTGGTTTTAATTATCCGTGAAGCAGCTACCCCTGAAGAGATAGAGGAAATGCTGAAAACTTGGGATGTATTTATTAAAATAGCAGTAGATATAGAACGTCAAATTCTAGCAGGTGGTGGCGTTCGCCATTACGAATGTGAACAAGAATTGCTCAAAGACGGTAGCAAACAACGATATATTTTCGGTGCTGATTGGTCTCCTTACACTCAGGAGATAGTATTTGAGTCAATTATTAACATTCGCCCCAGTCAAAACAATCGTAGTATGATCATCCAATCTCCACAAATTCGAGAACAAGTTAGCCAAATTACCAAGCAATTCCTAGGAGGAATGTAATGCCCAACTGGAGTGCAATTGAAGCTAGTTTTGTCAACCAAACCCATGCACAACAGTTGGGAGAATTGGCGGCTTGTTTAGCACGTCTCAATTCCTGGTTAGAAAAGAGTGCTAACCGTGACTTAGTCCCACTTTTAATTGAAGAAAGTTTGGTGTATTTATCTTTGATAAAACAAAAAAACGAAATAAATAATTTTGAATTCAATGAACTCCAAAATTCGTTACAGACATGGAAACAAGAGTGGCTAAATATTTGGGATAAGCCAAAAGAAACGGCACATATTAGGGTGACTGTATCTAATTGGTCACAGCAAATATTAGATATGTCTGGATTGCTGACTTCTAAATCTATGAGTGCTTAGTCTAAAAACTTCCAGGTGGAGGAGTTTGCCAAACGCCAGAAAAGATACTTTCCACAGCTAAAGCAATTCTCACTAAATCTTCCTTAAGTAATGGCGGCCAATCAACACCAACTCTGCGTCCAGCGATAAATAACTGTTGCGTTTTCACACTTAATTGATAAAGAGCAAAAGTTAATTCTCTATCTAGACTGGGAGATTCTTTCAAGGCTTCAAACACAACTTTTAAAGCTAACAAAATAGAGGTAATTTGACCTGGGACTGGTGGTTTACCTTGTTTCATCCGCGTCAACAGTGCATCTGGGTTTTCCTCAGTTGCAATTGTTTGGCCTAGTAGGAGTTTGCGAGCTGTTTCGTAATTCATCTATCCAGCGTAGTGTGGTTTTTTACAATCCCGTCAGTCTAGGTTAAATATATCTTTAGATTTTGTGTGTAACATTAGTATTGTGCCTGAATTTGTCTGACTACGGTAAGAGCTGAATAACTGACTCCGGCTGTACCTTCCCCTGGATGGGTGGAGTCACCAACTAGCCATAAAGCCTGAACAGGTGTACGGTTGGCAAAACCAAAGGGGCCAAAGGTGGGAATTCTTTGACCTATACCGCCAACTATACCGCGATCGCGCCCAGTATAGTAAGCAAAAGTTCGGGGTGTGGCGGCTTCTTGATAAACTATGGTTTCTGGTTTGAGATAAAAGTATTGCGCTAGTTTAGCGATCGCATCTTGGGTATACTGCTGTTTTAATCCTTGATAATCTTCAGTACGCCACCACTGTTGAGCATCTACAAAGGATGAAGCAATAATTGTGGCTTTCCCTGTTGGTGCGCGTCCATCACCCGCATGACTTACCGAAACAAATAAGGAATTATTCTCCCCAATTACCCCATCTGCATCATACATAAACTGTAAATGCGGCGGACAATCATCAGGAATCGCACTAGCATCTACACCCAAGTACACCACAAACGCACCAGATGGGAGGGGTAATTTTTCCACACGCCGTTTATAGCCAATGGGGGCTTTTTCTCCCAATAGTTGCACTAAATTCTGCACAGTGACGTTAGCAACTATATGATCTGCGGCTTCCGTCCAGACTTCGCCTGTTTTTTGGTTTCTAATCACCACAGCCGTAGCTTGGCCATTTTCCACTTTGATTTGTTCGACGGTGTGGCGCATTAATAATTTACCACCGTCTCTTTCTAAAGCTTGCACTAGGCGATCGCTTAATACCTGCATACTACCTTGGAGGTGATACAGTCCTTGGGGTAGTTGGGATACACTCAAAGCCGTAGCCGCGTAAAGTAAAGCTGTTTCTTCTGCACTGACTTGGGAATATAACTTCAGTTGCAAATCTAAAAATGTCCTGAGTCGGTGGTCATTTCCCAACCCAAACCACCTTAAAGCATCACCCACAGTTGACAAAGTAAAAGGTGCAGTAATCAACGTATTCGGACGTACTGCTTGAATTAACTGACCCAAATCCCACAAATTACGCGGTGGTAAAACGGGGTCGCGTCCCTGGAATTCCCAACTAGCATTAAATAATGTCGCCATCAGTTGCCAAAATGGTTCACTACCAGGAAACTGTTGTTGTCGTTCTTCCCGCCATTTTTCTGGGTCACGCCAAACATTAATCGGTGTATTTTCCCCAGGTAAAAAGACTGCACAAGCTGGGTCACAAGGGGTTGCATCTGGTAAATCTATTTCTAGTTCCGAAAAAATCCGATGATGAATTCCCCCTGGTTCTAACCCTGCAACTTGGGTTGCACCCACATCAAAGGTAAATCCTTGGCGTTTAAATGTGGAAGCACATCCGCCTGGGACAATGGCTTGGTCGAGAATTAACACGCTGTAACCACGATGGGCTAATAATGCAGCAGCCGTCAATCCACCGATTCCCGCACCGATGACAACTACACGGGGTTTATTTTGGTTAACAACAATATGAGACATTAAGATTAGCTTTACAAAAATTAATATTACTACTCATAATTTTACAAGCTAATCGTGGTGAAGTTGAGGCGATCGCCAAACTACTCACTAACTAATTCAGTTATGAGAATATAGTAAAGTTAACCATTGGAATGTTTGGGCAGAAGCCCCGATGCACGTTGGTGCAAGAAATAGGTACTGAAAAGCTATATAGTACCTATTTGTTGGAATTTGTTTTTCAAATGCAGAGGGGCGCGGAGGCTTACGCTGAAAGGCGCAGATATTTAACGGAAGCTTTATGAATAAGATAATAAATTCACTGATATCAAAAGCGGTAGGAAATTATCAGTGTTTTTCGTCTACTGATGTATATGTACATGAATCTAGTTTTTCGATAAACAAACTTTAAAATGACTCAGTTTAAATACTCTGGGTATTGAGAAAAAATTTGTGCCAAAAATATCTTAAGCAGTCTCTAGTTCTGCTGATGCAAATTACAACTACTATTAAAGGCGATCAAAGTATGCGGGGAGACCACGTTTACTATAATTGCGGTGCTTATAGCCATCATGGTATAGACTGTGGTGATGGTACAGTTATTCACTACACCAAAAGTTCAGGAAGAATTTCTCGAATTTCTTGGGCTGATTTTGCCTCTGGCGTGACAGTTTTTGTAAAAGAATATGGTCAATGTGACACACCTGATGTTGTAGTTTGGCGAGCTGAAAGCAGACTAGGGGAAAGTGCTTACGACCTATTTAAAAATAATTGTGAACACTTTGCTACATGGTGCAAAACAGGCATACAAGTAAGCGAACAAGTAAGAAATGCAGGAGCAGTTGGAGTGGGTGCATCTGGAAGTGGAGCAGCAGTTGCAGGTAGTCTCGGCGTTGTTAGTGCTGCGGGAGCAGCCGCCGGGTTAAGTGGAGCTGGCGTTATGTCAGGTCTGGCTACAGTAGGTGGAGTTGTTGGTGGTGGTGCAGTTGCAGGTATTGGTGCGCTTGGTTTAGCTCCTGCTGCTGTTACAGCAATAGCTATGAATCAGGTTTTAATAGATGATGAAACTCTTCCTGATAATGAACGTGAAGCTCGTGCTGTTGGCAGAACTATGACAACTGTTGGTGCATTAGCTGGTACTGCTGGAGCTGTGGGTACAGTTGCGGCGGCTGGAAGTGTTGCAGGTTTGAGTGCGGCTGGAATCACTTCTGGATTAGCAGCAGTTGGGGCTACAGTTGGGGGTGGAATGGTAGCAGGTGTTGCTATTACGGTTGCAGCACCTGCGGCGGCGGCGGCTGCTGTCGGCTATGGAGCTTATAGAATCTGGCAATGGCTTTCAGAATAATGATTCACTAATGATAAGTTAAGTGAGTTAGTTAGACTAACCTGCAATTTGTAGCTTGAATGCCCATTGTAACTATTAAAAAACACCTGTTAATTAGGTGTTTTTTTAATAAAGGTTAAGATTGGGAAATTTTATTAAAAATTTGAAGGGTGAGAAATCACCCTTTTTAATCTTTTTGACAATGATTTATTCTTAAGTATCCTGAAAATTTTTCTGAGGTGATGACTTTTAATGGGACTGAGCGTATTTAAGTATTTTTTCTGCTGACGCTACAAAGTTAAGTATGCTTTTTTACTTTTAAACATCATCTTACTATTAACGAGTAACTAGCCTGCGTTCGGCTTTGTCGTTGCCGATAGGCTAGGTAAACTTTGTTTGTCTAAACCAGATTCTAGTCTGAGAGCATTAATTTTCAGCTTCTGAGAAAAAATACAAGATACAGTCACATGAAATATATCAAGCGTCACGCGAACAAAATTGAGCTGATTGTCGAGGTGATTTTTTTAGTAGTCTTATTTCTGCTGGGATTTTTTCTGGATTATAAATACGCTGCTTCCTTATCCTGGAAATATTACTTATTTATGACTTTTTTAGCACTCATCTTACTTTTGCCAGTTTACTTAAAATCTCGGCGGAAACAAGAATTGTGGGTGTTTATCGGGTTCAATCTCAGCCTCTTCGCTTTGTACTTTATAACTCTCTCGCCTGTCAAACCCTTCACCCAGTTTTATCTCGACATTAAACATGGGATGACAATTCAAGAAGTGCAAACCAGATTTAACCAGCGTTTTCCTAAAGATGGAAGATTTCCTCAGCCAGAATCGCAACTCCTTGATGAAAGTCACGGTGTGCTAGAAAATATTGACCCAAAAGCAAAAGGCTTTTTAGCTGTACCTGACCAGCTTCTAAACTACATTCTTGACCCAAATGATGGTCGCTACAATGCAGAATTAGTGAATGTTTATTTCAAAGATGGCAAAGTGGTAGGAATGGAGTATTTGCCCGATTGAGAAAAACTTTACACCCAGCCTCAAAAAATCTTTGTGCGTCGAGCCTGTTTCAGATACAACAATCAAAGATATTTTCGGGTGACAGATAAGATAAAGAAGTAAGAACCTTGTTCACTCACCACTACCCATGACCTCAACCCTATTAAAATTTCCCCGTCTGAACGCCCCCAAAATACATCAATTGCCCAATGGCCTAACTATCATTGTTGAGCAAATGCCTGTGGAAGCGGTGAACCTTAACCTATGGATAAATATTGGTTCAGCCGTAGAATCTGATGAAATTAACGGTATGGCTCACTTTTTAGAGCATATGATTTTTAAGGGAACAGAGCGAATTGCTAGCGGTGAGTTTGAACGCCAAATTGAAGAACGTGGTGCTGTCACTAACGCCGCTACTAGCCAAGATTACACACATTACTACATAACCACCGCACCCAAAGATTTTGCTGAATTAGCTCCTTTACAAATAGAAGTTGTATTAAATGCTACTATTCCCGATGCAGCGTTTGAACGGGAAAGATTTGTAGTTTTAGAAGAAATTAGACGTTCTGAAGATAATCCCCGTCGCCGCACCTTTCGCCGAACGATGGAAACCGCTTTTGCAGAGTTACCTTACCGTCGTGCAGTGTTGGGGCCAGAATCAGTAATTTCTCAACTCACACCCCAGCAGATGCGAGATTTTCATCGCACTTGGTATCAACCACCATCGATGACGGCTGTGGCTGTAGGTAATTTACCAGAAGAAGAATTAATCGAAATTATCGCCAAAGCATTCACCCCAGTCCCCAGTCCCCAATCCCCAGTCCCCAGTCCCCAATCCCTCACCCTCGAACCTGCATTTACCGAAATTGTCAGACGAGAATTTGTTGACGAAAGTCTCCAGCAAGCGAGATTAGTGATGTTGTGGCGAGTTCCAGGGATGAATCAGCTAGAGCAAACTTATGCTTTGGATGTATTAGCAGGGATTTTGGGACACGGAAGAACATCAAGATTAGTTCAGGATTTGCGAGAAGAACGGGGGATAGTGTCTTCTATTGGTGTGAGTAATATGACTAATCGCCTACAAGGGACATTTTATATCTCTGCTAAGTGTGCAGTAGAAGACTTAGCAGAAGTAGAAACCGCGATCGCCCAACATATCCGCAGGTTACAAACAGAGTTAGTCACAGAAAAAGAAATCGCCCGTGTTCAAAAGCGCGTCGCCAATCGATTTATTTTTGGTAACGAAACACCAAGCGATCGCACCGGCTTATATGGCTACTATCACTCCCTCATCGGCGATTTAGAACCAGCATTCAATTACCCAGCCCACATCCAAGCCCAAGCCGCTCAAGATTTACTCCTAGCCGCTAATCAATACCTGTGTCCAGAAGCCTATGGTGTAGTGGTACTTAAACCCGCATAATTGAAGAGATAAAGATTGCTGAGTAAACTATGAGAGAACATATCACTCAGCAGTCTTTAATTTTGAATTTTGTAGGCGCAAGCCTTCTCGTAGAATATTTTGAATTTTGAATTTTTAAGATGTGGACTGAAATCGATGCCCAGATTAGCCGAGTGACTGGTGAAAAATTTCAGAGTCAAAACAGGCGATCGGTTAGTGGTGGTTGTATTAATCAAGGTTATTCTGTCTCGGATGGTATAACAACATACTTTGTCAAACTCAACCAAGCCTCTCAAGTCGCCATGTTTGAGGCGGAAATGTTGGGATTACAGCAGATGTATAATACTCAGACTATTCGCGTACCAAAACCAATCTGTTGGGGTACAGCCGGAAATTCTGGGTACATCGTCTTGGAATGGCTGGAAATGGGAGGCGGCAACAGCAATTCCTGGGCTGACATGGGACGCAAGTTAGCAGCTATGCACAAAGCCACCAGTCAGCGAGGTTTTGGTTGGGAGATGAATAACACCATCGGTTCTACACCCCAAATCAACACCTGGACAGCAGATTGGGTAGAATTCTATACCAAACATCGTCTCGGCTATCAATTCCAACTAGCGAGGCGACGGGGTGGAAGTTTTCCCAAACAGGATGATTTACTAGCCACAATTCCTGACTTATTAGCAGATCATCAAGTCCAACCTTCCCTAGTACATGGTGACTTGTGGGGTGGGAATGCTGGGTGTACTGTTGCAGACGAACCAGTGATATTTGATCCAGCCACTTATTTTGGCGATCGCGAAGTTGATATTGCCATGACAGAACTTTTCGGTGGCTTTCCCGCCGCCTTTTACCAAGGTTATAACGCTGTCTGGCCTCTAGATGCAGGTTATGAAACTCGCAAAACTCTATATAACCTCTACCACATCTTGAATCACTTCAATTTATTTGGTGGTGGTTATGCTTCCCAAGCCAATCGCATGATTGAACAGATTTTGCGGTAAAGCTCTGGAGTAAAATCTCCCCTACACCCTTAGATCCTTATACCCCTACACCCCTAATTACTGAGTATTAATCAAAGAAGGCAGCAACGGTTCAGGTTGAGGTGCAGGATTGAGGAATTGTTGCCATGTTTTAATTTGCTCTTGTGCTGCACTATAAGCAGCACTACCGCGTGGGACTAACCGCGCAGTTTCAATACCTTTGGCAATATCTGATGAACCTTGAGTACGGGCAATCTCTAATATCTGCTGACTCCATTGGTCGATCGCTATATTTGCATCCATCCGTAAAATGCTGTTGTTGGAAACTTTATCAGCGATGCGTATAGCTTCTAATAACGCTTCCGGTGTCCCACTTTGAGCTACAGCTTTGGCTTGTGACCAATTTTCTCTAGCACGGATTTGTCCTTGCCAGTCTTCTATGGCGTTTTGTGCTTCGCCAGCCAGCGATCGCCCAGAATTTGCTAGGGGTCTGGCAGCGTTAATGGCGGCTGTCAAATCTCCTGTTTGGGCTAAGTCTCGCGCCTGATCTAATATTGGTTGGTCTTGGATACGTTGTACTTTTCCTACCCAACTGCGAATTCTCCGGCGTGCTTCTGGGTATAATGCTCGTCCTTGGCGAATTTGACTAGCTTCGGCGATCGCTGCTTGTAAAGAATTACTATCACCCAGAAACGCCATTTGTTCAGCCCTTTCTAAATAAGGCCTGTCTTCAATTGTTTCTACTTGCGCTTGCCAACGGTTAATGTCTTCTTGGGCTTCCGAACCACGGGGATTGCTAGTTGGTATTAGCTGTGCTTCGGCAATGGCTGCTGTTAAATCGTTGATTGTCCCTTGATTTGCTAAATTTCGGGCTTTTTCTAGACGGGCGACATCTTCTATTTCTATCTGCCATCGGGCAATGAGTTGTTGGGCTTGATCGTAAACTGAACGTGATGGGTCTATTTGTTGTGCTTGGGTGATAGCTGCTTCTAAACCAGCAATATTTCCTATCCACGCGCTTCTTTGTGCGTCAGCTAAGGCAATGAAATCTTCTACTTCCCTTTGTAAACCAGTGATTTCCGGAATTTGTCTGGCGATGTCTAAGGCTGTATCTGCATCCCGTTGCTCCATTTTAGACTGGGCTAACTCCAGCATTTTACGCCCATAGGCAGGGATGAGTTCTTGGGCTTTGCTGTATAGGTAACTATTTTTGCCAATTGACTCAGCTAATTTAATAGCTTCTAAGAAATCATCAACTTTTTCACTCTTGGCTAGTGTGTCGGCTTTAGCTAACTTATCAACATCCTCTTTCGAGGATGTAATAATGCCATTTAATTCGTCGTATTTAATACTTGACCAATATTTATTATCTACACGTAGCAACTTTGACGCTAACATAAACGCCGATTGCCAACGTTGTTGTCGCAGTTCTTCTTCTGCATTTTTGTAGATGGTTTCTGCCCTTGTCCAAATGGTTTCCCATTTAGAAACTTGTTCGTCTACTAACTTGTAGGTTGGTAGGTCTTGGGGTATCTTACGGGCTGTGGCGATCGCCTCTTCTATTCTCCCCGCTTGAAAACTGGCATCTGCTAGTTCTAGAATGTTTTTTGACCACTCTTCTACAAATTGGTCAATTTGTCCCCTTAATGGGTGATCTGGTGGTAGTTGTTTCACAAGAGCGATCGCTTGTAATAGATCCCCAACTGTCTGCTTAGAAGCCGCCAGTTGAGCGCAATGTAATCGCACCGAAGCACTAGCCAACGGCCAAAAAATCGACGGACAATTGGGTGCAGACGGCAATTTCAGTAACATTGCTGTTGCCAAAAACGCCACACTACCAGGAATCAGCGTTAACAATATTGCCCACGCCACCCAACCTTTCATCCAGCGTGGTAACTTTATGTAACTTTTCTTCCGTTTGGGATTTGGGTTTGGTGAGTTGTTTGGAGATAATTCGGCGACGTGATTATCTTTTGGCTGCTTTAGCGCATCATAAGAACCAGTAGCCGGGATACCAGATGTTTGGTGATCACCGACCTTTTGGGTTTGGGATAATCTTTCTCGATCATCTGGATTTGTTCCTCTGGTTGGATGCCAACTTTCTGGGATATCCCGCTCTGTCATCTCTCACACCAAAATAGTTGAATAGCTATCTGTTTTAGAATGATAATTCGATTTGCGCCAGCGTAACTTTCTCATAATTAAAAAGTTACTTGTTACATGATCAGTCTCCACAGATATCATTAATAATTCACAGATTCAGCATTCCTGTATACTTAACCGGAAGCAGAAGATTCAGCTTGTAAATCCACAATTAATTGTGCTAAATGATCACTACTTGCTTGATAAACTCTGCCACAAAAGTCACAAGTTGCTTCTGCCCCATCATCTTTTACAATCATATCTTGTAACTCAGCTTCTCCCAACATCTTTAACGCCCCTAAGACCCGATCAAAAGAACATCCACAGTGGAAGCGTAAAATTTGGCTTTCTGGGAAAATATTTAAACCCATATCGCCGAGTAAATCATGGAATATTTCCGGCAAAGTTTTACCAGCTTGCAACAATGGTGTAAACCCTGATAAGGCAGCCACCCGTGATTCTAACTTTGCCACTAATTCTTCATCTCTGGCGGCTTTCGGTAACACCTGCACTAACAACCCACCAGATGCAGTGACTCCATTAGCACCAACAAATACACCTAAAACTAATGCTGAGGGTGTTTGTTCTGAATTCACGAGGTAGTGAGCCACATCATCACCGATTTCGCCAGAAACCAGTTCCACTGTACTGGAGTAAGGATAGCCATAACCAATATCTCTAACTACATAGAGATAGCCATTACCCACAGCACCACCCACATCTAGTTTCCCTCTGGCGTTGGGAGGCAATTCGATAGAGGGATTACCTACGTAACCCCTGACTGTACCATCTAAGCCAGCATCTACTAAAATACCGCCCAAAGGCCCATCACCTTTAACTCGGACGTTAACCCTAGATCCTGGACGCTTCATGCTAGAAGCCATCAATAAACCAGCCACCATCGTCCGCCCCAGAGCCGCCGTTGCTACGTAAGAAAGCTGGTGGCGTTGCCGTGCTTCTTCTGTCAGACGCGTAGTGATTGCACCTACTGCACGAATTCCACCATCGGCTGCTGTGGCGCGAATTAATTGATCCGCCATGAAAACCTTACCAATAATAATTGCTCAACAAACGCCCTTGCTCTTCAGCGTCGGGTTTCAAGTAACTTTTAGTATAACAAAACTTAACTTATACAAAATTTACGTAGGTATCGTTTGTCTCATGGGTAGCCTAATATCAATTTTTGTACCTTGGTTGACAGTAGAGCTACATTTAATTGAGCCTCCATGTTGCTCAACAATAATTTGATGGCTAATAGACAAACCTAAACCTGTTCCTTGACCAACTGGCTTAGTAGTAAAAAAAGGTTGAAAAATATTCTGGCGAGTTTCTTCACTCATCCCACAACCATTATCAGCAATTGAGATAGTGATATGATTATCTTCACAAATAAATGTGCGAATCCAAATAGTTGGTTTATCCAATGTGTCTTGACTAAAAGCATGAGCTTTTTGCATCAAAGCATCAATGGCATTATTCAGTAGATTGAGAAATACTTGATTTAAATATCGGGGATTACAAAAAAAATGCGGAATGTTGCCGTATTCTTTAATCACTGAAATAGCTTGGCTATTATTAGCAAAAGCTTTCAGCCTACTTTGCAAAATCACAATTGTACTATCAATACCTTGGTGAATATCAGCTTTTTTATAATCAGCCTCATTTAACCGAGAAAAATTTGATAGGGATTCTACAATCTCCATAATGCGATTTGCACCCACCTGCATCGAATTTAACAGATTTGGTAAATCACTCTGGATGAAATGAAAGTCGCTATTATCAAGAATATTAATGATTTTAGACTCTGGATTGGGATAGACATGAGCGTAGGTTGCTATAATATTCAGTAATTCATGGATATATTGTTTGAGGTATTGTAAATTGCCATGAATGAAACTGACAGGATTATTAATTTCGTGAGCAACCCCGGCTACCATTGTACCCAACGCTAACATAGTTTCGCGTTGAATTAATTGCATTTGAGTGTGTTGTGTTTCTTGCAGTTTCGATAATGCAAATTCTGCATCTTCCTTCGCTACACGATATTTTTCCTGAACTACTAACAATCTTTGCAGAGTTTGATAATAAATAGTAACTGTAAACAATACAAATAAAGCTCCAAAAAAGAACACCATACCAGTGAGCAATGGTATCCAATCTATCAACCTAGCAATTGTTAAATATATACATAAAGAATAGCCAAACAAGAAAAACACCATTAGCAAAAACATTATTTGCCAACTCAATCGCTCTGGCTCTTTTTTGAACAATTTGAGAATTTTGCTAGCTTTGATAATAGATAGTCCCATAATTCCAGCACCAAGCGCAATCATAGTGACAATGGAATACAGTACGAGTGGGGAATTTAACATAGTATATATTTACAATAAAAAGATGAATCACATCATTGTTGATGAATTAACCTCAAAATTCATTAACACATTAACATTTATATAATTTAAATAAAAATCAACACTGTGCTGTTACTAATAAACTATAATTTTCTTGTAAACTACAAGAGCATCAATTAATTTTTATCAAAATTTTATGTATTTTATTGATGCGTAAAGCCAGTATATATTTGAGCTTAAATAAATAAAACCCTACTATTTCTATTTCCAAATATAGTAATTATCTATCAATTGTCATATTCTACCCAAACATCATCACCAGTATAGGCATCAGATTTGATTACAAAACATACTCTCTAAAAGAGGAAACAGGGAATAAGAAATTATACGGAGTTTTTTTCTAAAATCAAATAATGAATCACATACTAGCATAAAAAATTACTTTAAATTTTTTGTCTACACGGTGATATTAAACCTGTGGATGGGTAACTTAAGTTTATGTAGGAATCCGATTTGATTATTGAAATTACTTACTTAGGTAGGGAACAGGAAAAAGGTACATAGGTGTATTGAACTTTTTCAGAAATCAAATATGATTTCTATATTCCTTTAAATAACTTGTATTAAGATATGCCAAAACGAATCATTGCTGAACTAAATGAAGAACAAGAAGCAATGATAGCCATCTACCGAGACAAATGGCGAAAGGTAGCAATTTCTACAGAAACAATTGATTATGAAAAAGTTGTAGCAATCATCAAAGCAGCTTATGTGGTGAGTGACTATCCTGAACCGGAGATTTTATTTTACAGTAATCCTCTGTTAGCAATTCAAGAAATCATAGCAATTGACAATTTTAGAAATTATCTAGGGCGTAAAATTCATATTAAGTTCTTAAAAAGAGTATTAGAACATATTCAACACGGAATAAATCAACAGCTTGATTATCAATTCCACATTAGATTGAGAAATCAAATACAATTTCCTAAATTTCCATATTACCCAACTGCAAGCAATCCACAAAATTCATACTTTCCACATAGTGTGAGAGAAAGTATTCAATAGCAATTAAGTCATGATCTCGATTCAATGGAAGTTGAGTATATTGATATTTTATATTTGACACAACCCTTGACGAGAACGGCAGATTGGGCAATTTGGGGTTGTATGTTAGATTTTTGTATTTCAGTTCTTGGACTTCACCACGACAAGAAAAAATGGCGAGTATTTCAAGATTTAATTCAATATTGTGGTTTGATATCCAAATTTGAGAAGGTTTGTATAGTGTGCGATCGCCCTTGCAAGTTATCGTTTAATCAAGACAATATCCTTCACGCTGAAGGAGAAGCCGCAATTCAATTTCCTGACGGTTATAGCATTTATGTACATCATGGTGTCCGATTACCAGCGAAATATAAGATGTAGAACTAATGTTTTTATTACCAATGACTTGTCCTAGCAAACAAAGGATTCATGTATTGTGGGTACTACCTGATATTCAATCAGCACAAGATATTATTTTTTGGGTAAATTGGGGTATTGCTCCTGAAGAGTTTAGTATGCAAACTTAAGCGTTTTAACTATTAGTAAGAAATTAAATTAATCATTTATGTCTATTTCCAAAAGCTTTATTGATAATTTATTACCTAATTCAGAGATAGAAGCCGATTTAATCAATACTCTATGGGAGAATGAATCAGAGTGTGTACTTGAATTAGCGCAAAGAAAAATTATAGTTCCTCGTAATGTACAACTAGAAGTAGTATCTAAAAGTTATAGGCAAAATAATTATCAAATTGGTTTTGGTAATTATTTTGCGACTCAAATATAGGAATCATATTTGATTTCTGAAAAAGACTTCGAGATAATAAGGTCAGAGATACCTGTCTAATAACGAACAATGATAAACCAGCATCTAGAAATGGCGATGCCTACGGCGGAAGTAGCAATCGCAGAACTACAAGAATTTATAGATAGTCGTCCAGATGCTCGTGAAGTAAGAAAAGCTTTGGCAGTAAAACTAGTGTATCAAGGTTACAAGTATGGAGAAATTCAAACAATTTTAGATGTGTCAATTGGTTCAATAACAAGCTGGAAGAAAGCTTACCAGGAAAAGGGAATTTTGGGTTTGCGCTTAAACTATAAGGGCAGAAAAAGTTATTTGAGTGATGAACAGCTCCTGCAAGTATTAAGTTGGTTGCAAACTAAAGAAATTTGGGAGTTGGGGGAACTGGAATATAAATTAGCATTTGAATATGATGTCATCTACGAATCGAAACGAAGTTACTATGATTTATTTGAAGCAGCAGGAATTAGTTGGAAAAAGACTACAGGCTTGAATCCAAAGGCTGATCAGGAGGTGGTTGCGGCAAAAAAAAACAACTTGAAACATTGCTGGCAAGCAACAGAGAGGAAATAGAAGCACGAAAGCTGAGAGTATTACTAATAGATGAGTGTCATTTATTATGGGGAGACGTAAATGGTTATGTTTGGGGAAGAACTGACCAAGAAATAGCAATTGAAGTCGTTAATGAACGAGATAAACAGACATATTATGGTGCAGTTGATTATCTCGACGGAAAGCTACTCTTGAAAGCATATAATGCTGGTAATTCAGACAATACAATTGATTATTTACGTTATTTATTAGAATCTTCTCCCGACCAAAGATTGCTTCTGATTTGGGATGGTGCTTCTTATCATCGTTCACATTTAGTTCAAAACTTTTTAGGCGAGATAAATCAAGGTTTACCGCCAGAAAAATGGAAAATTCATTGCATTCGTTTTGCTCCTAATTGTCCATCGCAAAATCCTATAGAGGATATTTGGTTACAAGCGAAAACCTGGGTTCGACGCTTTTGTGCTTTAATTCCAACATTTCGCCATTTAAAGTGGATGTTTGAGTGGTTTCTCCGAAATACTATGTTTGATTTTATGTCTCTTCAGATGTACGGAGCTTTTTCAGAAATCAAATACTAGTCCTATAGCAATTGGAGGAGTGAAAAAAATAGAATCAGGTATTTTATACCCAGTCTACTGCTTTGCTACTATATTTTATACTCTGGAGAAGAGGGTCATAACTGTAGATATTCACTCAGAAATGCGATAAAAAGTGAGAATAAGCTTTTCAGCTTATCCCAAACTCAGGTTACTTTAGGAGCATCCA
Source organism: Nostoc sp. CENA543 (assembly GCF_002896875.1). Classification (GTDB taxonomy): domain Bacteria; phylum Cyanobacteriota; class Cyanobacteriia; order Cyanobacteriales; family Nostocaceae; genus Trichormus. The sequence continues at coordinate 6,362,031 of NZ_CP023278.1, forward strand.
TAATAAATTACGGATAAACGCCTGACTTTTTCTACCTCCCTGACTTCTGCATCCATGATTTAGGATTAGTATAGAAACTTATGTCATTGAGCTTCTACAAATGCTAGGGAATTTCCAACACAGCCAACTGCGAATCGAAATAGAAGCCTCAGCTAGTGCCATCCGTGATAGTCTGTTACGGACTGAGAAACTGGAAAAATGGCTGATAGGGCAAAGATTTGCGCCAGGAATACCAGATGAATTGACTACAGGAGTAGAGTTTACTACCTGGACTGGTGCGATCGCCATTCATCATAAAGTAGATGTCGCCAAACCCAACTGCTTACGTTTGTTACTCAGTGGGGGTATTGATGGATTTCACGAATGGTATTGGGGAGACGGTTGGGTGCAATCTCGAATTGAAGGTATATCACTACTACCCCTCAACTTAGGACAAACCATCAGCCTATTGAGTTTACGTCAGTTCCTCGCTGCATCTCCCAGCAAGGTTTAACTACTGCTCATCACCCACCGAACTCACCACCGGCTAAACGCCGCGCTACCGCTAACAGCACTCATTATTTCTACCTTGTCTACCTTGTCTCCCCTACATCCCATTCTAACTAGGCTTAACCACCCACACTGAACAAACAGCCTCTTCCACTACTTGACTACTCACAGAACCTAAAACAATCCTTGTCATACCTGTTAAACCACGACTGCCAATAATAATTAAATCTGCTTTGTAGATATTAGCCAGACGAATAATTTCTTCCGCCGGATTACCGGCTACTATTTCAATTTGACTTTTAACTGATAACTGTTCTTGAAAAGATTGTAATTGCTGTTCAATTTGAAAAGTGGAAAATCTTAAAGACTGGGGTTGAGGACGATCAGCCGGTAAGTCTATTTCTGACTCTGCTGTAGAAAACACATGACACAAAATCACCCTAGTCTCTGGTGATAACACCAAATCATCTAAAGTCTGAATGACTCGTGCTGCAATTTCTGAACCATCGAGAGCCACCAAAATAGTTTCTAGCACTGCTGTTATCTCCTCAGATGTACACCCGTAGCTTAGGAGTGGGGACTGGGGATTGGAGATTGGGGACTGGGGAATGGGGACTGGGGACAAGGTAGACAAGGTAGAATTTATTTCTTTCAAAGCTCACAACTCACCACTCAGCACTCCCCACTCAGCACTCAGCACTCCCCACTCAGCACTCAACACTCCAAAGCTACTTAGACTTTCAGTTTGTAACTACTGAGTAGGTTTTAGTCAAACTATAGGGAAAAATTAATCATTCTTCAGGTTCATCTTTTTGGAGACGACGGCGCACGGAATCAGTGTGAGAGGGTAAACCTTCGGCTGATGCTAGTGTATCTATTGCACCGGCAACTTTTTGTAGAGCTGTGGTGGAATATTGAATAATGTTGGAATGCTTCAGGAAAGTTTCTACTCCCAACGGGGAAGCATAACGAGCCGCGCCAGAAGTCGGTAATGTATGATTAGGCCCTGCTAAATAGTCTCCTACCGCTTCTGGTGTAGAGTAGCCTAAAAATATTGCGCCTGCATGACGAATTTGAGGGAGTAACGCCCAAGGGTCTTTAATTTCTAATTCTAAATGTTCCGGTGCAAATTCATTAGAGAGTTCGGCGGCTGCATCTAAAGATTCCACCAGGATTATTAAACCGTAATGAGCGATCGCTTTTTCTGTATCTATCCGTCGTGGATGATCTACTAGCTGTCTTTCCACCGCTACTTGTACATTTTTCGCCAAAGCCGGATCTGTAGTTAATAAAATCGCCGCCGCCATTGGATCATGTTCAGCCTGCGCTAGCATATCCGTCGCCACATGGATAGGGTTAGCAGTTTGATCAGCAATAATCAACACCTCACTAGGCCCTGCTAAACAATCAATCCCTACCTTACCGTAAACTAGCTTTTTCGCTAAGGTGACATAGATATTACCAGGCCCAGTAATTACATCTACTTTGGGTATGGTTTCTGTACCATACGCTAAAGCGGCGATCGCTTGCGCTCCTCCCACCCGATAAATTTCCTTGATACCAGCCTCCTGCGCCGCTACTAACACCGCCGGGTTAATCGTCTTTTCCGTTCCTGGTGGTGTCACCATCACTATCCGAGGAACACCTGCTACCTTTGCTGGAATCGCATTCATTAGCACCGAACTCGGATAAGCAGCTCGTCCCCCAGGAACATATAACCCTGCCTTATCTACAGGCGTGTACCTTTTACCTAAAACCACATCATCATCCCCAAAGTTTACCCAACTTTTAGGGACACGCTGACGATGAAAAGCTTCTATTTGCTTACAAGCCAACTTAATCGCGGACAACAGTTCTGGTGACACCTGTTGGTAAGCCGCATCCAATTCCGAACCTTTCACCAGCAGTTCTTCTGGCTGGAGAATTTGATGGTCAAATTCGGCAGTATAATGTAGCACAGCTTTATCGCCTTGGCGTTTCACTGCTTGCAACACTTCTCGCACCGTCGCCTCTTTATGAAGAACTTGTTCATCATCGGTGCGATCGCAGATCCGTTGCAATTCTGCTTTTACATCTGCCTGCTGAGTAATGATTCGCAGCATGGAGTAAGGACAATGCCAAAATTTTAGAATATTCCTGCCTGAGAACTAGGTTAGCTCCTACCCCATAAAGGCCAAGAGTTGATGCTGATTCTCTTCTCTAGCTTAACCTGGATTTTTTTGATACTCTCAAGGTCTATGAAATTGATTGGGGATTGGGGACTGGGGATTGGGGACTGGGGACTAGGGAAGAAATGCTAATGACTAATGACTAATGACTAATGACTAATGACTAATTTTTTTTCAGAACCCCTAACATTGGCAAAATAGATGCTATATTAGTAAGTCTAGTAGTGTGTGTACATAATTAATAGTCTTTTTGGGATCGACTGTGGCGAATACAAAGTCTGCTCTTAAGCGCGCCAAAATCGCAGAACGCAATCGGCTGCGTAATAAAACCTATAAATCAGCTGTAAAAACGCTGATGAAAAAATATCTGGAAGCGGTTCAAGTCTATACCGCAAACCCTACACCAGAACTTCAGGAACAAGTACAAACAAGGCTGTCGGAAGCTTATAGCAAAATCGACAAAGCCGTAAAACGTGGCGTTCTTCATCCCAACAATGGGGCAAGAAAAAAATCGAGATTGGCCAGCAAGCTCAAGCCACTGACAAAAACAGCGTAAGCAGTTATTAGTCATTAGTTACTAGTCCTTGACTAAATAACTAATGATTAGTAATTAACGACTAACAACCATGCAGCTGATTGACACTCACGTTCATCTCAACTTTGATAACTTCCAGCCAGATTTGACAGCAGTGCGATCGCGATGGCAAGCAGCAGGACTTGTACACCTTGTACATTCTTGCGTCGAACCAGCAGAATTTTCCAGTATTCAAGCCATAGCACACCAATTTCCTGAAGTCAGTTTTGCCGTGGGATTACATCCCCTAGATGCCGAAAAGTGGCACAGCCAAACGGCACAGGAAATACTATCTTTAGCCAAATCTGACTCCAAGGTAGTAGCAATTGGTGAAATGGGACTGGATTTTTATAAAGCCGATAACTATGAGCAACAGCAAATAGTGTTTGAGGCACAATTAGCGATCGCCTCGGAATTAGATTTACCTGTAATTATTCACTGTCGGGAAGCCGCAGTGGCAGTTAGGGAAACTTTACAAAAATGGCAAGAACGCACCAATAACCAGATTCGGGGTGTGATGCACTGCTGGGGAGGTACACCAGAAGAAACTCAATGGTTTCTGGATTTGGGGTTTTATATTAGTTTCAGTGGTACTGTCACCTTTAAAAATGCTAAAGCCATCCAAGCCTCGGCTGTAATGGTGAACAGCGATCGCCTGCTCATAGAAACCGACTGTCCCTTTCTCGCTCCCGTACCAAAACGAGGCGAAAAACGTAACGAGCCAGCCTATGTCCGTTATGTAGCAGAGCAAATAGCAACGCTACGTCAAGAGACATTAGCAACGATTTCGGCTCAAACCACTCAAAACGCCTGTAAGCTATTTGGTCTATCAATATAGATATAGCTAAAGTCGAAAGTTGAAAGTGATAATCAATCTCACTTTTACCTTTCGAGCCGCAGGAGTTAAACACAGTAAGGATTTTAGCTTGGTGATTTTAGATTTATCCTAGCCACAAGCGACGAGATTAAGTCCAAAACACTAGCCAAAATTCCCCATCTTAAATTGACATCTCAACTCTCAGCTTGTTAATATCAAGCTTTTGAGGTCTTTTGGATTAACTTTGCCTATTTATCTTGTAGGTTGCCATTAAAAATAAAATGCAAGGAGGAAAAATATGCTAAAATTAATGCCTCCAAAACATTTTGTGTGCGCCATAATGATAATGAAGGAACAGAGGAATCCTCTGCTTGATTTTGTAAAGTTATCAACTTGACCATCCTCACACCTCTACACACGGATGCTCTCAATGGCTGAAACAACTTAGCAACCAACATTGAGATAGATTGTCCCTTTATTAAACCTATAGAAAATTGTTAAAAAAAATTGTCTTGTGATTACAATCCCACAAAATCAAGCCATTTTGCTCCAGAGCTTACAAAATGTAGCTCAGTTCCTCAATTTCAGACTATCACCGTAAATACATATGGTGTAGTGCAGAGCAAACAATAGCTGCGTAAACTAGTAAACGCGCTTTGAGGAGGGGAAGTGAGGCAAAAAATCAAATTCAAGCAAATAGAATGCAGCTGTTCAGAGATACATCAAATAGCTGTATTTTTCTAGCTGTTGCTGGTGATTAAGGGCTATGACCCCCCTTGTCAAAATCGTCCCCAACCGCTTCAATTGCTGCGTTTACCCACACCTGAGTAAAGTTCAGGTGACATCAAAGGAGAAGTTCCCCAACAGCTAAGGACAGTAGCTAGTGACATCAACTCCCAGTGTGTAGCTACTTCCACTCAAGATTTAACCAGGTTGACAAAGGTAGAGGCATGATTAGCGAAAATTATATTGAACCCGCCTTTTTGTTGCCCGACTTAATTGAAATCCAGCGTTCAAGCTTTCGCTGGTTTTTAGAAGAAGGGCTGATTGAAGAACTTAACTCCTTTAGTCCTATTACAGACTATACGGGCAAACTAGAACTGCATTTTTTAGGACAGAACTACAAGCTCAAGGAGCCAAAGTATAGCGTCGAAGAAGCGAAACGGCGGGATAGCACCTATGCTGTGCAAATGTACGTCCCCACACGCCTGTTAAACAAAGAAACAGGTGATATTAAAGAGCAGGAAGTATTTATCGGGGATCTGCCTTTGATGACCGATCGCGGTACGTTTATCATTAACGGTGCCGAACGGGTAATTGTCAATCAAATTGTGCGATCGCCTGGAGTTTACTACAAATCAGAAATCGATAAAAACGGACGACGTACCTATTCAGCTTCACTCATTCCTAACCGGGGTGCGTGGCTAAAATTTGAAACCGACCGTAACGATTTGGTGTGGGTACGCATCGACAAAACCCGCAAACTCTCAGCCCAGGTACTTTTGAAGGCTCTAGGGTTATCAGATAACGAAATTTTTGATGCTCTACGTCACCCTGAGTATTTCCAAAAAACCATTGAAAAAGAAGGGCAATTTTCCGAAGAAGAAGCCTTAATGGAGTTATATCGCAAACTCCGTCCTGGTGAACCACCAACAGTCTTAGGTGGACAACAACTGCTAGACTCCCGTTTCTTCGACCCCAAACGCTATGACTTGGGTAGGGTAGGCAGATACAAACTCAACAAAAAATTGCGTCTGTCAGTTCCCGAACCAACACGCGTCCTCACCCCCCAAGACATCTTGGCAGCCGTCGACTACCTCATCAACCTAGAATATGACATTGGTAGCGTAGATGACATCGACCACTTGGGCAACCGTCGGGTACGCAGCGTGGGCGAATTGTTGCAAAACCAAGTCAGAGTAGGCTTAAACCGCCTCGAAAGAATCATTCGGGAAAGGATGACCGTATCTGATGCGGAAGTTTTGACACCAGCATCCCTAGTCAACCCCAAACCCCTAGTAGCAGCCATCAAAGAATTCTTCGGCTCCAGCCAATTGAGCCAATTCATGGATCAAACCAACCCCCTAGCGGAGCTGACCCACAAGCGTCGTCTCTCAGCTTTAGGCCCTGGCGGTTTGACCAGAGAACGGGCAGGGTTTGCGGTGCGAGACATTCACCCATCTCACTACGGACGGATTTGTCCCATCGAGACACCAGAAGGCCCCAACGCAGGTCTAATTGGTTCCTTGGCTACCCATGCACGGGTGAATCAGTACGGCTTCCTCGAAACTCCCTTTAGACCGGTGGAAAATGGTCTGGTGAGATTCGATTTGCCCCCAGTGTACATGACCGCCGATGAAGAAGACGATTTGCGGGTAGCTCCAGGAGACATTCCCGTCGATGAAAATGGACACATCATTGGGCCACAAGTACCAGTCCGTTACCGTCAAGAATTCTCCACCACCACCCCAGAACAAGTAGACTACGTGGCAGTATCTCCGGTACAAATCGTATCGGTAGCTACCAGTATGATTCCCTTCCTAGAACATGACGACGCTAACCGCGCCCTCATGGGTTCTAACATGCAACGTCAAGCCGTACCTCTACTCAAACCAGAGCGTCCCTTGGTAGGGACAGGCTTAGAAGCTCAAGGTGCGAGAGACTCCGGGATGGTGATTATTTCCCGAACAGATGGGGATGTCACCTACGTAGACGCGACAGAAATTCGTGTCCGTCCCAAACCCAACGCCCCAGAAATTAAATACCGCCTCTCCAAATACCAGCGTTCTAACCAAGATACCTGTCTCAACCAGAAACCCTTGGTGCGAATGGGTGAACGGGTAGTAGCAGGGCAAGTATTAGCTGACGGCTCATCTACGGAAGGCGGTGAATTGGCACTAGGACAAAATATCGTCGTCGCTTATATGCCCTGGGAAGGCTATAACTACGAAGACGCGATTTTGATTTCCGAGCGACTAGTCCAAGATGACATTTACACCTCAATTCACATTGAAAAATATGAAATTGAGGCGCGCCAAACCAAACTCGGCCCCGAAGAAATCACCAGAGAAATTCCCAACGTCGGGGAAGATGCCCTGCGTCAATTAGACGAGCAAGGGATCATTCGCATTGGGGCGTGGGTAGAAGCTGGCGACATCTTAGTTGGTAAAGTCACACCCAAAGGGGAATCCGACCAACCCCCAGAAGAAAAACTGTTACGGGCGATTTTCGGTGAAAAAGCACGGGATGTGAGAGATAATTCCCTGCGCGTCCCCAACGGTGAAAAAGGGCGGGTAGTCGATGTGCGCCTGTTTACCCGTGAACAGGGTGATGAATTACCCCCAGGGGCCAACATGGTGGTGCGGGTGTATGTCGCCCAGAAACGGAAGATTCAGGTAGGCGACAAAATGGCAGGTCGTCACGGGAATAAAGGGATTATTTCCCGCATATTACCGATAGAAGATATGCCCTATCTGCCTGATGGCTCACCAGTAGATATTGTGCTGAACCCCCTGGGTGTACCCAGCCGGATGAACGTAGGACAGGTATTTGAGTGTCTTTTAGGTTGGGCTGGCTATAACTTAGGCGTGCGATTTAAGATTACCCCCTTCGATGAAATGTACGGGGAAGAATCATCCCGCCGCATCGTGCATGGCAAATTGCAAGAATCACGGGACGAAACAGGTAGAAATTGGGTATACAACCCCGATGACCCAGGCAAAATCATGGTGTTCGATGGTCGGACAGGAGAACCATTCGACCGACCTGTAACCGTGGGTGTCGCTTATATGCTCAAACTCGTACACCTAGTAGACGATAAGATTCACGCTCGTTCTACAGGCCCCTACTCCTTAGTTACGCAGCAACCCTTGGGTGGTAAAGCTCAACAAGGTGGTCAGCGATTCGGGGAAATGGAAGTGTGGGCTTTGGAAGCCTTCGGTGCAGCTTACACCTTGCAAGAATTGCTGACAGTCAAATCTGACGATATGCAGGGGCGTAACGAAGCCTTAAATGCGATCGTTAAAGGTAAGGCAATTCCCAGACCTGGTACACCAGAATCCTTTAAGGTGTTGATGCGAGAGCTGCAATCCTTGGGCTTAGATATTGCCGTACATAAGGTAGAAACCCAAGCCGATGGCAGTTCCTTGGATGTAGAAGTCGATTTAATGGCAGACCAAGCAGCCAGAAGAACACCACCCAGACCAACCTATGAATCGCTCTCCCGTGAATCACTGGAAGACGACGAATAAATCTGAGGAAATGGGGCATAGGCATTAATTAGCAATGCCCCATGACCCATTAACAAAATTAAATACACTCATAATTCAAAACTCAGCACTTAAGTATGAGACCAGCCCAAACTAATCAGTTTGACTACGTAAAAATCGGCTTGGCATCACCAGAACGGATTCGCCAATGGGGTGAAAGAACCTTACCCAATGGTCAAGTAGTTGGTGAAGTCACCAAACCAGAAACAATTAACTATCGGACTCTCAAGCCAGAGATGGACGGCTTATTTTGTGAGCGCATCTTTGGGCCGGCAAAAGATTGGGAATGTCACTGTGGTAAATACAAGAGAGTCCGCCACAGAGGTATTGTTTGTGAACGTTGCGGTGTAGAAGTCACCGAATCACGAGTACGCCGTCATCGGATGGGGTACATCAAACTGGCAGCCCCTGTAGCCCACGTTTGGTATCTCAAAGGGATTCCTAGTTATATTTCCATCCTGCTCGATATGCCCTTGCGGGATGTGGAGCAAATTGTCTATTTCAACTCCTATGTGGTTCTCAGCCCTGGTAACGCGGAGACCTTAAGCTATAAACAACTACTGAGCGAAGACCAGTGGTTAGAAATCGAAGACCAAATTTATAGCGAAGACTCTCAGTTACAAGGCGTTGAGGTAGGTATTGGTGCAGAGGCACTGTTGCGCCTGTTAGCTGACATTAATCTAGAGCAAGAAGCCGAAAATCTCCGTGAAGAAATCGGCTCTGCGAAAGGGCAAAAACGGGCAAAACTGATTAAACGCCTGCGGGTAATTGACAACTTCATCGCTACTGGTTCCAAACCAGAGTGGATGGTGATGACAGTGATTCCCGTCATCCCTCCAGATTTGCGCCCAATGGTGCAACTGGATGGTGGACGCTTTGCAACCAGCGACTTAAATGATTTATATCGTCGGGTAATTAACCGAAATAATCGTTTAGCAAGACTGCAAGAAATTCTGGCACCAGAAATTATCGTCCGCAACGAAAAGCGGATGCTACAAGAAGCAGTAGACGCTTTAATTGACAACGGTCGTCGGGGACGTACCGTAGTTGGTGCCAATAACCGACCCCTGAAATCTTTGTCTGACATTATTGAGGGTAAACAAGGACGTTTCCGGCAAAACTTGCTGGGTAAACGTGTTGACTACTCTGGACGTTCGGTAATTGTGGTGGGGCCAAAGCTGAAGATTCACCAGTGCGGTTTGCCCAGAGAAATGGCAATTGAGTTATTCCAACCCTTTGTCATTAATCGTTTGATTCGTAGCGGCATGGTGAACAACATCAAAGCTGCGAAAAAACTCATCTCCCGTTCTGACCCCAGTGTTTGGGATGTTTTAGAAGAGGTGATCGAAGGCCACCCCGTCATGCTCAACCGTGCGCCGACCCTACACCGCTTGGGTATTCAGGCGTTTGAGCCAATTTTGGTAGAAGGTCGAGCCATTCAACTACACCCGCTAGTTTGTCCCGCCTTTAACGCTGACTTTGACGGCGACCAAATGGCGGTACACGTACCCCTATCCCTGGAAAGCCAAGCAGAAGCACGGTTATTGATGTTGGCTTCTAACAACATCTTGTCACCAGCAACGGGTAGACCAATTATCACTCCTAGCCAAGACATGGTGTTAGGAGCATATTACCTGACGGCGGAAAACCCCGATGCTACCAAAGGCGCAGGTAGATTCTTCGGTTCTCTGGATGATGTGATCATGGCCTTCCAGCAAGAACAAATTGACCTGCACGCCTACATATACGTGCGGTTTGATGGTGAAATGGAAACCGAACAACCAGACACCGAACCCCAGGAAGTGGTAAATAACGAAGACGGTAGCCGGACTGTCATGTACAAGTTCCGCCGTGTCCGAGAAGATGCCCAGGGCAACTTAATTTCTCAGTATATACGCACAACCCCTGGTCGCGTTATTTACAATAAGGCGATTCAAGAAGCACTTGCTAGTTAGGAAAGTCAAAAGTCAATAGTCAAAAGTTAAGAGTCAAAATTATTTGGCCGATGACTAATGACTATTGACTAAGGACTAATGACTATTGACTAAGGACTAATGACTAATGACTAACGAAAAAATGATTTTTCGCAATCGCGTCGTTGACAAAGGTCAACTGAGAAATTTGATCTCTTGGGCATTTACCCATTATGGGACGGCGCGTACTGCGGTGATGGCGGATAAGTTGAAGGATTTAGGCTTTCGCTATGCGACAAGAGCTGGGGTTTCTATCAGTGTGGATGATTTGATGGTTCCTCCCAGTAAGCGGAGTCTATTGGAAGCAGCCGAGGAAGAAATTCGCGCTACCGAAGCCCGTTACCAAAGAGGGGAGATTACCGAAGTAGAACGTTTCCAGAAGGTAATTGACACCTGGAACGGTACTAGTGAAGCCCTCAAAGATGAAGTGGTAGTCCACTTTAAAAAGACTAATCCCCTCAACTCTGTATATATGATGGCGTTCTCTGGGGCGCGGGGTAACATCTCCCAGGTGCGTCAGTTGGTAGGGATGCGGGGACTGATGGCAGATCCGCAAGGGGAAATTATTGACTTACCTATCAAAACTAACTTCCGTGAAGGTTTGACCGTAACGGAGTATATTATCTCCTCGTATGGTGCGCGTAAGGGCTTGGTAGACACAGCTTTACGCACCGCCGACTCTGGTTATTTGACCCGTCGTCTAGTGGACGTATCCCAGGATGTGATCATTCGGGAAATTGACTGTGGTACTACCAGAGGGATTCCTTTACGGGCGATGACCGAAGGGAATAAGACTTTAATCAAGTTGTCTACACGCTTGCTGGGTCGGGTAGTGGGAGAAGATGTCATCCACCCAACTACTAAAGAAGTAATTGCACCCCGTAACACCCCAATTTCTGATGAATTAGCTAAGGAAATTGAAAAGGCTGGGGTAACGGAAGTTTTGGTGCGATCGCCTCTTACCTGTGAAGCCGCCCGTTCTGTGTGTCAACACTGCTACGGTTGGAGTTTGGCACACGCCAAAATGGTAGACTTAGGTGAAGCCGTCGGGATTATCGCTGCTCAAAGTATTGGTGAACCTGGAACCCAGCTCACCATGCGGACATTCCACACTGGTGGTGTGTTCACTGGGGAAGTAGCGCAACAAGTGCGTTCCAAGATTGATGGGACTGTCAAACTACCCCGGAAACTACGGACAAGACCCTATCGGACTCGTCACGGGGAAGATGCTTTATACATAGAAAGCAATGGTGTTTTTATTCTAGAACCACCAAAAGAAGGTGAAGAAACACCAGCACCGCAGGAAGTTCAAGTTACCCAAGGTTCAACATTATACGTATTTGACGGGCAGCAGGTAAAACAAGGGCAATTACTGGCGGAAGTTGCCCTGGGTGGACGGACTACCAGGACAAACACAGAAAAAGCTGTGAAAGATGTGGCTTCTGACTTAGCTGGAGAAGTGAAGTTTGCCGAAGTCGTCCCCGAACAAAAAACCGACCGTCAAGGAAACACCACCACCACAGCCGCCAGAGGTGGTCTAATTTGGATCTTGTCTGGGGAAGTTTATAACTTACCCCCTGGTGCAGAATTAGTAGTCAAAAATGGCGACTCCGTAGAAACTAACGGTGTGTTGGCAGAAACTAAACTCACCACATTACATGGTGGTGTAGTCCGTTTACCAGAAGCTACCCCAGGAAAGAGTACCAGGGAAATTGAAATTATTACTGCCTCGGTAGTTTTAGACCAAGCGACAGTCACCGTCCAAAGTTCCCAAGGGCGCAACAACTACCTCATCACCACAGGTAATAACCAAGTGTTTAACCTGCGTGCTACACCAGGCACAAAAGTGCAGAATGGTCAAGTGGTAGCTGAGTTGATTGACGACCGCTATCGCACCACCACCGGTGGGATGCTGAAGTTCGCTGGCGTAGAAGTCCAGAAGAAAGGCAAAGCCAAGCTGGGTTACGAAGTGGTACAGGGCGGTACACTGTTGTGGATTCCCGAAGAAACCCACGAAGTTAACAAAGACATCTCCCTATTGTTGGTAGAAGATGGTCAGTATGTAGAAGCTGGCACTGAAGTAGTTAAAGACATCTTCTGTCAAAACAACGGGGTTGTGGAAGTTACCCAGAAAAACGACATCCTGCGGGAAGTGGTGATCAAGCCTGGGGAACTGCTGATGGCTGATGACCCGGAAGCTGTTATGGGGCGTGACGATACATTCCTGCCTGCGGGTGAGGAATTATTGGGACGAGTATTCCCTGAACTGCGTTATATCCAGTATGTGGAGTCACCAGAAGGCCCCGCACTGTTGAGCCGTCCGGTTGTGGAGTTTGCTATCCCTAATCAACCAGATGTTCCTTCTACTACCTCCGTTAGCCAACAAACAGGTCGTTCCATTCAATTAAGGGCAGTACAACGCTTACCTTACAAAGATTCCGAACGAGTCAAATCTGTGGAAGGCGTGGAACTGTTACGCACTCAGTTGGTGTTGGAAATTGACCAAGAAGGGGAACAAGAACATAACGCTTCTCCTCTGGCTGCGGATATTGAATTACTTCCTGACGCAGAAAATTCTGATGTTCAACGCTTACAGTTGGTAATTTTGGAGTCCTTGGTGATTCGGCGTGACATTGCGGCTGATGCGACTCAAGGTAGTACCCAAACCAGCTTGGAAGTCAAAGAAGGCGATATGATTGCGCCTGGTGCAGTGGTAGCACGTACCCAAATCTTGTCTAAGGAAGGCGGGATTGTGAGGGGTGTGCAGAAAGGCACGGAAGCAGTACGCCGTTGTTTGGTGCTGCGTCACAGTGACATGGTGACGATTAATAGCAGTGTCCAGCCCAAGGTGAAAACAGGTAGTTTAATTGTGGCTGGTGCAGAAATTGCGCCTGGCGTGTCGGCTGAGGAATCTGGTCAAGTTGTCTCCGTCAAGAGTGCAGGGAATCAGCAAACAGCAGGGGAATCTAGCGCACTCAGCACACAAAACTACGCCATCACTATCCGCGTTGGTCGTCCCTACCGAGTCAGTCCTGGTGCAGTATTGCAAGTAGAAGATGGTGATTTGGTACAACGGGGCGATAACTTAGTGCTGTTGGTCTTTGAACGGGCGAAAACTGGAGACATCATTCAAGGTTTACCCCGGATTGAAGAACTGTTAGAAGCCCGGAAACCCAAAGAGGCTTGTATTCTCGCCAAACGGGGTGGAGAAGTGAAAGTGGTCTATGGTGATGGAGATGAAGCGATCGCCATCAAGGTGATAGAATCCAACGGCGTAGTTACTGACTACCCACTCGGCCCCGGTCAAAACCTGGCTGTACTAGATGGTTCTCATGTTTTAGCCGGAGACAACCTGAGTGATGGCCCTTCCAACCCCCACGAAATTCTCGAAGTTTTCTTCAGTCTGGGGTCAGAGGACGGAGTATATGCTTGTGCTAGCCATGCCTTACAAAAGGTGCAGACCTTCTTGGTGAACGAAGTCCAGATGGTATACCAATCCCAAGGGATTGATATTGCTGACAAACACATCGAAGTCATCGTGCGCCAGATGACCAACAAAGTCAGGATTGATGATGGTGGCGATACTACCATGCTTCCTGGAGAGTTGGTGGAACTGCGTCAAGTCGAACAGGTGAATGAAGCAATGGCGATTACTGGTGGTGCGAGAGCGCAATACACCCCAGTATTATTAGGGATAACTAAAGCATCCTTGAATACCGATAGCTTTATTTCTGCGGCTTCCTTCCAAGAAACCACAAGGGTACTGACTGAAGCGGCAATTGAAGGTAAATCTGATTGGTTGCGTGGCTTGAAAGAAAACGTAATTATCGGTCGCTTGATTCCGGCGGGAACTGGTTACAACACCTACGACGAACCAGGAATGATCGATGATTACGCAACTTTAGACACCAGCAGCGTTTTAGATGAAACCGATGATCCACTAGACATGGTTCTTGATGACCGCACAGCACGCGCCTACAACTTAGACGCGCCTGGCTTGGATACCGGATTTGCCGGTCGTCGGGCGATTCTGGATGATGATGAATTAATCGCAGATGAAATTCACGACCTCATAGAAGACGACCAAGGCGACGACTATGAAGAAGTTGATGATGATGACGATGATGATGATGATTACTAAACTCAATCAGTAAACAGATAAATATTCAAGGCAAAAGATTAAATTCTTTTGCCTTTTTTGTTGATTCATCACCATCCTGCAATGCAATATAGCAATCCTAAATCATTTATGAGATATAAGATCCCCAACTTCTTCGAGATTTTAGACCAGGCTATCAATCTGGGCTTGTTGTAACTAATTCGACTTGTAGCTACATATTTACCGCATTATTCTCATTTGTGGGGCTGTATAGATCACAACTATTGACTTTTATTCCTAAAACCTCTAGATTCATAAATCGGGATAGTTGATATTAATTTGCATTATTTTTGCAAATAGTTTTAATGGAGAATTAAAGATGAGTGTGAGCAAAAAAGGCTTGTTGAGTGCTGGTGCAGCATTCATAACGTTGACTGGTATAGCCGCCAGCACTTTTGGAGTTATGCAAACCAGCAATGCTAACTCTATAAATAATCAACAAGCACCACGCTTACTGGCTCAAAGTCAAAAGCGATTAAATATTGTTTTTCCTAGTCGCTCAGATTCCACAGATTTGCAAAATAAAGCTAATGCTGTGGCTGCATTTTTATCTAAAGAACTACGTATTCCCGTAACAGCACAGATAGGCGATGATACGGCGGCGGTAGAGGCTTTAAGAGCAAACCGTGCTGATGTAGCTTTCTTGAGCAGTCGTCCGGCACTGAAAGCGGAACAATTAGCTAATTCTCGTTTGTATTTAGCAGAAGTCCGCGAAAACTATTCTGGACGTTATACTTATAACTCAGTATTCGTTGTTCCTAGCAATAGCAATCTGCAAACCAAAAATACACCTAAAGCAACCTTGGAACAATTGCGGGGTAAGAGAATGGCGTTTACTTCTCCCACCTCTGGTTCAGGATTTATCTTCCCCGTGAGTGAGTTGGTAAAACAGGGATTTGTTCCCAACCGCGATCGCATGGATGGTTTCTTTAGCCAAATTACTTACGGTGGTAACTACAGCAAAGCTCTACAAGCCGTTTTGCGTGGTCAAGCGGATGTAGCTGTAGTATCGGAATATGCTTTGTTTCCCCCTTACATCACTGCCGAAGAAAAAAGCAAATTGCGTGTACTACACAAAATTTCCGGTGTACCTGCTCACGGTATCGCCATTGATGATGATGTACCCGCACCCCAAAGAGAACAAATTATCAATGCTTTACTAAAGTTAAACCAGTCCCAAAATAATCAGTTACTGCGTGGCTTGTACAACTCTACAGAACTAGTCAGAGTTGATCACACTCGCCACTTAAGACCAGTGCGTGAAGCACTACAGCGTGTTGGGATTGAACCATAGAAAGAGTGATGAGTGGTGAGTGCTGAGTATTGAGTATTAAGTGGTGAGGGTAAAAGACTTTTAGTTAAGTAAACATCACTTTTATCAGTTACTGAAAATTCAGCACCCACCATTGTAAAACTAATTAATAAAATTGACTGAGGCTGAGGATGAGTGATTTTGTAATAAATTGTTACAATTTGGAGACGGCTTATGCTGCGTCTCTGAATCGTCCTATCCTCAATGGTGTCAATTTCCAAATCAAGCAAGGTGAGTTTGTTGTTTTACTAGGACTAAACGGTGCAGGTAAATCGACATTACTGCGATCGCTAGTGGGATTAGTTCCTTTCCAAAAAGGTGGAATCCGTATTAATGGCATAGAAATGACATCTCGGACAATATCTCAAGTCCGTCGTGATGTGGGGATGTTATTTCAAGGTGGTGGGTTAATTCCCCAGTTATCAGCGATAGAAAACGTCTTGTGTGGCAGACTGGGAGTTAGAACCACTTGGCAGACTTTGTTGGGTTTTCCTCAACGCGATCGCAAACTTGCTTTAGAATTACTTGAACAGCTGGGACTCAGAGACTTAGCTGATCAAAAAACCAGCAAATTAAGCGGGGGACAACAACAAAGAGTCGCGATCGCCCGTGCTTTGATTCAGTCACCACAAATTCTTCTCGCTGATGAACCCATTACCGGCTTAGATGTCATCGCTTGTCAGCAGGTGATGGAGACTTTATCACAACTGCATACCGAACAGGGGATGACAATTGTTACAGTTTTACATGATTTGGGTATAGCCGCACAATACGCCCAGCGTGCGATCGTCTTAGATGCTGGGCGTGTAGTTTATGATGGAATGTGCGATAATTTACAAGAAAAATTTGCTCAAGTTTCTCCGTGAGTAAGGGCAATCCCAAGCAATTGCTCGTCTGCCGATCACTTTCTCCTGAGTTTTGAGTTATTTGAGAGCGTTAACAGTTCAGTATAAACCATGAGTCGATTGTTAAATTCAAAACTCTTTCGTCGTTATCCTTGGGTGAATCCCTTACTCATTTTACTAATTCTGGTGATAGTTTATGGCTGGGCATTGCGAGGACTAAAGGTTGATTTTGAACTGTTGCGTTCTAGCTGGCCTTACATCACCGATTTCATCTCGCGACTGTTCCCCCCCGATCCAGCAGTTATTGACATAGCCATTAAAGCACTGATTGAGACTGTACAGATGTCTCTATGGGGAACAACCATTGGCGCAATCATTTCTTTACCCATTGCTGTAGCTAGTGCCAATAATGTTGCGCCGCGTTGGTTGCAATGGTTAGCTAACTTACTGCAAAATGCTGTTCGTTCCGTCCCTTCAATTATTTTAGGATTAATTTTTGTCGCTGCTACAGGTTTAGGCGCACCCGCAGGGACATTAGCTTTAGGAATTTATACTATTGGCTATCTCGCTAAGTTCTACCAACAGGCAATTGAAGCTGTTGATTATCGCTCCTTAGAATCGTTGCAAGTTATGGGAGCATCCAGATTTCAAGTTGCTCAATACGGTATTTTGCCTCAAGTTTTACCCTTGGGTTTGGGCTATACCCTATGGATGTTTGAGTATAATATCCGCGCTGCTTCAGTTTTAGGTGTAGTCGGTGCAGGTGGGATTGGCTTTCAGTTGAAAAGTTATATTGATGGGTTTGAATACAACAAAGCCACAACGATGATGTTGGTGCTGTTGGTAGTAGTGACGGTAATTGATAGTTTTAGCAGTCAACTCCGTCGCCGTCTAGATTCGATGTAATTCGATATTAATATTGGGTTTCGCTTTGCTCAACCCAACCTTGTATATTGAGATTTTTGACGCTAACTGAGCCATATTGGCTGATAGCGTCTTTTTTTTTGCGCTTTGGAGTCTACTCTGATCCTTCAGAGACGCTAACAAAAAAATACTTCCAAAGGAAAGAACAAGAAAGCAACTATAGCTGATGCACCTTAAAAACTCATAAGTTCGATAAGTCTTTTTTACCTCTCTCCCAGCCCCTCTCCGACGCGGAGAGGGGAGTAAAGAGCCAAAATATCAACGAAAAATGTGATTTTTAAAGCCTGTCTCCTGCAAGGAGACAGGCTTTGATTCTTGCTCCCTTTCCCTGGTAGGGAAGGGGTTGGGGGTTAGGTTTTTCGTTAACTTTTCCACATAACGTGAAAATCTACGCATAAAAATGAGGAATTTGCAAATTATATTTATGTAGATATATGAAGAGTATATCTACAACTGTTGCAAATTCCTCGCAAGTTTTTCAGCCGATTATTTAGAGAACACACTAAATTGCCTTTCAAAAATTTATCATTAAATCGTAGCTACTTTGACAAATGTTTCATTAAAATGTGGTTGAGATGCTGTTACTTGCTCGTCTTCTCGACTAGGACGGGCAAAATGCTTATCTATAAGTAATGGCACTTGATCGGCACGAATACTGCTGTAGCGTGTTTTGTCGGGCATGACTAAATTTGGCCCGGCTTTGCAGTTTTTCATACATCCAGTAGCTTTAATTGTTACTTGGTCTTCTAAACCGCGATCGCTTAAAGCTGATTCTAATGCTTGACAAAGCCGATTTCCGCCACGTTTCATGCAATCGGACTTTTGACACATCAAAATTGTGGCTTTTGTTTTCGGTGGTTGCGGTGGTTGCGGTGCGGAGATAGTACCAGTCGCAGCCATCACCCGTTCTGCTTTGAATTTGACTTGACCACTTTTGCGATCGCATTTTTTCTCACCCACTACCTGTAACCAAGTTCCAGGCTGCAACCGCCAGTCAAAAGTATACCTTAAATTTTTAGCCAGTTTAACGTAACATTCCCCGTCATAAGTCCCTAGCAATAAACCTTTGAGCTTATAACCATCCTCAATCACAAAATCAACGAATCTACCCTCAAGACAAAATTCTGTTACTTCTTTGCTGTGATATACACCCATATACTTTTACCCCTTACTAACTAACTTTGAGTTTGATTCATCCTGTAGCAGTTATGAACTGAAAAACCTTCTACCAGCCGCGTTTCAGCACCGAAATTAAATCTTGACGAGTAGCAGTAAACTGCTGCATTACACTCCAAAACTGCACAGCAGCTAAAGGAGAGTTAATTTCCACCTTCAATGGTTGATTAGCTTCGCACCAACAGGGAATTTCTAACTCCTGCAAGCGTTGATAAACTTGCCAACGGTCTAACCAATTAACTTCTACAGTGTGAATCTGTGTGATTTGTGAAAGGAATGATTGCAAGCGAATATCCCCCAAAGTGCAACTAAATTGCAACAAATACCGTATGACTACTCCCCATACCTCAAAAAATTCTGAAGTACAGTTCTCCTATTTAGGATAACCTAAGTGCAAACAATTCTCAGTTAGTTTGATAAAAAAAATCAAAATTTTGTAAAAATTCTCTACGAAACTTACAAATGACACTCAAATAGCATGATTGTGCGGCTGAATTTTTCCAGATTTCATCAAAAGTCTATGAAGAGTGAAAATGGTTGTCTTTTACCAGCCAATCTGCTCTCTGAGAGAGACTTTAGGGTAAAAATCGGGTATTTCAGCTAGTTAAAGCCCAAAAGTCTCCATTTTTCAGGGTAAACGGTGATTCTATACCTCTGCTGCTCCAGGGCGGGGATATTGTCTCTGGGGAAGTCTCAAAATCTGCTGTTTATCTTCACAGAGAATAGATAACTCATGAGAGATAAAAACTCTTTGGTATTGATATATGAATTGAAATGTCAATACATCTAAGTAAATAACTTGATAACTAAATAAACTTAACCAAATGTTAATTAAATATTAATTAATGTATGCACATTCATGCACTTTTAGGAAATTTGCTTTGAAACTTTGCTCACAAAAAATTTCAAAATCTATGCTAAAGATAGGGGCGAATTTCATTTTTATGGTGTTAATATGTAGGGACTTAACAGTTACAAACATTAACTGTTGAAAAGCGAGGAGAGCAATGGCTGATACACAAACTTTGTTACAAAATTTTGGTCAAGTTTACGACAATCCAGTATTACTAGATCGCAGCGTTACTGCACCAGTCACCGAAGGATTAAACGTGCTTCTGGCTAGCTTTCAAGCATTGTACTTGCAGTATCAAAAGCACCATTTTGTAGTTGAAGGTGCAGAATTTCACTCACTGCATGAGTTTTTTAATGAAAGCTATCAAGAAGTTCAAGACCACATCCATGAAATTGGTGAGCGTTTAAATGGGTTAGGTGGTGTACCTGCGGCGACTTTCAGTAAGTTGGCAGAATTAACCTGTTTTGAGCAAGAATCTGATGGTGTCTATTCTTCCCGCAAGATGGTAGAAAACGACCTAGCAGCAGAACAAGCAGTCATCAACGTTATCCGTCGTCAAGCTGCTCAAGCAGAGAGTCTAGGCGATCGCGGTACGCGCTATATGTATGAAAAAATTCTTCTAAAAACTGAGGAAAGAGCTTATCATTTGGCTCACTTCTTAGCTAAAGACAGTTTAACCTTGGGTTTTGTTCAACCTGCCCAAAATTAATTCCCTGGTAATTGAGATTTAGTTATTTCATCAGACTGGATTGATAGAAATATGACAAAAGGTAGAAGGTGTAGAAGCTTTCTACCTTTTGTTATTTCTACCTGTATCAATCACTCTCAAGCAATTGCTAAATATTAGCAATTACTTAATTGATAATATTTGTACTTGTGATGACATCAGGAAAAATTTGCTAACTTGAAAAAAATATTTAGAAATTCCATAACACCAGCCAAAAATCATAGTTAGAATGCAGATAAGTGTCACTAGTAATTTAAATTATTGAGAATTATTTGAAATTAATCTATGCACAAATTAAAAAATATTCTTGTAAAGACATTTAACTTCAAAAAGTTATGAAAAATAAATATTAGTTATGGGGGATTGGGGACTGGGGATTGGGGACTAGGGACTGGGTAAGAAATTCCCCCCTGCTCCCTGCCCCCCGCCCCCTGTCCAATTAATGCCCCATATCCAATTTGAGAAAACTTGATAATAAACAACACTAGAGGTGTGAAACAACTTTAAAATAGTCAGGATTTGTATTCTCGTACTCCAACCCAACGACTATGCCCCGCCGTCAAGACCTCCAGAAAATACTATTATTAGGATCTGGCCCGATTGTGATTGGTCAAGCCTGTGAGTTTGACTATTCTGGAACTCAAGCCTGTAAAGCTTTGCGAGAGGAGGGTTATGAAGTTGTACTGGTTAATTCCAACCCAGCAACTATCATGACCGACCCGGAAACAGCCGATCGCACTTACATTGAACCGCTAACGCCAGAACTAGTAGCCAAAGTCATCGCTAAAGAGCGTCCAGACGCGCTGTTACCAACAATGGGTGGACAGACAGCCCTGAATCTGGCGGTCGCTCTAGCGAAAAATGGCGTTTTAGAGCAATATAACGTGGAATTAATTGGTGCGAAGTTAGACGCGATTGAAAAAGCCGAAGACCGTAAACTCTTCAATGATGCAATGGCGAAAATTGGGGTGAAAGTTTGTCCTAGTGGTACAGCCTCATCCTTAGAAGAAGCCAAAGCGATCGCCCAACGCATCGGCACCTATCCTTTAATTATCCGTCCAGCTTTTACTATGGGTGGTACGGGTGGCGGTATCGCCTACAACCAAGAAGAATTTGAGGAAATGGCACAAGTCGGGATTGATGCCAGTCCCGTTTCCCAAATTCTCATCGATCAATCCCTCCTGGGCTGGAAGGAATATGAACTAGAAGTCATGCGCGACTTAGCAGATAACGTAGTAATTATCTGTTCTATTGAAAACCTCGACCCAATGGGGATTCACACAGGCGATTCGATCACCGTCGCCCCCGCCCAAACCCTCACCGATAAAGAATACCAACGGCTGCGGGATATGGCGATTAAAATCATCCGCGAGATTGGGGTAGAAACTGGTGGTTCTAATATTCAATTTGCCGTTAACCCAGTGGATGGGGATGTCGTTGTCATTGAAATGAATCCCCGTGTGTCTCGCAGTTCGGCCTTGGCTTCTAAGGCTACGGGTTTTCCAATTGCCAAGATGGCGGCGAAATTGGCTGTGGGTTACAGCTTGGATGAAATTAAAAACGACATCACCAAAAAAACCCCAGCTTCCTTTGAACCGACAATTGACTACGTTGTCACCAAAGTTCCCCGCTTCGCCTTTGAGAAATTCCCTGGTTCTGAACCCGTACTTACTACCCAAATGAAATCCGTCGGGGAGGCGATGGCCATTGGGCGGACTTTTAACGAATCCTTCCAAAAAGCTTTGCGTTCTCTCGAAACTGGACGCGCCGGCTGGGGTTGTGACAAAGCCGAAAAACTACCCAGTGGCGAACAAATCCGCGCCTTGTTACGCACACCCAACCCCGATCGCATTTTTGCCTTGCGTCATGCTTTGCAATTGGGGATTACCAGTGAGGAAATCTACGAACTCACAGGAATTGACCCTTGGTTCTTAGATAAAATGCAGCAAATTTTAGAGGTGGAAAAATTCCTCAAGCGGACACCCCTCAAGCAGTTGACTAAAGAGCAAATGTATGGGGTCAAGCGTGAAGGATTTAGCGATCGCCAAATTGCTTTCGCCACCAAAACCACCGAAGACGAAGTGCGCGCCTATCGCCAAGAATTAGGAGTCATCCCCGTTTACAAAACCGTTGATACCTGTGCGGCGGAATTTGAAGCCTTTACACCTTATTACTATTCCACCTACGAAGAAGAAACCGAAGTCTTGCCAGCCAGCAAACCCAAAGTCATGATTTTGGGAGGCGGCCCCAACCGCATCGGTCAAGGAATTGAATTTGATTATTGTTGCTGTCATGCTTCCTATGCCTTGAAGGGTGCAGGCTATGAAACCATCATGGTCAACTCCAACCCTGAGACAGTTTCTACCGATTACGATACCAGCGATCGCCTGTACTTTGAACCGTTAACTAAAGAAGATGTCCTCAACATCATCGAAGCAGAGAACCCAGTCGGAATCATCGTCCAATTCGGCGGACAAACGCCGTTAAAGTTAGCATTACCACTGCAACAAGCACTCAGCACTCACAACTCAATACTTAGCACTCAGATTTGGGGAACATCCCCCGATTCTATCGACACCGCCGAAGACCGCGAACGGTTTGAGCAGATTTTAAAACAATTAAATATTGCTCAACCACCCAATGGAATTGCCCGCAGTTATGAAGACGCGTTAATTGTGGCGAAACGCATCGGCTATCCTGTGGTGGTACGTCCTAGTTACGTATTGGGGGGACGGGCGATGGAAATCGTCTACTCCGATGCAGAATTGGAACGTTACATGACCTTTGCGGTACAGGTAGAGCCAGACCATCCCATCTTAATTGATAAATTCCTCGAAAACGCCATTGAAGTTGACGTAGATGCGATCGCTGACCACACCGGACGGGTAGTGATTGGTGGCATCATGGAACACATCGAGCAAGCGGGAATCCACTCAGGAGACTCGGCTTGTTCTCTGCCGTCAATTTCCCTGCCGCCAGCCGTACTGAATCAAATCCGCACTTGGACTATTCAACTAGCACAAGCACTTTCTGTAGTGGGTTTGATGAATATTCAGTTTGCTGTTCTTGGTGCTAGCAGTTATTCTCCCCAAGTGTATATTTTAGAAGCTAACCCCCGCGCTTCTCGGACAGTACCTTTTGTTTCCAAAGCTACAGGTGTCCCCTTGGCGAAATTAGCATCTTTAGTTATGTCAGGGAAAACCTTAGAAGAACTGAACTTTACCCAAGAAGTCATTCCCCAGCACATCGCCGTCAAAGAAGCCGTCTTGCCCTTTAATAAATTCCCTGGAACTGATACAATATTAGGCCCAGAGATGCGCTCAACTGGTGAGGTAATGGGCATCGATAGCGATTTTGGTCGCGCCTTTGCCAAAGCAGAATTAGGTGCTGGAGAGCGTTTGCCCCTCACAGGAACGGTATTTGTCTCCATGAGCGATCGCGATAAAGCCGCCGCCGTTCCCGTAGTCAAAGAATTCATCGACTTAGGCTTCAAAGTTATGGCCACCTTCGGCACGCGCCAAGTTTTAAAAGAGCATGGCTTAAACGTCGAGTTAGTCTTAAAACTACATGAAGGTCGTCCCCACGTAGTTGATGCCATCAAAAACCAGAAAATCCAGCTGATTATCAACACGCCATCTGGGGAAGAAGCCCAAACTGATGCGAGATTAATCCGCCGCACAGGTTTAGCCTACAAAATCCCCATCATCACCACCATCGCCGGTGCAAAGGCCACTGTTGCAGCTATCCGTTCCATGCAAAATACCACCTTGGATGTAAAAGTCATTCAGGAATACTGCTCGTAGTTATAGGAGGCAGGGAGGGGGCCTGTTTTTTTACGTTGTGTACCAAAAACCTTGGTTTTGGGGTGTAAGGGTGTAAGGGTGTAAGGGTATAGGGGTGAGTGAAACAATGATTCTCTCGTTAGTCTGAGAGTCATCACTCACTGCTGGGTAAAAACCTACACTTGTGAGGGGCAGGGGGCAAGCAGGAAGTGTGGGAGGGGTGGGAGGGGTGGGAGGATAGGGAAGAAATCTTTCCCCCTCTCTCCCCACACTCCCCACACTTCCCCATCTTCCCAGTCCCCAATCCCCAATCCCCAGTCCCCAAACCCCATCGAATCTACACAAAGCAGTATTTACAAGGAAAATTAAGTAATTATTATAGAAAAATAATTATTGTTTTTATTGAGATATTTTAACAAATATGAGGAAGTGATCACTCTCTGCGGAAACTTCACCAGCTAGTTCCAGTCAAAGTTAGCTAGAGTGTTCGGTTGTGAGGTTAAAGTAGCTGGCGGGTATTCCCGTAATCGGGAAGTATCACAACTATTTGCTTGATTCAGGATGAAATGAGTTTTTTTACAGTGTACTATTTTAGTAGTACACTGGGAATGATTGATTTACCTATATCTTGATGCGTGCAGAAATTTATGATTACCAGTACCCAAAAACCTCTCATAAATGTTACAATTTTTAACAAATATTAGATACAAACATTTTTGTATTCCTATTGTTTATCTAACCCTAGATACTTGTACAGACCAGGAAATAACTGTAACTTCTAGCAGTTAAAGACCCACTGAAGATCCTTATAGCAACTGAGATTCATCGGTTGCACAAATTGTAAACAATAACAGACATCCCAGTTTAGCTGGGTAGTACCGGCAAAGAGCATCTATCAGTTAATGACCCTACCAACAAGTCCAACATTACCAAAGAGTAGCGCCATGAAGACCGCTCAGACAGCCACAGACCTCGTGCGGACTTACCTGCGTGAGATTGGCCGTGTACCACTCTTAACCCACGAGGAGGAAATTTGTTATGGCAAACAGGTACAACGTTCATCCATGTTGCAGGAAGTGCGGGAGGAACTAGCAAATAAGTTAGGTCATGAGCCAAGCTTAGAAGAGTGGGCGCAAGCAGCACAATTAGATATAGCAGAATTAAACGAAGCGATCGCCGAAGGTGAAATTGCTAAACGCAGGATGGTAGAAGCTAACTTGCGATTAGTGGTATCCGTTGCTAAGAAGTACATTAAACGCAACGTCGATTTATTGGACTTAATCCAAGAAGGTAGTATTGGAATGCAACGGGGTGTAGAGAAATTTGACCCCACCAAAGGATACAGATTTTCTACCTACGCCTACTGGTGGATTCGCCAAGCCATCACCAGAGCGATCGCAGAAAAAGCGCGGACTATCCGCCTACCTATTCATATTACTGAGAAACTTAACAAAATTAAAAAAGCACAGCGTCAGCTTTCACAAAGATTAGGACGCGCGCCTACAGCCTCAGAACTAGCGAGTGAATTGGATCTCACACCTAAGCAGGTAAGAGAATATTTAGAAAAAGCTCGCCTACCCTTATCTTTAGACTTACGGTTAGGAGATAACTACGACACCGAATTAGGAGAAATGCTAGAAGATCCTGGCGCGTCTCCTGAAGAGTTTGTTATGCAGTCTTCTCTATCTAAAGATTTAGAGCGACTGATGGAACAACTCACCCCCCAACAAAGGGAAGTGATCAAACTCCGCTTTGGCTTAATGGATGGACAAGCTTTAACCCTAGCCAGAATCGGCGAAATTCTCAACATTAGTCGTGAACGAGTCCGACAAATCGAGAGAGAAGCTTTAACTAAGCTGCGTAAATCTAAAACCAGTATGGATGAGTATTTGGCGAGTTAGTCAATAGTCAATAGTCAATAGTCAATAGTCAATAGTCGTTAGATTGTTGATTGGAACTATTTGGACTAAAAATTACACCTCCAAGACACCCGTTATAGTTAACGTCAATTTATGTAAAGACGTTAAGTTAACAATGGAAGTCATGGGGGTGTATTAATTTGACAATAGTTTGTAGTGAGGACTTTAGTCCTTATCTTAGAACTGAACTCCCCACGACAAACTAAAAGCTGAAAACCTATGCTAGAAATTACAGGAGCGATCGCACTAAGGGAACACCAAAAAATAAATTATCCCCAATAAACAGCTTAGTAGGGTGCGTCAGTGCGAGAAAACATAACTATACCAAGAGATTATTCATACTGACGCACCCTACAGTTTGGATATTTTTTATCTGGAAGTCCCTAAAAATAACTACTTCATAAAAATATGTATAATCAAAACACAACTCAATTACCTATACCTGCACATTTTCATCCTGAACAAGTAGGTACAGTTTGGCGTGTACCATATCAACAACGCGCCACCGAAGCAGAACTTTGGGCGAAACAACACAATATTCTACCCGCATCTTCCGACGAAAAGCGTGTTTGTCTACTGCTAATAGATGTCCAAAATACTTTTTGTATACCTGAATTTGAATTATTTGTAGGTGGGAAATCGGGAACTGGTGCTGTAGATGATAATCGCCGACTGTGTGAGTTTATTTATCATAATTTAGGGTTAATCACCACCATTATTCCCACTCTCGACACTCATACAGCAACGCAAATTTTTCACCCCATTTTTTGGGTGAATCATGCAGGCGAGCATCCCACACCAGCCGCTACTAGCATTACCCCAGCAGATATTGAAGCAGGGATTTGGCAAGTTAACCCGAAAATTGCCAGTAGTATTAATAGTAATTATGAATTATTAACAAAACACGCTTACCACTACGTTAAACAACTCAGTCAAGATGGTAAATATCCTTTGACAGTTTGGCCTTATCATTCAATGTTGGGTGGTATTGGTCATGCTTTAGTTTCTGCTGTAGAAGAAGCCATATTTTTTCACTGTATTGCTAGGCAAAGTCAAACACAATTTGAAATTAAAGGTAATCATCCGTTAACAGAAAATTATTCTGTGTTACGTCCCGAAGTTTTACAAAGTTTTGATGATAGCCCTTTAGCTAATAAAAATACCTGCTTAATTCAGCAACTTTTAGAATTTGATGTAGTGATTATTGGCGGACAAGCAAAAAGTCATTGTGTTGCTTGGACAATTGATGATTTATTAACAGAAATTCAACAAATAGATGCTAATTTAGCTCAGAAAATCTATTTGCTAGAAGATTGTACTTCACCTGTGGTAGTTCCTGGGGTTGTTGACTACACAGAACAAGCAGATGCAGCGTTTGCTAAGTTTGCCGCCGCAGGAATGCACATTATTAACTCTACAGAAATCATTAGCAATTTGTAGGGTGTGTGAAAGCGAAGCGTCACGCACCATTGTCTTTGGTGCGTTACTACTGGATTAAACTTTGAAACTTAGGTAGATGACGAATATTATTTAAATCAGGGTCAGTTTTTGCGGCTTCTATATAAATTGAAGGACTCAAATTGATGGCTTGCTGTAACTTTTGTATAGCCTGTTCTACATTACCTTGTAGACTATAACAACAAGCGATATTATAAAAAGTATCAGCATCCTCTGGTTGCAGTTCCAGAGCTGTTTGATAACTGGCGATCGCATCCTCATAACGACCTAATTCATGTAATATCAGACTGCGATTTGACCAAGCTGCAAACTTATCAGATAAAACGCTAAGTGCTTGTTCACAAGTATTCATTGCATCTGTAATTTTATCAAAATCAATTAACACTCTAGCCCATTCATACCAAGCTGCTGCACTGTCATAGTTACACTTGAAAGCTTTTTCATGACTCGCCAGTGCGGCTTTTAAATCACCTAATTTCTCAAAAACTTTTCCCCGTTCTGACCAAGTTGCACTAGCATCAGGATTAATTTCTAAAGCTTTGTCAAAACTAGCAATTGCTTCATCATAGCGGGATAAATTTTGTAATACCAAACCGCGATCGCTCCAAGCAAAATAATCATTAGGGTTGATTGCTAATAGCTGATCATAACTCTGCAAAGACTCATCATAACGACCAATTTCTAACAGTAAGTTACTGAGTTCATGCCATGCTGCACAACTATCAGGCTGAATTTGTAAAGTCTTGTAGTAGCTAGCAATGGCTTCATCATAAAGACCTAGCGCATATAAAGTAAAACTTTTATCCCACCAAGCATCATAGTTTTCTGGTTCGAGTTCTAATGCTCTGTTAAAGCTCAACAAAGCAGCTTCATTTTCACCTAAGCGTTCTAATTGTACTTGTCCTCGCCGATGCCAAGCTAGGAAGTTATTAGGATCAATTTCTATAGTTTTATCAAAGCTTGTAAGTGCTGCTGTTGCTGCTTCTGGATTGTCTAATAAAAATAAATTCCAGCCGCGCTCATTCCAAGCATCAGCAAAATCTGGTTGAATTTCAATGGCTTTTTCAAAACTAGCGATCGCCTGTTCATATTCTAGTGCTTGGTAATGCTCTAAACCTTGCTGAAAAAACAACTCCGCTTGTGATATTTGACTCATAAAACCATACAGTAAAAGGCAAAAGGCTAAAGGTAAAAGGCTAAAGAAAATATGTTTAAGACTTTAGCTTTTTACCTATTTGCTAGCAGTATTCTAGGGTTTTAGATAATCCTTGGGATTTTCAGCTACCCAACCTAGAGAAGAACTCGCACGAATTTCAAAATGCAGATGGGATTGCTTTCCAGTTGGTTGTCCGGTTGTGCCTACAGTACCAAGTAATTGCCCTTTACTGACTTGTTGACCGACTTTTACTTGAATGGTATCTAGATGAGCATAACGGCTTTGCATTCCGCCATTATGATTAATAATCACCAAATTACCGTAAGTACCCTGATTCTGGGCAAATACTACCGCACCTGGGGCGATCGCTTCTACCGGAGTTCCCACAGCCGCTAACAAATCAACACCACTGTGGAAAAACACCTGGCCTGTATTTGGGTTAATTTGCCAACCATAGGGCAATCCTACCTCAGCCATCTGTTCAAAAGGATAGCCGGATAACTGTACTGGGGTAGTAGGTGTTGTAGTAGTTTTAGGAGATGCCGTAAAAGTACCATTAGGCGACCAATTGACCCCAGGTACAAACACAATTCGGGGATTTTGTTGACAACCGTTGACCTCAAATAGTGCATCGGGACGGACTTTATATCTTGCTGCTACTTGTCGCCAAGTTTGACCGCTAGGGACTTCCACCACAATCCCATTGTAAGGAGGAATTTGTAAAATACTGCCCACTACTGGCTGTGAACCATTTTGAAGAGATGGATTCATCCCCACAATCGTTTCTGGCACAAGATTGTAACGCTGGGCGATACTCACCAAAGTGTCACCCCGAACTACCTGATGTCGTCGAAATCGGGACAAAGCCGGAACAGGACAACCTTCAACAGCCGCACTAACATTGTTTGAGTTAGGAATCATGCTTAGTCCTAAAGCACCGACTAAGCCGCAGAGAAAAACCAAACGATGAGGAACAGTCATGGATATCCGTTAAGAAAGCCTTTAGTTATTAGTCGTGAGTCGTTAGTTATTAGTTTCTGTCTTCTAGAGGGGTGTAGGGGTTTAGGGGTGTAAGGGTGTAAGGGGTGTGAGGGTGTAAGGGAAAGAATTGGAGATTTAAATCCAAAATCCAAAATCCAAAATCCAAAATTCAAAATTAAATGCCCTATGCCCTATGCCCCATGACCAAAAACTACCGAATGTTAAATTTACCTGTCCACTTGCTGGTTGCTTGACTAAACTTATAAATTAGCAACTGCATTGCTGTCCTTAAACGTAATCATTATGAATTTATCATTAAAGCAACTAGCCGTTTACCTATCTTTATTGGTGATCGGCGGTAGTGCAGGTTTGTTAGGTAGTCGCTATCTCATCCCGCAAAATCGCTCGTTTCAACAACTCAAAAATGTCACTGTGGCTTTACCCCCAGAAAGTGTGACTCCTAACCCTGTAATTGGTTCTCCAGGGGCTATTAATGGTGATAATGTTAACTTTATTGCTCACGCTGTACAGAAAGTTGGCCCTGCTGTTGTCAGGATTAATGCCACGCGTAAAGTCGCTAATCCTATCTCAGATGCTTTAAAAAATCCTTTATTACGCCGCTTTTTTGGTGAAGATGAACAACCACTTCCCCATGAAAGAATTGAACGCGGTACAGGTTCAGGGTTTATTTTGAGTGAAAAAGGACAAGTCCTAACTAATGCCCATGTTGTAGCTGATACAGATACAGTACAAGTCACTCTCAAAGATGGAAGGACTTTTGAGGGTAAGGTAGTGGGGATTGATAATATTACAGATGTGGCTGTCGTCAAGATTCCTGGAGAAGAATTGCCGACAGTTAAATTGGGTAATTCACAAAATTTGATTCCTGGACAGTGGGCGATCGCGATCGGTAATCCTTTAGGCTTAGATAATACCGTCACTATCGGCATTATCAGTGCCACAGACCGCACCAGCGCACAGGTAGGAGTTCCAGATAAACGAGTCAGCTTTATTCAAACTGACGCTGCTATTAATCCAGGTAACTCCGGCGGGCCTTTATTAAATGCCCAAGGGGAAGTAATAGGAGTCAATACTGCAATTCGTGCTGATGCTCAAGGCTTAGGTTTTGCCATCCCTATAGAAACTGCTGCCCGTGTTGCTAATGAACTATTTACGAAAGGACGCGTAGAACATCCCTTTTTAGGGATTGAAATGACGGACTTATCTCCGAGTAGAAAACAACAAATCAATCAAGAAAACAAACTCAACATTCAACAGGAAACTGGCGTTGTCATTAAAGGCGTAGTCAAAGACTCACCAGCTAACCGAGCAGGATTGCTCCCTGGCGATGTAATTCAAAAAATTAACGATAAACCAGTCAAAACATCAGCCCAAGTCCAAAAACAAGTTGAATCCAGCACCGTGGGTGATGTTCTGGTAATGGAAATCAACCGCAGTGGCAAAATCCTCACGGTCAAAGTACAGTCAGGTGCTTATCCTAAAAAATAGTCATTAGTCATTAGTCATTAGTCATTAGTCATTACTCATTAGTTTTTCATCCTTGCAAAGTAACTTTTTGACTATGGACTATGGACTATTGACTCTGGACTATTAACCATTAGACAAATGATCTAACTGCATCCTTTGTTCCATTTGGCGCAGAAAATAACCCGTCATCATAGCCGAAGCTAGCAGTCCGGCTAAATTTTCTTTGTCGGTGGTTATTTGGACATTAAAATTTTCTGCTGGAAGCATTCCCACTAGCCCTTGTACGTTCTGGGAAATAATTTGTTTAATTTCCGGGCTAACGGACTGGGCAACACGGGCTAGAACTTCTGGAGACTGATGTTGGAGATATTTAAGTAACTGATTGGGGTTTTCCCCAAAGTGGTCGGAAAGCAGTTGGTTGGGGTGTTCCTCAGAGTTGTCGTTCAAAAAATCAGGATCAAACACCATTGGCAATTCTTTTTAGCTTAGTTGCTAATTCTACTCTAAACCATTGTGCAAGGGAATTGGGAATTGGGAATTGGGAATTGGGCAAGCAGGAAGTGTGGGAGGGGTGGGAGGATAGGGAAGAAATCTTTCCCCCCACACTCCCCACACTTCCCCATCTTCCCAGTCCCCAGTCCCCAGTCCCTACTCCCCAGTCCCTACTCCCCAGTTTCCAGTTCTAGTTCTAATTGCTGTTCTTTCGGGCTATTTTCTAAGATTTGGGGGAGTTGTTCGATTTGAAAGTATTGATGAAATTTTGATGTGACTTGTAGCGAGTAGGAACGGGATTCTTGATCCCGTCTTTTGCGAACAAAACCGAGTTCGACTAGTTCAGGAACGTGTTGATATACTCCTGAGCCGCGTAGGTTAATTAAATCACTTTGGCGGATGGGACTATTGAGGGCGATCGCAGCAAGTGTCCTCAATGCTCCTAATCCCAATTCTACAGGAATCAATGTTTGTACTAAGTCATGAAAATCAGACCGGAGTTGCAAACTATAACCTGCTGGTGTTTCTACAACTTCCAGTGCGCTATCTCGGCGAGCGTAGCTGTCCATTAGTTCAATGATGCCTTCTTCAACCGTAGCGCGATCGCAGGCTGCATACTCGGCGATTTCGCCCAGGGACAAAGGTTTACCCTTTAAGTAGAGAATCGCTTCTATCGTGGTCGCTGTGGCTGTGGTCATAAATCAATTCAAAATTCAAAATTCAAAATTCAAAATTTGAACTTTGTGTATTGAATTTTCCTGTTGAGGTTTAATAACTTTACAATAATAAGTGTGTGGGATTATACCTTTTTTCGTTGTTTAAGTCAATGTAAATCCCACGAATAACATTTAATTATTCCCCCTGCCCCCTGCCCCCCTGCCTTAAACCTCCCGACTGCCTAGGATAAATTCAGCGATCGCCAAATCCTGGGGAGTAGTAATTTTGAGGTTGGTTTCTTCGCCTTCCACAATTTGCACTTCAATGCCGCATTTTTCAAATAATGCCGCATCGTCGGTGACTTCCCAACCTTGGCGGATGCCTTCGGCGTGACATTGTTTTAACAACTGGACGTTAAATCCTTGGGGGGTTTGGGCTGCCCACAAATTTTGACGGTCGGGTGTACTTTGAATTATGCCATTGCCATCCACAACTTTGATTGTGTCTTTTACCGGAACTGCGGCAATTAAGCCAGAACACGTACGTATAGCTTGGGCGCAGGCGTTGAGTAAATCTGGTGTGGCTAAACATCTAGCCCCATCGTGAATTAAAACTTGCTCTGCCTCTGTTGGCAGTGCCTGTAAGCCGTTATAAACTGACTCTTGACGGGTAGCACCACCCAGAATTAATTCTACTGGCTTAGTTAGCTGTAAATTAGCGATAATTTCCTTAAATTCTGGCCAGTCAGTAGGCTGAGAAATAATTCCTATCCAAGAGATTTCTTCAGCCGCTTGTGCAGCCAACAGAGTCCAAGCCAGAATAGATTGCGATCGCACCTGCAACAGCAGTTTATTCCGTTGACTCCCCATTCTTTTGCCGACACCGGCCGCAGGAATTAGTAAATACACAACAATCCTCAATCTTATAAATTAGGGGTGTAAGGGTGTAGGGGTGTAGGGGAAATAATTAACATCCATGCCCAATTCCCAATGCCCAATTCCCCAATCCTTAATATCTAATACCTATATTCACCTAAAATAAGGAGCGAGTAAGCGTCAATAATTATTATGCGAGTAGTAGCCCTTGTACCTGGCGGAATTGGCGATCAAATTCTCTTCTTTCCGACTCTAGACGACTTGAAGAGACATTATCCCAACGCGCAACTAGATGTCGTTACCGAACCCCGGTCAAAGGCTGCCTACCGGGTGAGCAAGTCAGTCAATGAGGTACTGGCTTTCGATTACAAAGACCGTAACAGCCTGGCAGATTGGGGCAACCTAGTAGGCACAATTCGCGATCGCGAATATGAAGTGGTCATTACTGTTGGTCAAAGTTGGTTATTGGGTCTTTTTCTCTGGTTAACAGGAATCCCCACACGTATCGGCTACCAAGGTAAAGGCTCTGGATTTTTTACCCATTCTGTGCCGTTGAAATCATCTCAGTATATAGCAGCAACTTATCATGATTTGCTGCAACCATTAGGTATTACCACTTCTACCCCAGAGTTAGCGGTAAACGTGCCGAAACCTGATATCGAGTGGGCGCAAAACGAACAAAAACGTTTAGCAGTCAATAATGGTTATGTATTAATCTATGATGGCTCAAGCTGGCTATCCAAACCTCAAGCGGGAGATACTTTATACCCCGTGGAAAACTGGCAAGCTATTATTCAAGATTTTCAAGCTAAACAACCAGATTTACCGATAGTCGTCATTCAAGGAACTAATGACGAAGCATTTGTGCGATCGCTCCGGGATTCAGCCCCTAATATTAAGGTGACTGCTCCTGAAGATATCGGCAAGTTAGCCGCCATCATTGCCGGAGCTAGTTTGATGCTCACTACTGAGACTGTACCATTACAACTTAGTGTAGCAGTACAAACTTATACAATCGGCCTGTTTGGTTCTACAGATCCAAGCAAAGTGTTACCAACAAGCGATAAGTTCTTGGGTATCAAATCTTCTACGGGCAAAATAGCAGATATTTCTCCCAAAACCATCCTTGAAAAAGTTTGGGGTGGATGAATTAGGGCATTGGGAATACAAGAGGAATTGGTGCAGGGTGCGGGGGGCAAGGGGGAAGAAAAATTTCCCCATTTCTCCCTGCCCCCTGCCCCCTGCCTCCTGTCTCCCAACCCCCAACCTCAAAACAAATCAAAAAACGCATCATCTAATTCGTAACCAAGCATTTGCGCCATAGATTTTAGTCGCGCTTGCCAAGGGATATCCTGCTGTTTCAACCAGTCGCTTAACAGAAATACTTTGTGCATTAAAAAGATTTCTAAAGCTTCAGGATTATATTGAATGCCCTCTTTAGCACTAAATTGATGGGGTACAAGCATCGCCGCATAACGAGCAAGTTCTCCAGCTTTCCAATCCAATAAAAATGGTAGCCAAGGGTATTTAGCATCTAAGCGCACAAACCACAGCCTTAACTCAGGAATTTCTGACAATTCGCGAGGATCACCTGGTTCTAAAGAATAGTTGATATCAAACTGCAACTGCTGTTCATAGTTAGCGTAGACGCTTTGTGTCGTGCTTTGAGACGGTTGCTCTTGTAACAGTTGATTAATTACCGTATCAACAGGGGATAAATCCAGGGTATTAACAGAGTCAGTATTGAGCGCGATCGTGATTGTCATGGACTCAACAGCTACTTTTTGTATACGGTGTTAGTTTCGAGAATTCACAGTACCAGCTTTCTGCAATTGACGCTACATTTACAAACTACGCCTGGCCTGAAATCACAAAAAGCAGAATCACTGAGAACATGAAATTTACTGCCTTTTGAGCATTAAAGTCTCTCTATGTCTGTTCATTTGCGTCTCTTCATTCCTGTCATCCTAGATTGAACAACTCATATGACTACATATATACATAAGTATATACTTATGTATTTTTCTTAACATTTATCAATACTTCATGTTGTCTCCAAGAACATTCTTAAAGACTGGAAAAATTTCTAGTGTGCAATTTTTAAAGTTGTCTATGCTACCCTTATAACCCGATTAGGTGATGGTAGAATTACTGCACACTAACTAAATAAATATTCAGAATTACTCAGCCAAGTACCGTAATTACACAGGTACTGGGGCGGAGCGATGATTTTCTTTGCAACAAAAATCACAAATACTTAAGTACAAATAACATAGTGATGAAATATTAGCAGTCTTAAAACCTCAACCTATTTATCAATGACATTTTCTAAAGCCAAGCCCTTTAGTCAAGAAAAATTTAAATAATATTAAATAGTTCTGGAGAGAAAAAAAAGCCTGTTATAAATGGCAAGAAAATACAAAAAAATATTAATCATCAACAAATATCGTATATTTGCAGGCATTAAGAAATAGTTATTAATGTTGTAATTTTTATTCAGTAGTTCATCCCTAATTGAACCGAACTTATTGAAACAATTTATGCAACTGTGATACTGAAAAATGCTAAATATATAGTCTTTGTCTCAAAAATTTAGTAAACATCAGATATAGCTGTGAGGGGGTTATGACAATTGAAGTAACAATCAAGATGATTGGCAAAAATGAATTAATTTAACTGTTTTTGTTAGTGTCTACAGTTATTAACACCACAATCTTTCACAATTAGTTAATGTAAATAATTATCTACATAGCTTTCTCATTAAGCTATATAATCTTTACTTACATTCAAATTTCCACAACCTTACAAAATCAACAAACATAAAAAGGAGGATAAACAAATGACTAAGATCATTTATCTGAGTAAGTTACTTGCCTTCACTGCCATTTTTTCAGTTGCGATATTGAATAGCAATCAGTTACGAGTTAAAGCTCAGGAAACACCCACGACTCCTACAAATACGACAAACACCACAACAGCAAATCCAAAAATTTGTTCTTTAGATCCGGTTGAAAGTTTGCTACCTCCTGTCTCACCCCAAAAAACTAGTTCTGTATTTTCTTACCTCGCAGAACAAGGTTTTTCACGTAGCGAAGATGGCTCTTGGGTATGTTATGTAAATGACCCTAACAAAGATAATCGCTACTACACACTATTCAAAGTCACAGAGAAAGATGGCAAACTAATTGGCAGTTCTTTCTTAGATGATGGCAATCTGATCTTAGGACAGGATGCTCGTAGTTTAGATTTCTTTATGACTCTAATTCAGCATCACACTACTATAAATCAGGGCAATCAAGATAGTGTACGCAGATATTTAGAGGCATTTATTTCCTTAGTAAAAGACGGAAAAATTAAGCCCTCTCGCCGTGGTTTTCTCTTTGATGAGCCAAATCGAGCATTAATTATTTATCACCCACTGAGTGCAGGAGAATTGAAAGGAACAGCAATTACAATCAACATCCAATTGCCTAAAAAAGTGAGTTCTCAAGCAACTCGAAACTGAGTTTTTACTGGTCAAACTAGTATTTTTTAGTTTGCTCAAGATAATTACTCCTAATTAATCTGTGTCATCTACCGGAGAAGGGTCTTGTTGAAATCTATCAAAAACATCACATTTGTATTCTCGTCTTTAGCAACACTACTGATTTTTGTTCAGACGGCCAATGCACAACCAAAAGGTTTAAATGTTGGCGCGCCTGTCAAAATACCCCCAGGACAAGAAGAGCAGTTTTTACAGTATCAGCTACAAAATAATGAAGCTGGCTTGCGTCAGCTCCGAGTTATCCCTGGGTGCGTAGTCGGGTTTGGTCTACGTTGTAACAAAACCGGTACTATCTTAGAGCAAGTTATTGAATCTAACGGTGGACTGACTTATCAACAAATGTTGATGAGAGCAGCTGGCGGAGAAACTAACTATCAGAGAACTCTTCCCTTTTACGGCAACAACAGTAATCTGATTAACTCTCCTTATATGTCAGTCTGGAGAAATCATTCTTCTCAAATTCTAGATTCAGCACAGTATGGACTGGGAGGAAAACTGAGTTCAACTCCTGTACCTGGTTTTAGTAATGTCACGAGAAACTTTCTGTGGTCAGGTAAACCAGCCGATGACCTCCGCAGTGGGTTTGTGAACTTGAAATTATCCTATGGACAAACCCTCCTAGAAGAAGCCGCCAAAATCCCCAACCTTGAACAAAAGATTGTTGATCTGAACCTAGAGCCAGATATGACACAGTTCTATCTGAATAATCTCTCTAGGGGATTAAACGCTTTACGGACAGGAAATAAAGCCGAACTCAGACAAAGTATTTTGACAATACTTTCGCGTCCATATGCTACCAATGCTAGAGATGATGGTTGGTATGGGAGAAGAGTGGTTCAACTTCCAAATGTGACTCCATCAGGTGAAACCATAGTGGGTGACACGTTTGATACTGCATTAGTAGAACCAGGCAGCGAGGTAGGAATTGGAGAAATAGCAGAAATCCCTGGTGAAGAAATAATTGCAGCTCAGTCAGATGGTTTTCCAGCTGTCTGGCCTTTGCTTGCTGGTTTAGGACTGTTGGCTTTATTACTCGCCTTAATTGGTGGAAGAGGTAATTCATCTAGTCGCAATTCTGTGGGAAGTGTGCCAGAACCGACTCCAACAACACCTCCAACAACACCTCCAACAACACCTCCGACAACACCTCCAACACCACCAGTATGTCCCCCAGGAACAATTAAAATTGAGACTCCGGGAAATAGTGGTGAACTTCAATGTATTGCCACACCTCCAACAAAGGTGTTTGAACCTTCTACATTGAAGGCTATTATTTTGGTAACACTCATATACTGTCTAGTCGCTTACAAACAAAAGCGTAGACACAAGTTAACTTGAATAACCACAGATTTTAACTGTTGGTTTTTTTGACGAATCAAACTAAGAATCTTAAGACTGCGTGGTAGTGTACTTAACTTAATTTATGTCTGTTGCTAAAATCTGGCTGATGTGAGTTATGGACTAAAAAATATAGTTGCTTTAATCCATTTAATATTTGAGATGCAAAGCAAAGACTTTAATATGACTCTTACCAGGAATTATTGAACTGACATAAGGCGGTGAAATATCTGTAAAAGCTCAAGAAAATAATTAATTATGAACAAATGATTAAATAAAAACTAAAATAAGATAGTAAATAAAAATCTCTCAGTTCACGGCTGAGAGATGAAACGTTTTTATTACTTTTCACACGAAATTTATCCCACTTCCATAGCATACCTATACTTTGAAAAATATGTATGCCAAAATGCCTATTGGTCAACAGTCATTAGTCATTAGTCATTAGTTATTAGTTATTGGGCGTTGGGCATTGGGCATTGGGCATTGGGGTAAAATCTACCTTGTCTACCTTGTCTACCAGTCGCTAGTACCCAGTCCCCAATCCCCAATCCCCAGCCCCCATTCCCCAATGATTTGGTTATCTCCACCCAAAGATTTCATCTTACTGCCGAATGAGGTTCATGTTTGGCGATTTCAGCTAGATATAACAGAATCACAGCTAGAAAGCCTATCAGCAATTCTTTCTGACGATGAACTGGCTCGTGCTAACAGATTTTATTTTCCAGAACATCGCCAGCGTTTTATTGCTGGACGGGGTGTTCTCAGGCAGATATTAGGTGGTTATTTGGGAATTTTGCCGGAACAAGTTAAGTTTGATTATGAAGCGCGTGGTAAACCGTTTTTAGCAGAGGGTTTACAGCAAAGTGGCTTATTGTTTAACTTGTCGCATTCTCACAATTTAGCTTTGTGTGCGGTGAATTATACTCGGCAAATCGGGGTAGATTTAGAGTCTTTGCGTGTGATGGAGGATGTGGAGGCTTTGGCGCAAAGGTTTTTTTTACCACAAGAATATAATTTACTGCGATCGCTCCCCGATGAGCAAAAGCAAAAAACTTTCTTCCGTTACTGGACTTGTAAAGAAGCTTATCTTAAAGCGACGGGTGACGGCATATCTCAATTAGAACAAATTGAAATAGCACTAACACCCACAGAACCAGCTAGGTTAGTCAAATTACCTGCTTGGAGTCTAGTAGAGTTAGTGCCTGATAATAACTATGTTGCTGCTCTTGCCGTGGCGGGTTGTGGCTGGCAGTTAAAGTGTTGGCAGTATTAACCATCTAAGCCGCATTCCCGAATCAGCTGACTATAATTTTTAGTAACGACCAACGGCCGCATATTTGAGATTAGCTCGATTTCCGGCTCTAACTTGGTTGAAATTGACTATACCTAACAACTGATAAAGTTGATCAACCACAGTCGGAGAAATTTGTCCCATAGACAGCATCAATTTCGTCGCACCTTCCATAATTGGATTTTGATTGACAAGAATTTCTGCTTGATTGCCTTTAATGGCACGCATAACAGCGTTAGCTATAGCTTTAGGTGTCGTTACCCCTGCTAATTTAGGTGCAGGTACACGAGGATCAACAGTCATACCAGTATGAGAGACATATCCCGGACAAACTGCCGAAATATGGACACCACTACCAGCTAATTCTTGACGGACGGCATCAGTCCACATAATCAAACTTGCCTTACTAGCAGAGTAAATGCTGTTAAAAGCAATACCCTTTTTACCAGCCAGTGAAGCAATGTTAACAATGCGGCCACTACCTCGTTCCATCATGTTGGGGAGTAATAGACGAGTTAATTCCATAGTAGCCAAGAGGTTAGTGTTGAAGACAGAATGAATTTCCGCGAGGGAATAATTGGCGAATGCACTAATAATTTCTATGCCGGCATTGTTGATTAAAATATCAACAGAGCCAACATTTAATTGAACCTGTTCGGTGAGAGCTGATAATTCCCCTACCTTCGTGATATCAAAAGGAATGGCGTAAGCTCTACCACCTGCTGCATTGACTGCATCACAAGTTTGCTCTAATCCTGAACGGGAACGCGAAACACACACCACAGTGGCTTGCTCTTTAGCTAAAGCACGAGCGATATGCACACCCAGACCGCGTGAGGCACCGGTCAACAGCACTGTCTTACCTGTGAGAGTTGTCATTGTAACCTGCTTGTATCTGTATTCTGATCGGCAGGATTCACGCATCTTACATTTGGCAACCTCTGTGTAGCCTAATTCAGACCACAGACTGTTCAAACCATCAGAACAACTACCCACCCATCCGCAACTAAATGCGATAAAGACAGCTACACTTGAGAATCGTAGATTGCACTTTTTTGGCAGACAATTGACTTATAACAGTGTTAATCGCCTTCCGTTGCAGAACAGGCATAAAGTCAAGGATTTGTTCAATGAGGTTCAACTTTACATCAACTTCATTTATAGCATTTATTTTGTGAAGCTAGTGTTAATAGCAAACTTATTTAAAGGGACTGGGGATTGGGGAGTGGGGACTGGGAAAAAGAGATTTATTAAGACTTTCATAAGAAAAACCCAGCTTCTTATCGAAACTGGGTCATGGACGCATAAAATCAAACTTTATTTAAACTCTTGGCGTACCTTGGCGTTTACCTTTGCGTACCTCCGTGTTTAAACCCTCCTAACCCAGAGTCAAGAAACCACTCTGAATCAAATACGCCGTGTAAGTCATAAACAACTTTCCATCAATTGGCGCGCAAGAAACACCGCTACCAGCCAAAGCCTTAACAGTTTCTTCACAACTAATGTGAGGTCTTCTTGCTTTTAGGTACAAATCGGGAATCGTGAGTTGTTCATCAGACCAACGTTCTAAGAGGAAAGGCCGCAAAGTATATAGAGGATTATCTGTAGAAGTCGCACTTTCAATTAACTTCGCTTGCCATTCTTCGTAAGGAAGGATGTTAATTTGATAACCGAAAGAGCGTACCCAATCAACTAAAACATCCAATCCTACTGGTTGGGGATGTTGTAAGTGGAAAGCTTGACCGATCGCATCTTTTTGCATAGATAGATGTACGATCGCTTTACTAACATAATCTACAGGGGACATATCCAGCATATATTCCACTTCGGGGAAATATCCCATCTGTAGACAACCTTTAACCATCAGGTTGATAAAGTCATGGGTGTTACCGATACCTGTTTCGCTATCACCAGCGATGAGGGGGGGTCTATGAATGGTAACAGGCAAACCGCGATCGCTCGCAATTT
Source organism: Nostoc sp. CENA543 (assembly GCF_002896875.1). GTDB lineage: Bacteria > Cyanobacteriota > Cyanobacteriia > Cyanobacteriales > Nostocaceae > Trichormus. Next base: position 6,403,268 of record NZ_CP023278.1, read on the forward strand.
TCACTAACTTTTCTGCTACCCACTTAGTTTGGGAATAACCGAGATAAATCCCTTCCCAGTGGCTAAAATCATCATCTTCCTTCACAACTTTACCAGCATAGAAAGGAGCTTCAAACACCGCCACACTAGAAACATAATGCACAGGCTTCACTTTCACTTGACAAGCCAAGCGCAATACTTCTTGAGTTCCTAAAACGTTAGCTGCTTTCAAGGCTGAGTAAGGGAAGACATAATTTAACAACGCACCACTATGGTAAATAGTGTCAATTTCTGATGCTAAAGTTTGGAACTGAGTAGAACTTAGACCCAACAAAGGTTCAGATAAATCACCAACGACAGGAATAATTCTCGAATCATATTCATCCTGCCAAATTGCATAACCTTCAAGATTTTTTCGCAGCTTAACTTTACCTTCTTCTAAGTTAGCTGCACGCACCAAACAATAGATTTCTGCTTTGGTTTGTTGGAGCAATTCCCGAATAATGAAAGCACCTAAAAAGCCAGTACCACCAGTTAAGAATACCTTCTTAGGTTGAGTGACAGGTAAAGCAACAGGAATAGCACCACCAGGATGAATAGTGGGATCAAGAACAGCTTCAGCTTGTAAATCCAAAACAGGGGTATCAGAGAAGCTAGAAGCATTTGTGGAACGAGTAACACCTGTATCTTGTACCTCTGTACCTTCTTCCAATTCTTCAGCTAAACGCTGAGATAAAGATTCAATTGTGGGATAGTGCCACAACAACAAAGGTGATGGTTGAAACCCTAATAATTTTTCTAATTGACTTACCATAGTCATGGCTTGAGCCGAATCCAAACCATAGCTTTCTAAATTCACACTTGGGTCAATTTCATCAGCGTCTACACCTAACACTTCCGCGAGGTGAGAAACCATCCAAGCTTGAATTTCATCTGCACTATAAGATTGTTTGACAGTCATTTTGAAATCTCCAATAATTTTCTACGCGTCCCTTACCCCTGCGGGGAATTCAAAATTCAAAATTCAAAATTCAAAAATAAGAGTATGTTAAATTTGATTTCTGAATTCTAAATTTTGATTTTATTTGTCTCTATACACCCTATTTATTAAGAACGTAATGGTCGATATTGAATGTAAGAATCAGGAATTTGCATTCCTTGCAATTTCAAACTTTGAATCCGATATAAAAACGCTGCTCCCTTCATGATGTGATTAGCAACATCAACAACATGACGATTATGTGCTTCCTCTAAATAAGAACCACGCACCCAGTCATTAAAACTTCCCATAGCTGGGCCGCACCAAATTTGATAATCTACTTCTCTACCCTTTTCACCAGTAGTAGACCAACGAGAAGATAATCCTAAATACCATCTAAAGATTACGGCCATTTTGAGTTTAGGATTGTTAACTGCTTTGCCTAATTTCTCAGGATTTTTTTGTGATAAATAAGCAGCAGTTCCTTCCCAAGCCTCAGCGATAGTTTTCCGAAAAACTTGTTTTTCTAACTTCTCCCTTTCTGCTAAAGGAATTTCTTCAATTGAGTTATAAGTGCGGTACAATTCGTACAATTTTTGCGCGCGCATGGGGAACATCGTACCCCGTTTTAACACTTGTACTTTCACACCCATTTCAAACATATCGCCGGCAGGAGCCATAGTTACATCAGCCATTTCCGCCTGTGCTAATAGCTTTTTGGTATGCTCACAAGCACCAGATTCCACACAAGCTTGATTCACTGAACCAGTAACTACATAAGCCGCACCCATCATGAAAGCTGCTAAGGCTGATTCTGGGGTAGCAATTCCACCGGCTGCACCAATTCTAATGGGTTGGGAATAATGATATTGAGCTTGAATTTCATCCCTTAAAGCGATTAGTGAAGGGAGTAAACAAACCAAGGGACGATTATCAGTATGTCCGCCAGAATCAGCTTCTACAGTAATATCATCAGCCATTGGCACTTTCGCCGCCAGTTTAGCTTGCAACTCAGTAATTAAACCGTGTTGCAGCAATTCTTGCAGCATTTTTGGTGGTGCTGGCTGCATAAATTTACTCGCTACTTCCCGGCGAGAAATTTTGGCAATGACTTTATTTTTGATTTCAATTTGGTTAGCATCATTTAAACTTAATCCCGCAACACGGTAATAAACAATGTTGGGTGTTAGGTCTAAAAATGCTGAAGCCTCAACAATTCTCACGCCATATTTTAAATATAAATCCACAGCCTGGCGTTCAACTGCCATATCATTAGGGCTGTGAATTAAATTAAAAGCGTAGGGTTGATGAGGTAAAGCTTGTTGAATTTTATGAATGGCTGCTTCTATTCTTTCAGGAGGTAAACCACCAGCACCAAAGGAACTTAAAATATGCTCTCTACCTAATGCAATGACCATTTCTTCGGAAGCGATACCGCTAGCCATTGCGCCAGTCATATAGGCATATTTCACACCATAGAATGAGAGAAAACTAGGGTCGCCTAGTTGTTGTATTTTTAGGGGTGGAATTGATGTGATGAGTTCTAATTGTCCGGCTGCACCGTGTTCTGCTGGAGCTAAATAACCATCATTAGTTACACCAACTTTCCCTGCAAGCTTGACAATGTAACAAGGTTTATCTAAAGCCAGTAATTTATTTTTGATATCTGTTTCTTCAAATGCAACACAATCTAAAGCACCTTTCCAGATGAGATTGTGATTATAGATATGGCTGGAATAACCCAAACCATTATCATATTTATTTATAAATGTATCCACGGTCGTCACGTCGCTTCGCTCCGAATTCAAAATTCAAAATTCAAAATTCAAAATTACCAATCCCCATTAAATTTAGGGTCTTGTATACTTTTGTTTTCTGGTTACATTTGCTCAGTAGGTTGGGTGTAGCAGAGCGAAAACCAACACCGATATCTATCTTGGGTTTCGCTATTGCTCAACCCAACCTACTTTAATTACTTAGCTTCTTCGCTCAATAAATCTGCGGCACAGACCATTTGTAATTGAATGATTTCGCTCAATTGTTTACTAAAATCTTGTCTGGCTTTTAAGAAATCTGTGTGATTTTTAGTTATGCGTGCGTTGTTTGCGTTCAGCTTTTGATACTGAACTTTGTTTAATTCCAACATATTGATGATGATGGCAAATTCTTCTTCAGTTGCAGGTAATTCAGGAACTATTTCAGGCGTTGCAGAGTCAGAAACAGTAGACTCAGAAAATTCTACTTGCTCTTCAGTTTTTAAATCGTATTCCATGATAGTTTTCATGGAATCTTTTACTTGCTCAACTGTAGGACTAGGAATTTCTACAGCCGGAGTTTCAATCTTATTGACAGCCTGAGATAAATTCAAAGAATTAATAGTGAGGGAATCACTAAATACTGGTTGTTCTGGCTGTTTTTTCTTCACTACATGTTGGAAGAGTTGACGGTTTTCTGCTGTCAAGATTTTGCCAGTAATTGAGTCACCACCAACTGTCACAGTCCGCAGCATGGCTTTATTTTGCTTAGTAGTTGCTACGGGACTGTAAAGCGGTGATAAGTCTAAATTCACTCGATGACTAACGAGCTTACCTAATGCTTTGACAATGGAACTATGGTCATCCATCCCGCGACGGTTGAGGGAAACGGTGATGTGTTCTTTGTCTTCCAGAATTTTATCTATCCAGCGAGAACAGACACTACCCGCGCCGGCTTCAATAAAGATTTTTGTTCCGTCTTCGTAAACGCGGTTAACTAATTTGGGAAAATCTAGTTCTTGAGATAACCCTGTTGCAATGCTATGTGCAATTACTCCACTTTCTAATGTGATAGTCTGATACTCAGCCGCCGAATAAAATACAATGCCGGGTATTTCCTGAGTTGGCAAAGTATTTAATTTAACTAACTCATCAAACTCCGATCGCATGGCTTGACAATGAATCACATGATCGAAGGGAGCAGAGAAAGCATTGCAGCCAATGGTTTTAATCACTCTTTGACAAGCCGCCGGATCACCTGCAATTAACACTTCTTCGGGAGTATTAATTTGTGTCAGATAAACACGCGGTTCATTTCTGATTGCATCCCGCACTTGCACAGGACTCGCCATCAGCACATAATTACCCCACAAATTATCCTCTGAAGCCGAGGAAGATTTTGGTAATCCCCAATACTCACGCACAGCATTTTTCGGGCCAGATAATCTGTCACCAAATAAAGCTGAGGAGTTGAAGGAACTACTTCCTTCATAAAAATTGCTCCACACCCCTTGAGCAACCATCATGCTGGTTTCACCCAAGCTATAGCCAAATACATATTTGGGTTTGATTTGGAAATCATCCCGAATCACGGTGGTCATTAGTCGGGTGAAGAACATTTCCGCTTCAAACATCGCTAGAGAATCATCGAGCAATTCCCGCTCTAGCTTTTCTAATTGTCTGGTAGTTAATTTGCTCAAACTACGCGGAAATACCCGACGCTCGACATCAGCCGCACGTTTGTAAAGGCTCTTGACGAAGGGGTTGTCATGCAGTTTAGGGAACAGACGGAAGAGATTACGACCGATACCGACATAGGAATTTACCGCCGCCGGATACACATAAGCCACCTCGCCTTTTTTACCCAAGGGGTTGGCTGTAAAGTAACTACCTACAGGTGTTTGCCAATCTGTACCCTTTTCAAAAGCAGCATTAATCCCTTTACGTGCTGATTCAATTTCGCGCAGAAGTTCTTTTTTGTTGCGTCCGGTGATGGATACAGCGTACTGTGCGGCGGTTTGTTGTTGATAGCTATTAAAGGCTTGACTAGCACTCTGAGATAGAGAATCACTCTCGGTAATACTCTTTTGCAGACTGTCTAAAGTAGCCATTAAACTAGCGCGGTCATCAGCAGCTACAGGAAACAGATAATAAGGTGTTTGCTGTAAATACCTATTCGGACGTTCTGGCTGATTGGCTTCTTCCGACAAAATCACATGAGCATAAGTCCCATCAGAACCTATCCCGTTCACCGCAGCGATGCGTCGGGGAGCATTCTTGCTCAAAAACCAAGGTCTAGATTCCGTCGCCACATAGAAAGGACTACCCTCAAAAGCTTGGGGATTCTTCACACCAGACCAGCCAGGGGTGGCGGGAATATATCTGTAATACAGACACAGAGCCGTTTTAATTAAGCTGGCGATACCCGAAGCAACGAAGGTGTGACCGATATTGGCTTTGACGCTACCGATTGCACAGTGTAAACCATCACCTACAGGTGGATAGGCTTGGACTAAACCAGCAATTTCCGCCTCGTCTTCCTGGGGAATCCCACTGCCGTAAACCTCGACATAGTTCACTTGGTCAGGTTGAATACCTGCCGTTTGTAGAGCTTGCTGACAAGCTTGGTTAATGCTTGTACCGTCTAGGTTTGAGTGAGTTTGACCGATACTAATAGCATCAATCACAGCATAAATGCGATCGCCATTTAAGAGTGCTTGGTCATGACGCTTGAGAACTACAACCCCCGCACCTTCTCCCGGTGTCCAACCGTTGGCTTTTTGGTCATAGCTCAAGGTGTTAACGCCAGTATTAATATTAGCTGTTTGACTGCGTAATAATACGTTCTCAACACCGCCAGCCATATCGACTGCACCAACAACCACAGCGTCTACTTCTTCGGTCATCAGTAGCATTTGTGCCACTTCCAACGCCTTGAATGCGGAAGTTTCTACAGCCGTGAGAGTGAAGGAAGGCCCGGTAAAGTTCCACAACGAAGAAATCCGACTCGCCATAATGTTGGCGATATAGCTTAAATACTCACCAATCTCGACTTGATGGTGAACGCTATCTTTAACGATGGTTTCTAGTTGGGCGATTTTGTCTTGGGGTAAGGTAATTTCCGCCGCGTTGAGACCGTCTTTAACTTGCCAAGACGCATCCCAGCGTTGTTGGAGTTGATGAACGGATAACTCGGTTTCTGTGGCGATAATGACCGCTACATTACCCCCTTCTGGAATCTTCGCATCTTTAAGGGCGCGATCGGCCACTGTCAGCAGTAGCAGTTGTTGGGGGTTGAGTTTTTCGACTTCGTTGGGAGGAATCTTATAAGTGAGGGTATCAATATCAAACTCTTTGATATATGCACCTACAGGTGCTTTACTTTCTACTAAGCCGTACTTTTGTAGTAATTCTGGTTGTGTTTCGATGCCGTACCATCTCTTCGGCGGTAGGGGAATGAAGTGTTGTTTACCGTCGTAGATACTGCGTTCAAAAGCATCTAAACCATTGCATTCACCGAAGAAGGCATCCATGCCTACAATAGCGATTTTTTGTTCTAACATCTCTTTACTATTAGTCTGTGGACGATAAATCATTTTGTAGTAAGCACTTCAGTGCTTTAGAGACTTCCAAAAGGTAGGGTGCGTCAGCGCAAGAAAGCCTAAACACATCAAGAAATTACTCATACTGACGCACCCTACTAACTTATTAATTTGAGATAGTTGATTTTCTATCTCATAAGAAAGGGCTGAAGCCCTTACTACGAACTTCTTATTTCTCTAGAATCAGATGGGAGTTTGTACCACCGAAGCCAAAGGCACTTAAGGCTACGTGTTTGGTTGGTTTGTTTTGTGGCCAGGGTGTCTGATTTCGCACGATGTTGTCAGACGAAATCACGTTATTTTCTGACTTAATAGGGTCGTTAACTTTGATGGTGGGGGGAATTACATCGTGGTTGAGGCTATATATTGCCTTCGTCAAACTCACCATACCGGCAGCTACTAATAAGTGACCAACATTGGCTTTGGCTGAACCAACTAAAGGCTTGGCTTGGTGTTGTCCAAAGAAGGATTCTATAGAGGTGAGTTCGGTGGTATCTCCCAGTAATGTGCCGGTAGCGTGACACTCCATATAATCAATAGTTTTGGGGTTAAGTTCAGCTTCTTGATAAGCTCTCTCGAAGGCTAGGACTTGCCCTTTGGTATTGGGACTTAGTAAATGCTTACCTTTACCATCGTTAGAAAGACCATTACCGCAAACGGTTGCTAGGATTTTATCCCCATCTCTGACGGCATCACTGTAGCGTTTCAGCATAACCATCCCAATACCTTCAGAGGTAATTAAGCCTCGTGAGGCTTTATCTAGAGGCGCGCTAATGCCGTTTTCTGGATAGCCTTGGATACCGGAAAAGAGCATCCTTAAGAAGAGAGGATCTGAGCAACTGATAGCTCCAGCGAGCATGACATCGGCTTTGCGGGACTGTAGATAATGAGATGCTAACTTAATGCTATAGAAGGCAGAAGAGCAAGCTGCATCAATACAGAAGTGATTACCTGAAAGGGAGAAAGCCTTGGCGACTAATGCAGCCGGTAAGCCAGAAATCAGGGCGTTTTGTGTAGCGGCTTTAGTAGTTGTAGGGATAGCCGCTAAATGGAAATCTTGATTTTGTAAAAGTTCCGCTACTGCTGGTTCGATGGTTTGGCGGTAAATGGGTGCAATTAATTGATTAGAAACTTTGGTGGGTAGGGAAAGAGTTCCTAATATTACTCCACATTTAGACAGGACTTCTTTATTTCCCCAGTAGCCACTATTTTGAATAGCTTGTTTTGCAGCGTATAGTGACCATTTAAAGGTGTTATCTAAGCTTTCCACAAATTCCGATGGCAGATTGTATTCGCTGGCATCAAATTTAAAATTGCGGATAAATCCACCTTTGAGAAAATAAAATTTTTCCGGCTTGCCTTTGACTGGGTCGTAAAATATTGTGGGATCTAAACCCATTTCTTCGACAGTAATTGATGATGTCGAATCTTTCTGCTCAGTGAGATTCTGCCAAAATTGATCGGGATTGTTAGCATCGGGAAAGAGGCATGATAATCCGATGATGGCGATTTTTTCCACTGTTTCTATCCTCGTTTGGGTAGCGATATTAGGCAGAGGGGCAGGGGGCAGGGAGCAGGGGGAAAAGAATTAATGACTAATGACTATTTCAACTATTTCACTGTCACCTGTTACCTGCTACCTGTTACCTTTGTTTTTGCTGAATATGACAGTATTTAAACTGTTTTCTAAACTTACGAGGATTTACGCTATTCCCGGAACTTGAGACGATTAGGGATTTACTGTGCTTTATAAATGGCCTACTATAGCAATCCTAATTGATTTAGGATGTTTTGAGGGGTTTTATTTAAGATTTTTGTCACGCAGAGGCGCAGAGAGAAGGAGAGGGCAATTGGAGGGTAAAATTCATTATTTATTCTCCTCTCCCCTGCACCCTGCCCCCTGCCCCCTTGCCTCCTATTTGGGTTTGTGCAGGTTCATTGGTGCAATGATTGCTTTTGCTCCTAAGATGCGGGAGTAGAGTTTTCCTTCGGTGTCGTGAAGCATAAAGTTGGCGGTTAAGCCGGTTGCAGTTTTGCTGATGACTTCACAAGAAACGTAGAAGGGTGCGTTACAAGGAATGGGTCTAAATTGTTGTGAATCTGTTAGTTGTCCTGGTAAACAAACTTCTTGGTGATAATGGCTTAACCATACCCATAAAGGTTGGGTACTTAAATCTGTGGCGTAGGGGTTGTACCATCTGATGGGGAATTGTCCTTGGGTTTCTGGTGAGATTTGTGACCAGTAACATTCAGTAGTAATTTTTTCTGGGCTGATGTTAATTACTCTGGTAATTTGTTGGAATGCTGGCCCATGAAATAGGGTGCAATCGCCATTTTGATAGAAGTCTTTACCAGTGGTTTTGATGATATTATCTTCTGTTAAATTAACAGATTCATATATCGGTATTTCTGGTATTTGGCGCACAGTTGTAATGTTGGCGCGGAAATGATAGTGGGTTTTTCCTTCGGGGGTTTTGCTGAGAATTGTGGTCTGAAATTCGATGGCTTCAGAACCATGTTTGGCGATTTCTTGAATTTCGAGAATGTATTCTTTTGCTAGGGTTTGATTGAAGGTAATACCCTTTAAAACTTTAAATTCTCTACAACTTACATACCGATAACCTGGATAACATTCTTCACAAGCATGAATCATCCAGGACATAGCGCAGGTGGCTGGTAGTACAGGAGTCCCAGCAATCACATGATCCATCAAGAAGGGGTTAGCATTTACAGTCAGGCGGCGACGGATACGATAGCTGCGGAGTTGGGGGTCTAAAGTTCCGGGTGGGGGGATGATGGGGCTACCAATGACTACTTGTGTAGAGTCACGATGGCTGGGGTGGAGTTCGTTGACTAGCATTTGTGTACCTACATCCACAGGGATAATGTCAATTCCCCGTTCGGCGAAGGCTTTCTTGAGTTCTGGTGTCACCATACCGCTATCCCAACCGCCCCAGTTGATAGCGACAACGTGACAATCAGGATTGTATTGCTTGATCAAGTGAGCTGACTTGTTGAGAATTTCATTAGCGATCGCATAATCCGATTGCCCAATATTCCCATAAAATCCAGCCACGGAAGAAAACAATACCAAATGTTCTAATTGTTTAGCATCCACACAAGACAACAGATTTTCTAACCCTTGCACCTTAGCGGTGTACACCTTCTCAAAATCTTGATCTGTCTTCTTCTCAATCAACTTGTCAGCTAAGTTACCCGCACCGTGAATAATTCCGGTAATCTTCCCAACTCTTGCAGACACAGCCGCTAATTTCTCTTGTAACTCAGCAACATTGGTAACATCAACACTGATATACTCAGCCTTTGCACCAGTCTTTTCAATCTCCGCCAGAGTTTGCTTCACTTCGCGGCTAGAAACAATTGTGTTATAAACCTTCTGTACACTCATCGGTGTAGGCTTCTCACCTTGGGAGATGAGATGCTGCATAATCCGTTTCTTTAATACAGCCTCTTCAAAACAATCCTGAGCAAACTCTGGCTCATTTTCAATAACTTGCGATCGCCCAAGCAAGATAAACTGACAAGGTTGGTGCTGCGCTAATCTAGCCACACACTGCGCCGTGATTCCCTTAGCACCACCACTAACAACAAAAACCGATGAAGGACGAACCTGGGTAAGTGTAGTCATATTATTAAAAATCTTGGCTTTGAAATCTGAATTTTGGATTAGGGACTGGGGATTGGGGATTGGGGACTGGGGATTGGGTGTCGAGATATAGAGTTTGGACTCTTTTATTACAGTACCAGTAGTGAAATTTGCGGGTAGCTTTGTACTTTCCTTCGCGTTTCAACTTTTATCCTAAATTCACTACAACTTTCTCTAACTGTCTTCTTCCCAGTACCCAGTCCCTAGTACCTAGTCCCTGATCCCTACTCAAAAGAACTAATCAAAGTAACACGTCCCTGAGAACCGTAAGCAACTTCAGCAATACAAAGATTAGAATCATGCAACTCATCAATGATGTGCTGTGCTGAAGTTCTTGCATCTAAGTTGGGGCTGAGGTCAATTCCTCTGGTAAATACATTTGACCATTCCCATCTCAGAGTCTTGACTAACCCAAACAACCCAGCACCGATCGCACCAAAGTTTACATCATGCTCTAATCCAAAACTACCATCTAACCGAGTGACAGTGAAGAAACAACTCCGCTCATAACGTCCGGCTTCAGTCAAGGATTTTTTCAGGTGCTTCGCCATAAAGAAAACGTGCTTCACAATGGCTTTTTCTTCTGGGATGAAAGGCACTTTGCCGGTGTTCGCTACCTGAAATCTGGGGTGGAGGTGAACGAAAGCCCCAATCGTGCCGTAGTTAGTAGCGATCGCAGATAATTTTTCTTGCAGTAGTTCTTCACTCATATCTGCGAGGCTAACTTGGTTCACGCCTGCGGGTAAGGGCGATACTCCTGCGGAGTCGCTGCGCGAACGTTGGGGAACAATTGATTGGGGGAAGCTCAACACTACCACTTTGGAGCCACTTTCTGTTAAAGCTTGCGCTACTTGGGAGGTAGTTAGAGTTCCATCATCGGTGATTAAATAGATGTGTCCCTCTGGCAATTTGAATTCTAGGCGATCGGGTGTTGGTAGGTATTTGAGTTTAGCTGGACGGCGTTGTACACCGTCGATGACTTTTACTGGTTGCCAGCTAAACTCAGACTGAGGCTTTTTTTTTTCACCTCCCACCAGCTTCTGGAGGTAGTCAACAATTTGACCGATTGTCCGTAAGTCACCTAATTCTTCAAAATTGGGTTTGGGCAAGTTGGGATACACTTCTTGCAATCCACCTAAGATTTCTACCCGCTTGATGGAGTCAATCCCTAAATCAGCCTCCATGTCCATTTCCAGTTCGAGCATTTCTACTGGGTAGCCAGTTTTCTCGCTGATAATGTTGATGAGAGTTTGACCGATATCTGCATAGTCAGTGGTGTCTGCAACTTCAGTTTCGGCAACTGTTTCTACAACTGCTACTGGCTCAGGTGCAGGTGCAGCAGGAGCTACGACTGGTGCAGGAACTACTTCAGGTGCAGGTGCAACAGGTGTGGCTACTTCGACTACTGGCTGAGTGGCGACTGCTACAGGTTGACCGCTAGCAGCGTTAGCTTGAAGGAACTCGATAATTTGACCGATGGTGCGTTTTTCTGCGAGTTCTTCTAAGTTTGGCTTGGGTAGGTCAGGATACAATTCTTGCAATCCGCCTAAGATTTCTACCCGCTTGATGGAGTCAATACCTAAGTCAGCCTCCATGTCCATTTCTACTTCCAGCATTTCTACTGGGTAGCCAGTCTTATCGCTGATAATTGCTAGCAGGTTGTTACCCAACTCAGCCAAATCTACGGCGGGAGCAGCTACAGGTGCAGGTGCAACGGGTGCAGGTGCGGGTGCAACTTCAACTTCCTTGACTGGGGGAGCGATAACTTGAGCCACAGGTGCAGGTGCAACCACGGGTGCTTCAACTACAGGCTCAGGCTGCATTTGCCAAGCTGTGGGCGCAGGTGCAGGCGCAACAGGTGCTTCAGCGATGGTGAATTCAGGTTTCGCTACAGGCTCAACTTTAGCTACAGGTGCGGGTGCTTCCACAACAGGGGTATCGATGGTGAAAGCAGGGATTTGCTTGCTAACTTCTGGAACTGGTGCTTCTGTGGCTGCTGCGGTTACGCCACTGGCAAGAACCATTGAGTATTGTTGCTGGATGAGGTCGAAGAAGTTTTGCGCGTAAGCTACTTGTTCCTGAAGATATTTTTCATGGATGCGGAGGGTTTCACCTTGTTGGGAGTGAAACTGCATCAAACTGCGCTCCAAGCTTTCCATCACTACTAGCTTGAGTTGAGCCGCTTCTTGGGAAGTCTTAGCGTTAGCAAACAAAGCATTTTGCTGTTGCATCAGTTGGAAGAACGCTTTGGTATATTCCATCTGATGGTTGAGGTAAGTACCATGAACTTGCAGGTTTTCAGCTTGGTTTTGCTGGAACTGAGTCATGAGGTACTCTAAGCTTTCTAGCACGCGCTGGAAGTTTTCCAGTTTCTCTGGTGTTTGCATTGTCTTTGATTCGGCTAGTTGAGGTGCAAGGATCGCAGAGTTCATTTCCGGTTTTACTTCAGTAGTAATAGTAGAGTTGTTGGCGATTTTGGTGGCGCGTCCGTTACCGTTAGTTGCTTTAACTGGTGCAGACATCTCTGGTGTAGCTGCGGTCATCGATGCAGACATGGCTCGTGTCTCTGGTTGCGACGCAGAGATGGCGGGTGTTTCTACCACTGGGGTAGCAGCAACGTTAACTGTGGGCGCATTGGGGAAGGAAATTTTGTGTCCATCATTCAACGCTTGTACAAAGGCGTTTTTGGTTTTTTCGGACACGTAGTTGATACCCCGTAAGGTGATGCTGATACCTTTTTTCTTATCGGCTGGGGGTAAGGTAGGCTGGGTTTGGTATGGGTCAATGTTCTTCAACTGCATACCCAGGACGCGCATTTGCACTACTGCTTCCCGTAAGGAGCGATCGCTGTTTTTCTGTGCGCTGGGGTTGAGGGCAATGGTAACATGGGGGCGATCGCCGAGAATTTCTTTGACTAAGTTAGCAAGGATTCTCTTAGGCCCGAATTCCACGAAGCAGTGACCACCAGCCGCGTAGATATTTTCAATTTCCTGCTTGAACAGCACCGAATTAGCGAGGTGAGTTTCCAGGATTTTTTGAATCGCTTGGGGTTCTTTGGGGTATTGCTTACCTGTAACGTTGGTGAATACAGGAAGTTTTGGCTCATTGAAGGTGACTGATTTAGTAGCGATCGCAAATGACTTCTGGGCGAAAGCAATCAGTGAGGTGTGGAAGGCGGCGGACACTGGTAAGGGTATAGCTGCGTAACCTTGTGCTTGTAAGGCTTCACGCACTTTGGCAATGTCGCCGGTAGAACCTGCCAAGACAAACTGAGTAGGGGAATTATAATTGGCGATCGTTACCTGTGGGAATCGCTTCAGAATCGGTTCGATTTTGCTGAGGTCTTCCTTCACCGCCAACATTGTACCCGCATCGTGGTCAGGGTCTTTGGGTGCAGCCATTGCTTGACCCCTAGCTTTCACCAAGTACATATAATCTTGGTCACTTAACACACCCGCAGCCCACAAAGCGGTAATTTCACCAAAGCTGTGTCCCGCGACAAAGTCAGACTTAAAGCCAGCTTGCTTGAGGATGGAATACAAACCTGCGCTAAATGCGCCAATCGCGGGTTGTGCATATTCTGTCCGTTGCAGCGCAGCCGCTTGCGCCTTTTTCTCGTCTTCATTAAATACGGGATGGGGGAAGACAATTTCTGAGAGAGGACGCAAGTTATCTCTGAGTAATAACCCATCCATGTAACCGTAGAGACGGCGCAGAGTGGGGAAGTTCATCACCAGTTCTCTACCCATTTCCAGGTATTGAGAACCTTGACCAGAGAACAAGGATACAACCTTACCGCCCAATTCCATCCCGGAAGCACGGTAGTAAATCCCTTGGGGATGCTCCCAGTTAGCTGCGCCTGCTTTGTGCTTGAGCAAATCGATAGTAGTTTGCATCAACTTGCAAGCTTCTGCGAGATTTTCCGCCACAAAACCAACTCTCGCCGCATTTTGGGGAATTTCTACTGATTGGCAAGCTTGCGCTAAGTTGAGGAAATGTCTTTCACCATCTGCTGATTGCAAGTTACCTAAAGCTTCCTCGCACTTTGTTAGCAGTTCCGCAGGGTTAGCAGCAAACAACATGATTTCGCGGGGGGTACTGTGGATGCGGTAAGGGCGATTTTGTTCGCTGTCGTGTTCTTCCAAAACTATGTGGTAGTTTGTCCCTCCAAACCCGAAGGAACTCACACCTGCACGTCTTGGTGCTTCACCTTCTGCCCGAATCCAGGGACGAGTTTCGGTGTTGAGATAAAAAGAGGAGTTTTCAATATTGAGCTTGGGATTCGGCTCAGTAATGTTAATTGTTGGTGGCAGAATTTTATGATGCAGTGCCAAAGCGGTTTTAATTAAGCTAGCCGCACCCGCAGCAGCTTTGGTGTGACCGATTTGGGATTTCACACTACCCAAAGCAATATGCTGCTTTTTGTTGTCGTATTGAGAGAAAAAGTCTCTTAAAGAACCGAACTCGGTGGGGTCGCCAGCCATTGTCCCTGTACCGTGGGCTTCCATCAGACCGACGGTAGCGGGAGAGAAACCAGCATCTTCGTAAGCGCGACGCAAAGCGTTAACTTGTCCTTCTTTGCGGGGAGCATAAATACTCTTATAGCGTCCGTCGCTGGAAGTACCAACCCCTTTGATGACTGCGTAAATTTTATCGTTGTCGCGTTCTGCATCTTCGAGACGCTTCAACACCAACATACAAATACCTTCACCCAGCATCATCCCATCGGATTTTGCATCGAAGGGTTTGACGTTCTCGCTAGGAGACACGGCTGGGGTTTTGCTGAAGGAAATGTAAGCCATGATGGTGTTATCAGTGTCTACACCACCAGTCAGCATCATGTCAGCGCGATGTTCAACGAGTTCGCTAATCGCCATTTTCAAAGCACCGAAGGAACTAGCGCAAGCTGCATCCACTACGCAGTTCATTGCACCAAAGTTCAAGCGGTTGGCGATGCGCCCAGCCACAACGTTAGCCAACATCCCAGGGAAAGCGTTTTCATCCCATTTGACGTAAGCACTTTGAATTTTTTCCACGATTTTGTCGGTGTCTTCGTCAGAGAGTCCACTGCTTTTGAGGACTTTTTTCCAAATGGGATATTCTAACCGTGCAGATAAGGGCATACCCAATTGCTTGGCCATTGCAACCCCTAAAACAACCCCCACCATCTCGCGGTTAAAATCACGAGATTCACCGTAACCAGCATCTTCCATTGCTTCTTTCGCAACTACTAAACTTAATAGTTGGGAAACGTCGGTCACTTCTAAAATGCTGGGGGGAATACCGAATTCCATTGGGTTAAAATCAACCTCTGGAATAAAACCACCACGCTTACAGTAGGTTTTATCTTTAGGTGTTCTGGGGTTGGGGTCGTAATAATCTTCAACACTCCAGTGGGTGTCAGGAACATCGGTAATACAATCAACTTTATTAATGATATTTTGCCAATATTCCCGCAAATTTCTGGCTTCAGGAACGATGGAAGCCATCCCAATGATCGCAATAGGATTTTGTTGTAGTTGTCTGTTAATTTTGTTAATTGACATAGGTTTTTCCGAGTTCACTTTCTTTTCCTCAATACACCGCAACAAAGCCTTTTCGCAATTACTAATTTGGCTTTCTAACTCCGCCAAGGCAGCATCAATTGGATTAGCAGACATAGGACATATTCTGTTCTGGGGTACTGTGGATCTACATACCAATTCGCAATTCGCAATTCGCAATTCGCAATTAAGAAATCCAAATTTTACGAGGCTTTCTCAGTGTGAATTATTGATGAATTTTGATTAATCGGTATATTTGCTATTGCTTACCCTGACGATTTTTATTGCTTGTGAAAAAATTACTAGGAAATTTTAGAAAAAAGTAAACAGGTCAAGTATTGTCATTTGAATTTCTGCCTTTTGACTTTTTCCTTTTTCCTTCCCTTTATCCAACGCTCGACTCTTGATATTGTGGCAACAGGTCGATAACGTTATTGAAGCTGGTAAAATAATCTTGAAGCGCGGTAGCTGCTTGACCAGTAAATTCTACCCATTCGTAATGGCAGAAATCTTGAGCAATTGTATCTAGATTGGACAATGGAAACTTAGAAGTAGCTATTAGAACAGAAACGCTTTTTTCTCCCAAACTAGTTTGATGATCTAGTTTGACCGCAGCCACATAGCTGGTATTAATGACAACGTTCTGTATTTTGATAAATGCCATAGCCAGTTTCAGCGTCCAGGATAATATATGTTATGGGATTTAACCCGAAAAAGTTGACAATTTCGTTACAGAAGAAATACCACCTTGAATCCGAATAAATACAGGAATGCAAACGAATTATCAACCATTGATAAGGTGAGAGAAATGCAACTAGCTTTAGTTATTTTTTACTACTGTTCTACTTGCACATAAATAACTAATTTGCTGGGTTGCTTTGGAACATTGAATTAATACAAAGAATAGCATAATTCATAGAAACTAAATCATTGGTTTAAATTAATTTTATGAACCAAATGAATAATTGGTGATGAAAATGTCAAATTACCCATTACCTACTTGTATAAGTGATGACTTATAAAATCAAGGGGATAACTAGCTTGATGTGGATGGTAAATCTGCATATATCTTTGGTTAGGAGATAGTTAAAGTTCTTATTCAGTTACGTAAATTTTCCATCAATTACCATATCAGATTACATTGGGGATAAATTTTATTTTTCACCAGCACATCATAATTATGAGATGTTTTTTGATGAATTTTTAATATAAATGGTCGTTGACAATTGAAGAGTATTTATTAAGCAAAGATTCATTTCATATATTGTACACAATAAACAAAACAAATATTGGGGAATTGGGCATGGGGCATTGGGAATGGGGAATAAATTCTGGAACGAAAGTAACAGATACTATATATCGACTACAAGTTTTGTGGTCGTTAGGCTGGCTGTAGATGATGTTGCATTTTGAATTGATTTACCTGTCCATGTTTGCCACCGATTTAGTCCACGGTTAACCAATTCTGAGTTGCTGTCACCGATAAAACAAATTCTTCCTAATCTTTCACAAGCAATGAGAATTTCACCGTGTCCCATAAATGGAGCAATCACAAAATTATTAGGGTTGGTGTACAAATTGAGCAAATAGTTAATAATTCCTTCCACACCTTCAACATTAATTGGTGTTTGAGGTTTCACTATTGTTTGATGGGAAAAAATTCCTATATAAAGATTGCCCAGTAATAACTCATATTGAAAGGGCATTTGATTATGTTTGTAGAAATCATAAATATGTCCTTCCGAACGGATGACGGCGACAACTCTGGCTTCATCTACCAAGTAGTTATGCTCCCAGGTGCTTGAGAGAGTCGCGATCGCCAAGGCTGCATCTGAAGGTAATAGGTTACGAAATTCTGGTTTTGAGGTATCGCCACAATATACTAGATGTCTGCCTAATATCCATTCATTACCTGCTTGGCTGTTGGAATGGGGAGATATACTGGCTATTTTTTCTGATTTATTTTGAGTCTTCTTGACAGCTAACTTAGCGGCTTTTTGCGCCATAGCACTTTTGTAAGCTAATGTCTGTAATTCTTTTTGCTGCGCCTGTAATTCTGCGGCTAATTGTGCTTGGCGTTCGGCTTCAGCAATATCTCCCCTAGCCAAAGCTGACTCACTAGCTTGTTGTGCTGATTCAGCTAGAGTACGTTCTTTTGTCCCTGCTCTTGCAATATTTAATAGTGCGGTGGGACTATCCGCGATCGCTGTACCCTTAATGAGCTGCTTCACTTCTGGGTGAATACTTTTAGCAATCTGCTTCCCATGCTGAAAAGTGCGTTCTGAGTAACCAGCTTCCTTGGCTAACTCTACAGTTCTTTTAGGTGGTGAAACGATTTCACCACCTGCTGTATTTTGATTGAAAGTATGTTGATTATCACCCGCTTTTGCCCGTAAACCCATACGTTCCAGAATCTGGTCACGTTCTAGCCATAATTCTGAACGTTCTAGCGGTTCTAGCTCATTGCGAATCAAATTTTCGTCAATTTCCGCCAATCTTGCCTGGTCAGCACCAGCATACGCGACGATATTACATTCAATCGCCTCCAAGCCCAACAACTTACAAGCCGTCAGGCGATGTAATCCCGCAACCAAATTGAGCTTTTGGTCTACAGTGATGGGGTTAAGCAAGCCATTAGCCTTAATTGACTCCTTCAGTTCATCAACCTTCTCACTCTTGACCGGACGACGGTTACGACCGATTTTAATCTGGTCGATGGCTACTGTAGGCATAGACAATTCAAAATTAAAAATTCAAAATGCAAAATTAAAGACAGTGAATCAAATCACTGAGCATTACGACTTAGATATGCCGGATATGTTTCAAGAATATCCAGAAACCATGATTTAACAACCGCGATTTCTCAGAATGTCCAATACTACACAACTTAGGCGATCGCAATTCATCAATAATATTCAACACACATCATCAGCAGAAGTCAGGGAAAGACACCACAATCCCATATCAATTGACAAAATCATATTTTTTTGCAATGATCGAACACGTATTTATGAAATTTCCCCCATCAACTCTTTAAATTTTCGCTTCGTATTAGTTGGGATTTAAGTTAAAAAAATAAGCGTATTTTACGCTACTTGATGCGAAGTCTAATTAGTGTAAAACAGAGAAAGATTTGTAGTCAATTAACCATCTTTAGTATCACCGCTAAGTAACTTTTCTGCGGCTTGTATCAAACTTTCTAAGCATTCACATACTTCTAATTAGAATCTTTTGCTCATCGATATTAATACAGGGAAAATTTGCTCATATTAGCCATCATTAACTGTGGAAGACAAGAAGTATAAAAGCTTCTTTTACTAATTCTCAACTTCTCAATTTTGGATTGTAAATTGGCGTTAGGGTA
The DNA here is from genome assembly GCF_002896875.1 of Nostoc sp. CENA543. Lineage (GTDB taxonomy): Bacteria > Cyanobacteriota > Cyanobacteriia > Cyanobacteriales > Nostocaceae > Trichormus. The sequence goes on from NZ_CP023278.1 coordinate 6,422,156, forward strand.
GCAAACGCAACACAGAGAATATTTTGGATTGAATTCAATCCAAAATCCGTCTTGAAAAGTTGAGCCACTGCTTTAGACGGGTTTCCCGGCTTGTAGCAAGTGGCGTTCCTACGGCAGAAAACCCGTCTACATAACTTTCCGCAAAATCCAAAATTCCTAGTCCCTTCATTAATAATTTGGGAATGAAAATATGGAAGTCAACAAAGAACGCTTGCGCCAATTAATGATTAAACCCCAAGGTCGGTGGCGGTTAGTTTTGGCAGTTTCAATTACCTTTGCGGCTGGAATTGTCACCTTATACAACTTTGCACCGCAAAAATTCCGTTCATCAGACCAACCTCTGTCTGCTAACCCTTCTAAAGTTGCACCTGTGAAAGTTGCTGTCACAGCTTTAGGGCGTTTACAACCAGATGGCGAAGTAACAACTTTATCAGCACCTAGTTCTACTAACGGTATTCGTGTAGAAAAGTTGTTGGTAAAAGAAGGAGACGAAGTAAAAGCTGGGCAAGTATTAGCATATTTAGAAGATTATACCCGTGCTACAGCAGCCCTAGAGCAAGCTTTAGATAAACTACAAATTGCTAAAACTGAGCTAGCACAGGTAAAAGCAGGTGCTAAACCTGGAGACATTGAAGCACAAAAATCAACCATCGCGCGCTTACAGTCACAACTCAAAGGAGAGATTGCGACTCAAGAAGCAACAATCAACCGTATCCAAGCGGAAGTGAATAACGCCCAAACAGAAAACGATCGCTATCAACAATTACTCAAAGAAGGTGCTGTCACTGCTTCTGCGGCTGATGCCAAAGCCTTGCAATTAAAAACAGCACAACAACAACTAACAGAAGCCAAAGCTGCACTTACCCGCACTCAAAACACCCTCGCTGACCAAATCAAAGAAGGTAAAGCGAGACTCAACAGTATTCAAGAAGTACGGACTGTAGATGTAGAGTTAGCGCAAAATCAAGTCAAAAGTGCTGTAACAGCAGTCAAACAAGCTAAAGCCGACCAGGAATTAGCTTATATTAAAGCTCCAATAGACGGCAAAATCTTGAAAATTCATGCCAAAACTGGGGAAGCGATAGGTAATACAGGCTTTGCTGATATTGGCAAAACATCACAAATGTATGTTGTTGCAGAAGTTTATCAAACCGATATTCAGAACGTCCGTGTAGGTCAAAAAGCCATCATCACCAGTACAGCATTTAGCGGAAAACTACAGGGAACAGTCCAAGAAATTGGTTTACAAGTTGATAAACAAAGCATATTCAGTATCAACCCCAACTTTGACACAGACCGCAGAATCATCGAAGTCAAAATATCTATCGATAAACCCGCAGATAATCAACGGGTATCTCGTTTAACTAACTTACAAGTTGATGTGGCGATTCAGATTTAGTCAATAGTCAACAGTCAATAGTCAACAGTCATTAGTCATTAGTCAACAGCCATTAGGGAACGGGGAAAGTGATCAATCCCCAAATTCCCAGTTCCTAATCCCCAATCCCCACTCCCCAACCTCAAGCCATGAATTTTAAAATTCCTTTAGCATGGCTACAGCTAGCTCAACAAAGGCTGCGTTTCCTGGTAGCTGTAGCCGGTATTGCCTTCATTGTTTTGCTGATGTTTGTGCAGCTTGGTTTCCAAGACGCTCTTTATTCTAGTGCTACCGCAGTACACCAAAGCCTCAAAGGTGACTTATTTTTAGTTAGTTCTCAATATAAAGCTTTGACGGCAAATCAAAGTTTTTCTCGGACTCGTTTATACCAAACTTTAGGGTTTGAGGGCGTGGAATCAGTTAACGCCATGTATTTGCAATTTGCTAAGTTAAAAAACCCGGCAACTGGAGAGAAATATTCTATCTATGTAATGGGTTTCGACCCAGGCCAATCTGTGTTGAATATTCCTGAAATTGAGCAGAATTTAGATAGGCTGAAAATTCCTGATGTCATGTTATTTGACAGGGATTCACGACCAGAATTTGGCCCCATCGCTGAAAATTTTGAAAAAGGCGATACCGAACAGACAATTGAAATCTTTCCCTTTGATGGGCCTAGAGGTTACAAAGTTAGAGTTGGTGGCTTATTTAGTTTAGGCCCTTCCTTTGGTGTTGATGGTAACTTAATTGTTAGTGACTCAACTTTTCTTCGCATCAATCCCAATACTCGCCCAGTTGAAAAAATAGATATAGGTATCATCACTCTCAGTCCCAAAGCTGATAAAGACAAAGTATTAGCAAATTTACGTGCTAATTTACCTAATGATGTCAGGGTATTTACACGCCAAGGGTTTATTGATTTTGAAAAACAATATTGGTCTGCTAGAACACCAATTGGTTTCATTCTCAACCTCATGCTGACAATGGCTTCTGTTGTGGGTGTGGTTATTGTCTATCAAATTCTCTACAGCAATATTGCTACCCAATTTATTGCTTATGCCACATTAAAAGCTATTGGCTATCCCAATTCTTATCTTTTAAATGTGGTATTTCAACAAGCTTTAATCTTAGCATTATTAGCTTACATCCCAGGGTTTTTAGTTTCCGTAGCTTTGTATGATTTTGCAATGGAAGCTACAAAGTTACCAATCGTTATGACTGGAAACAATGCTTTAATTGTCTTTATTTCAGCCGTGTTAATGTGCATAACTTCAGGCGCACTTGCTATTAACAAACTTCGTTCCGCAGACCCGGCAGATATTTTTTAGTCATTAGTCATTAGTCAATAGTCATTAGGGAAGAGGAAACAGTAATTAGTTTTTTGTGTACCTCACCCTTACACCCCTACACTCCCACACCCCTATACCCCTACACCCCTCTTTAATAAGTATGAATTTGCAAAATAAGACTCTGCTGATTACTGGAATTGATGAATTTATCGGCTTGCGTGCGGCTGAGTTAGCTATCGCACAGGGAATCAAGGTGCGTGGGTTGCAAAGCTCTAATCAGTCTGATGCAGCCAAGAAATTAGGTGCTGAAGTAATTGTTGGTAGTATCACCGATGCTACTGTGGCGCAAAAGGCTTGTCAGGGAGTAGATGTTGTTTTACATACTGCTCAACTTACCGAAGAAGCTGGCCCCATTAAACAGTTTCAGGAAATGAACGTTGGCGGAGCTGTGAATATGGCGAAAGCTGCTAAAAGTGCTGGTGTCAAGACTTTTGTGCATCTTTCTAGTATTTTGGTGTATGGATTTGATTATAGCGATCGCATCACCGAATCTGGTCAACTCTCCGCTAATGATAACCCCTACTGTCAAACCAAAATAGCTGCCGAAAAGGAACTTTTACCCCTCAATTCTCCCCCAGATTTCGGCATCATTATTATTCGCGCTGGTGATGTTTATGGGCCTGGAAGTTTACCTTGGGTAGTTAGACCTATTCACTTCATGCGTCAAAAGTTATTTGCTTATCCTAATGATGGACAAGGTGTTATTAATCATGTCTATGTAGATAACTTGATTGATGCTATCTTTTTAGCAGTAGAAAAACAGGCACACGGCGAGATTTTTAATATCACCGATGGCGAAGCAACATCTTGGAAAGAATATTTCATGCGCCTAGCCGCAATGGAAGGTTTACCAACGCCTATGTCTTTACCAAAAGATGAAATAAAACTGTTTTTAAAGCTACGCCATCAGGGACAAAAACTATTTCGTAAGAAAGCGGATATCCTTCCAGAATCGGTAGATTTTATGAGTCGTCCCTATGCCTGTTCAATTGCTAAAGCCCAAAGTTTATTAGATTACAAACCCAAAATTGATTTAGAAACAGGGCTAAGTCAAACCAAGCATTGGCTAGAAACAACTGATATTCAAAAGCTACTTAAATGAGGCAGGGGGGCAGGGGGCAGGGAGCAGGGGAGATTTAAAATTAATCCCTAGTCCCCAGTCCCCATTCCCCAGTCCCCATTCCCTAATAACAAGGAGAAACAAATGAAAATTCATCGCTTAAGTCAAGTTTTATTAGCTAGTTTACTAAGCTTGACTTGTATTAAACCTTTGAATGCAGAGCCTACATCTAAATTAACAGTAGTTGTCAACGGAATCCGGCATCAAAAAGGTCAAATTTGCATGAGAATTTATGATAGTGAAAAAGGCTTTCCTTTAAGCGATCGCAGTGAAGTACAAAGCGGTTGTACTCGCATTACAGGTAAGTCTATCACTAAGCATTTTTATGGCTTAAAACGCGGCACTTATGCTGTAGCGGTAGTAGATGATCAAAATGGTAATCAAAAACTAGATTCTGATTTCTTTGGCATTCCCAAGGAAGGCTTTGGGATTTCTAATAATCCTAAAGTTTCTATTCAAACTGGGACACCTAAGTTTAGTAAATCCAGTTTTACTGTCACCAAAAATACAACTGTCAATATTGATTTGAAATACTCACTTGATCCCTAAGTTAGCAATGGTTGGTAGTAAGCACTTTAGTGCTGATTTTCTCAAGGACTAAAGTGCTTACTACCAACTGGTTTAATTCCCTCTCAACTATTACAGATGGCACAGGTTGCCGGAGACTTATAAATGTCATGAGAGAACTGGCAGCATTCTTGTTTAGGTCTTTGCTGGGATGGTTGGGGATTCAGGTATTTATTTCACTGTTATTTTTGTTATATGTGCGATTGTCGCAGACGAAAAATTTACCTGATGAACAGTTACCTAAAGCGGCTGTAATTCTGTGCTTGCGTGGGGCTGATCCTTTTTTACCCAACTGTATTGAGGCACTCTTACAACAAAACTACCCCAATTATGATTTAAAGCTGATTATCGACAGTCAAGAAGACCCAGCTTGGCAAATTGCTCATGATACCGTTAATCAATTGGGTGTGACTAATGTTGAAATTAATCACTTAAGAATCATTCGCCACAACTGTAGTCTCAAGTGTAGTTCTTTGATTCAAGCTATTTCTGAATTGGATGATTCTTATCAAGTAGTGGCTTTAGTTGATGCAGACACCATTGTACATTCCAATTGGCTAAGAGAGTTAGTTAGTCCTTTAGATAATCCTAAAATTGGGGCTACTACCGGTCATCGTTGGTATGTACCTACTGGCAAATATTGGGGTTCGTTGGTACGCTACACAGGAAATATTGCTTCAGTTGTGCAGATGTACCTATTTGGTATTCCTTGGGGTGGGACTTTGGCTGTGAAAACAGAGGTACTGCGTCACACAGGAATTTTAGAGCAGTGGGCGCAGGCTTTTGGGGAAGATTTGATGATGCACAACATCCTCAAAAAGCATGGTTTGAAGGTGAGATTTGTGCCGTCGCTGATTATGGTGAATCGTGAAGAGTGTGATTTGTTGGGGATACTTGACTATCTCCAACGTCTGATTCTTTATTCGCGTCTCTACCATCCCAGATGGCTAGCTATTGTCAGTGAGGCTGTGTCTAGTATTTTGTTTCCCACTTTCACAATTGTGTTGTTCTTCTTGTCGTTAGGTGATGCCCAGTGGGAAGTAGCAGATTTATTATTTAAATCCTACAGCATTTACACTTTGGGATTACTTTCGTTAATGCTGCTGGTTGAGATGGTATTACAACCAGTGATTCGCCATCAAGGTCAGCCAGGGACAAAGTTGTCTTTGCCATTGATAGGGAGAATGTTGTTAGCTATACCTTTAACACAATGGGTTTATGGGCTAGCGATGCTCTCTTCTATATGGATATCAACTGTCAAGTGGCGAGGGATTATGTACCGGATTCGCAGCCCTTGGAATGTACGGTTGGTCGAGTATCATCCCTATGATTTTTTAGATCAACCTGTTGATAGCAAAATTTCTCTTTGAACACTCCCATTCTCTGGGGTTGGGAGCATAAGAAAGGCAGGAATTAATGCCAAAGTTAATGCAGAGAATGAATAAGGTTAAAAGGGGTTTTTTGGTTTTATTTGAGAAGTGAATTAGCTATTAAGTTTTTAACTGAGGATTTACATAACGAAGTGGTGCAAACTCTTGATCTGTTTTAATTCTGCGTAAATCCTACAGTTGTTTATTTCCGCTCAATCCTGGGAATATCGAGAATTTAATTGCTGATTGGAGTCTCTCAAAAGATGGAGAAATTATTGCTTCAGATAGTGGTGCAAGACTTCATAGTCACTCAATCACGATTAGATATGCTCTCTAGAACAGATCATGAACTTTGTAAATAGCTGGTGAATGATTTTTTAGAGGTCATAAATAATGAATGATTTTGTGGTGTCGATATCGCAATTTTTGGTTATTTGGTTAGTTATTCAGGTGAGCAGCGTATTGCTGTTTTTGTGGAGTTTAAATTCTCCCTCCAAAACTTTGTCTGATGAGCAATTACCGAAAACAGCCGTTGTGTTGTGTTTAAGGGGTGCTGACCCGTTTTTACCTAATTGTTTAACTTCTTTACTTCAGCAAAACTATCCAAATTACGATGTGAAGCTGATTATTGATAGTGAACAAGACCCAGCTTGGCAAGTGGTGAGCGATACGATTAATCAATTGGGTGTGACTAATTACCAAATTAATCATTTGCGAAGTATCCGACAGACCTGTAGTCTCAAATGTAGTTCTTTAATTCAAGCGGTATCGGAACTAGATGAGTCTTATAAGGTTGTGGCGTTAGTGGATGCTGATACGATAGTGCATTCCAATTGGTTGCGGGAATTAGTCTCACCGTTAAATAATCCTTCTGTGGGTGCAACTACAGGAAATCGTTGGTATCTTCCTACAGGCAGGTATTGGGGTTCTCTAGTCCGTTACATCTGGAATGTTTCAGCCATTGTACAGATGTACCTCTACGGGATTCCTTGGGGCGGGACTTTAGCTATTAAGACAGAGGTGTTGCATCAGACAGGACTGTTGGAGAAGTGGGGACAAGCCTTTGGCGAAGACACGATGATTCGTAGTGTTTTGGGTAAACATAACCTGAAGGTGAAGTTTGTACCTTCTTTGATTATGTTGAATCAAGAAGAGACAGATTTGCCAAGTTTGAGGTATTGGTTACAACGTCAATTAATGGCTTCTCGTCTTTACCACCCTTTGTGGCCTGCGGTGGTGGCTGATACGGTGTTTACGATTTTGTTACCACATCTGTTAATTGTGGTGATGGTACTAGCTTCGTTTAGTGGTGATGGCAATACAGCTACTCTCGCCTTCCTTTGGTACGTAATTTATATACTGGCGTTAGTGATGCTCATGATCTTCTTGGAGTTGAGTATTCAGCCAGTGATTCGTTCTCAAGGTAAGCCAGTCATAGAATTATCATGGCCACTCATCTGGAAGATGATCATAGGAATGCCTTTCACACACTGGATTTATGCCATAGCCATGTTTCGCTCATTTGATATGCCGACAGTCCATTGGCGTGGTGTTACCTATGAAGTGCAAGGTTCTTGGCAGATCCGATTGAAGGAATATCGTCCCTATCAAACACAAGATCAACCAAGCGATCGCCAAATTTCTCTGTGAACTCTTGGAATCAATGCGTAAATCCTAGACCTTATTCAAATTGATCAAACAAGATTCACAAACTTATTCAAGATTATGAACAAGCCTAAACTTCGCATTGCTTTATTTACAGGGTTATATGCTCCTTTTTTGACTGGTGTTTCTGTTGCTGTTCACCAGAGGGTGCGTTGGTTACTACAACAAGGACATGAGGTCTTTTTAGTCCATCCCCAGTTTAATGATCGGTATCCTAAACAAGTAGGCGATCGCCCTATGCCTGGGTTAGATGAGTTAAAATCTTATCCCAATTTCTCGTCCTACTCCTTCCCCACCGAACCGCTAATCTTTTACAAATCTCTACCCCAACCGTTGAGTTATCGCCATTGGAGCGACACCAAATTACTAACAGAGTTTCAACCCGATATCATCGTG